>NZ_SMKU01000091.1 GCF_004349215.1 Actinomadura rubrisoli | reverse complement strand
AAGAGACAGCATCTGGATCGGCCCCGACCCCGGCCACGTCGCGTCCACCGCGGACGAGCTCCGCGAGGAGTTCGGCGTGCCCGACCCCCACGAGGAACGCGCCGACGCCGCCCTCGTCCGCGCGGTCGCGGCCACCGACGGGGACCTGGTCGTCCTCCCGTCCGACGGCCCCAACGCCAACCTCCACGTAGGCGCCGTCCTCCGCTACACAGCCTGACGGCCGCGTGCGAAGCGTTCCGGGACCGGTCCCGGAACGCTCGCCTACGCTTTGCGCGGAAGGCGACCGAAAGGTTTGCACGAATGCGAGATACCCCGGCACATCGCGAGATCAGCGCCAAGCTGCGCATAAGCCGGCGGGCCCCGGCCGATGACGACCCCGGCCACGCCCAGATCACGCTGGGCAACTCGCTGAAACACCAGGGATGCTACGACGAAGCGGAGGCGGCCTACCGGGACGCCGTCCAGGCGGGCAGCGTCGAGGCGTTGAACAACCTCGGATGGCTGCTGTTCGAGACCGGACGGGACGAGGACGCCGAAGCGGCCTACCGGAGAGCGGTCGCGGCAGGCCACGTCGACGCGGGGAACAATCTCGGCATACTGCTGGCCGGCCTGGGACGCGTCCGCGAGGCGGAGGCGGCCTACCGGCACGCCGGCGACGCGGGCAGCGTTCTCGCGTGGAGCAACCTGGGCGACCTGCTGCGGGAAGCGCAACGCCTCGACGAGGCCGAGGCCGCTTGCCTGCGCGCCGTCCAGATGGGATGCACTACGGCGCTGCTCAACCTGAGCAGTGTCCTGCGCGAAGCGGGCCGTCCGGCCGAGGCCATCGCCGCCCTCCGGCAGGCGCACCAGGCGGGTGAGAAGGAGGCGGCGGGCGATCTCGGCGCGCTGCTGCTCGAAGCGAACCTGCTGGACGAGGCGGCGACCTACTGCCGGCTGGCCGCCGATCACGGATCCCGCACCGCGTTGCTGAACCTGGGCACCGTCTATGCGAGGCAGGGACACGCGCAGAAGGCGGAGAGCACCTACCGCGAGGCGATCGCCGCGGGTGCGACCGAGGGATGGTTCGGCCTGGGAGTCCTGCTCAGGGATCTGGGACGGCTCCCCGACGCGGAGACCGCGTTCCGCAACGCCGTCGACGCCGGTCACGTCGGCGCGTCCAACAATCTGGGCGTGCTGCTGGAAAGGTCGGGCAGACGAGACGAAGCCGAACGCGCCTACCGCGCGGCCGGTGACACCGGCCACCCCGGCGCCCTGGACAACCTCGGCACGCTGCAGTACCGCGCCGGCCGCCTCGAACAGGCGGAAACATCCTTCCGGAAGGCGGTACAGGCAGGCCACGTGGGCGCCTGGGGCAACCTCGCTCTGGTGCTGGAGAAGACCGGCCGGACCAAGGAAGCACAGGCCGCCTTCCGAAGGGGAGCCGATCTGGGCGACCTCGAAGCCCTCTACAACCTGGGCACCATGCATTTCCAAGCAGGCCAGTACGCCGAGGCCGAAACCGCCTACCGCGAGGCGGGGGCAAGCGGGCACACCAACGCCCTGAACAACCTAGGCGTCCTGCTACTGGGAACCGGCCGACGCGACGAGGCGGAATCCACCTTCCGCCAATCGGCCACCCAGGGCAACACCCTCGCAGCCGACAACCTCAAAGCCCTGCATGAAGGCCGCCTGTGACTGCAATCCTCGCCTAGCGGCTCGCGCCTCGCAGGTGCTTGGGCGAAACGCGGAATCGCTTCGCGGGGTCGCGCCCCGGGCCGACCTTGCGGGGACGGCGAGCACACTCCCCCACTCGCGTGACCAGAATCCCGCACCTCCAAGGCGCAGTGCGCGCGAGCACCCCGGGGATTCAAGGGGCCGCCCCGGGAAAGCACTGCGGGCCAGGCGAAGCCGACCAAAGGTCGGCGAGCGCACCCCCCACCGGCGCAGTGCGCGCTAGCGCGCGAGCACCCGGGGGTCTGGGGGTCGCCCCCCAGGAAAGCATTGCGGCCCGCCGCGAAGGTGGCCGAAGGCCACCGAGCACGACGAGCCAGCTCGTGGAGCTATGGGGATTCGAACCCCAGACCTCCTCCATGCCATGGAGGCGCGCTACCAACTGCGCCATAGCCCCTCAGCCGGTGACCCGGCCGAGGGAAAGCCTAGTGCACTTTCGGGGCCCGTCGGGACGCGTGGGCCGCGGAGGGGTGAACCCTCCGCGGCCCACGGGACGGATCAGCGTTCGTTCCGTGTGTAGGCGTCCCAGGTGTAGTTGTCGGCGCTGGGGAGCCGGATGGTGAGGCTTTTGGGCAACTCGCCCGGGAGGAAGCCGAGGAGCTCCTCGTTCCTGGCCTGGTCCCGGGTGTAGTGGTCGGATGGCCTCTTCTGATCCATGGCGCACAGGGCCTTGGCGACGTCCGGCCGGTACGAAATCACGCGAATGAGCGAGAGCAGGTTCAGCGCCTTGACGCATTCTTCCTGGTCATGGCTGGTGGCCGGTTCGGGCGGCGGGGCCGCCTGCGCCGACGCGGGTGCCGCCATCGCCATGACCGAGGCCGCCGCCACCGCCACGGGCAGCAGCCGCCTGCCGGTGATCCGCTTTGTCATATATCAACCCTCATCTCGATCACATCGCCACTCCGTGGCTGTTCCGCATGATCGAGATGGCGAAGCGCGGCCCGGCGAAAGGTAGCCGCCGCCATGGCGAAGGCTTTGCGTCGGAGCCCGCCTCAGCTCCAGCCCAGTTGCTCTCCCACCTCGTCGGGCGCGTACCCCCGCTGGCCCGCGTCGCCGATCCACACCATGCCGTCGGCCTCCGCCACCGTTCCGACGGCGTGCTCCTGCGGCATCCGCGGCTGGATCGCCAGCCGCACCTCCATCTGGGCGTCGAACCGGCGCAGTTCCTCGATGAGATCGGCCACCGTGACCTCACGCGCCGCACCCCTGCGATGTCTTCCCATACCCCGCATGAAACCACCCCGCCAAGACTGTGAGAACCGTTCGTCCCGGTAGCCCGGCCGATCTTTACCAACCCCCCAGAGCAGCCACAGAACCCGAAGCAAGGGAGCAGGGGGCGGAGCCCCAAAGGGGGCACAAGGGGGGCAAGGGGCAAAGCCCCCAGGGGGCAAGGGGCGAAGCCCCCAAGAGGGGGCGGAGCCCCGTAGAAGGCGCAGTGCGCACGAGCATCTAGGGGTTCCAGGGAAGCATTGCGGTCCCGGCGAAGCCGACCAAAGGTCGGCAACCGCAACCCCCACCGGCGCAGTGCGCGCTAGCGCGCGAGCACCCGGGGGTCTGGGGGTCGCCCCCCAGGAAAGCATTGCGGGCCCCGGCGAAGGTGAGCGAAGCTCACCGAGCACCAAGGCCCGACCCGTGGAGCTATGGGGATTCGAACCCCAGACCTCCTCCATGCCATGGAGGCGCGCTACCAACTGCGCCATAGCCCCGCGCGGCTGCGTGGACGTTCATCCCGCAGCGCCTCGCCAGTGTATAGGACTGGGGCCACTGGTCTCGAATCGTTTGCCGGTCAGGCTCCGTTGTCGGTGCGGTCGTCGCTCAGGACGGGTTCGGGGAGGGTGCCGGCGTTGTGCTCGGCGAGGCGCCAGCCGCCGTCGCGCATCTCGGTGAGGACGGACCAGCAGCAGTTGGACAGGCCGCCGAGGCGTTCCCAGAGGGTCTCGGGGAGGCCGAGGAGGTGGGACATGCCGAGCCGCAGGGCGGCGCCGTGGGAGGCGACGACGAGCTGGCCGGTGGGGGGCAGTTCGTCGAGGGCGCGTTCCAGGGCGGTGCCGACGCGCTTGGCGACCTGGGCGCTGGTCTCGCCGCCGGGCGGCTGCCAGGCGGCGTGCTCGGCGGGGTAGCGCTCGCGGATCTGGTGGGCGGTGAGGCCCTCCCAGCGGCCGCCGTCCCGTTCGATGAGGTCCTTGTCGTAGCGGACGGGCAGGCCGGTGATCTCGGCGAGGGCCTGGGCGGTGTCGGCGGCCCGGCGCAGCGGCGAGGCCAGCAGGGCGGTGGGGCGCAGGCCGGCGAGGAGGCGGGCGGAGCGCTCGGCCTGCTGGACGCCGGTCTCGTCCAGGGGGATGTCGGTCTTGCCCTGGAAGCGGCGTTCGACGTTCCAGGCGGTCTGGCCGTGCCGCCAGAGCACCAGTCGGCGTTTGCCCGGCTCGCGGGCCGGGCGGGCGTCACTCACTCGCGCTCCCGACGGCTCGGGCGCGCTGCTCGATGTGGGCGTTGACGCTGTCCGGCAGGGGCAGGAGGGGGCAGTCCTTCCAGAGCCGCTCCAGCGCGTAGAACAGGCGGTCCTCCTCGTGCTGGATGTGCACGATGATGTCCGCGTAGTCCAGCAGCACCCACCGGCCCTCGCGCTCGCCCTCGCGGCGGACGGGCTTGGCGTCCGCCTCTTCGCGCAGGCGCTTCTCGACCTCGTCCACGATGGCGCGGACCTGGCGGTCGTTGGGCGCGGAGCAGAGCACGAAGGCGTCGGTGATGACGAGCTGCTCGCTCACGTCGTAGGCAAGAATGTCGTCGGCCAGCTTGTCGCCCGCCGCCTCGGCGGCGATCCGGACCAGCTGCGCCGCCCTGTCGGATGCGGTCACGATGCGCTCGCGATCCTCCCTGTAGGGGTCGTCTCCGCTAACACCTTCTCACGGGTGGCGGCCAACGGCCCGCTTTGTCGCTGTTCGGCCGCGAAGCTCCCGCGGCGCTCTTTCAGGGTATGTCGCCGGGCGGACCGCTCGCCCAGGTCAGGCGGCTTGGCCGCGGTAGAGGTCGCGCTTGTTGATGTACTGGACGATCCCGTCCGGGACGAGGTACCAGATCGGCTCGCCGGAGTGGACGCGTTCGCGGCACTCGGTGGAGGAGATCGACAGGGCGGGGACCTCCATGAGGGAGACCCGGCCGTTGGGCAGCCCGGGGTCGGCGAGCCGGTGGCCGGGCCGGGTGACGCCGACGAAGTGGGCCAGCTCGAAGAGCTCGTCGGTGTCGTGCCAGGTCAGCATCTTCTCCAGCGCGTCCGCGCCGGTGATGAAGAACAGCTCGGCGTCGGGGCCCTGGAGTTCGCGCATGTCGCGGAGGGTGTCGACGGTGTAGGTCGGGCCGGGCCGGTCGATGTCGATGCGGCTGACGGAGAAGCGGGGGTTGGACGCGGTGGCGATCACGGCCATGAGGTAGCGGTCCTCGGCGGCCGCGACCTTGCGGCCCTCCTTGTGGGACGACAGGCCGGTGGGGACGAACACGACCTCGTCCAGCGAGTAGAAGTGGGCCACCTCGCTGGCGGCCACGAGGTGCCCGTGGTGGATCGGGTCGAACGTGCCGCCCATGATCCCCAAGCGCCGCTTTTGCGTCATGTGGACGAGAATAGCCAGCGGCCGCGACGGCGGGGACGTCCGCCCCGCCGGTCCCGGGCGTCACTGCAGGCCGGGCAGCGGCGCCGGGCCGTCCTCCCAGGTCACGACGCGGACGGCCTTGCCGACCTCGGCCCTTGGAACGGTGCCGGCGGGCAGCGTGACGACCTCGGCGGTGAGGCCCAGCGTCTCGTGCAGCCGGGCGGCGAGCTCCTCGCGCGGGTCGCCGGCGACCGCCTCGCAGGCGACCAGGAGCCGGGCGGCGGGGGCGCGGCCGTCCACGACCAGCTGGTAGTGGGGCGCGACGAGCCCGGAGCCGAGCAGGACCCGCTCGACCTCGCTCGGGTACACGTTGACGCCCCGGACGACGATCATGTCGTCGGCGCGTCCCAGCACCTTGCTCATCCGCGCGAGGGTGCGCCCGCAGGCGCATTCGCCGCGCTCCAGCGAGGCGATGTCGCCCGTCCGGTACCGCAGCAGGGGCAGGGCCTGCTTGGTGGGGGTGGTGAAGACCAGCTCGCCGGGGGTCCCGTCCTCGACCGGCTCACCCGTGGACGGGTCGACGGCCTCGACGATGAAGTGGTCCTCGTTGACGTGCAGGCCGTCCTGCTCCAGGCATTCGGTGGCCACGCCGGGACCGATGATCTCCGACAGGCCGTAGATGTCCATCGCCTTGATCGGCAGCACCCGCTCGATCGCGGCGCGCAGCTCCTGCGTCCAGGGCTCGGCGCCGAACAGGCCCGCCTTGAGCGACCCGGCGTCCGCCCCGGCCTCCGCTACGGCCTCGCCGAGGCGCAGCGCGTACGCGGGTGTGCAGGTCAGGACGTCGGGACGCAGGTCGGCGAGCATCCGGACCTGCCGCTGTGTCATGCCGCCCGACATGGGGACGACGGTCGCGCCGAGCGCGACGGCGCCCTGGTGGATGCCGATCCCGCCGGTGAACAGCCCGTAGCCGTAGGCGTTGTGGACGATGCTGCCGGGCCCCGCGCCCGCGCACGACAGCGAACGCGCGCACATCGCGGCCCACAGGCCGAGGTCGGCCTTGGTGTAGGCGACGAGCGTGGGCCGCCCCTGCGTCCCGCTCGACCCGTGCACCGCCGCGACCTGGTCGCGGGGGACGGCGAGCATCCCGAACGGGTAGGTGTCCCAGAGGTCCTGCTTGGTGCTGAACGGCAGGCGCGCGAGGTCGGCCGGCATCACGTCCGCCCCGCCGCCGATCCCGGCGTCCTTGAGCCGCCGCCCCTGCACGCCCCCGGCCGCGACGAGCCGGTCGACCAGGCCCCAGAGCCGGTGCCGCTGCAGCGCGGCCCGCTCGTCGGTGGACATCGCCTCGGCTTTCGGATCGAACATCGCGGGCCTCCCGAGGCCGGTGCCGGACGCGGTCCCGCCACGGGGAACCCTGCGGCACGGTGATTCGTCGGAACTACCATGCCAGACTCACCTTCAAGGAAAGGAGAATCCGCTTCGCCATTCGCCCGGGATCGTCCTTCACACCGCTTGTTCGGGCATGCCACGGCGTGGCGCCGCCTTTCCTCCCGCCTGGAAGGCGGGCCCTGCACGCTTCAGGAGATCTGACATGACGGAGAACACACCGGATCGAGCACGTACGCGCTTTCCCGGGATCAGCTCCCGGGCCTACGAACACCCGGCCGACCGCTCGGCGCTGGTCGCGCTGCGCTCGCTGTCCGGGTTCGACGTCGTCCTGCGCAAGCTGTCGGGCCTGATCAACGAGCGGGCCCTCAGGCTGATGTTCCTCGGCGGGACGGTGCGGGTGGGCGAGGACCAGTTCCGCAACCTGCACGACATGGTCAGGGACGCCTGCTACATCCTGGACCTGCCCGAGGTGCCGGACGTGTTCGTCAAGCAGGACCCGACGCCCAACGCGATGGCGCTGGGCTCCGACCACCCGTTCATCGTGATCAACACCGGGCTGATCGACCTGCTGGACGACGAGGAGCTGCGGTTCGTCGTCGGGCACGAGGTCGGGCACATCCTGTCCGGGCACGCGGTGTACCAGACGATGATGCAGATCCTGCTGCAGCTCGGGTCCCGGCTGGCGTGGCTGCCGCTGGGCAACATCGGCATCGCGGCGATCATCATCGGGCTGCGGGAGTGGTTCCGGAAGGCGGAGCTGTCGGCCGACCGGGCGGGGCTGCTCGCCGGGCAGGACCTGGACGCGGCCAAGCGGACGGAGATGAAGCTCGCGGGCGGCACGCGGCTGACGGAGATGAGCAGCGAGGCGTTCTTGCAGCAGGCCCGCGAGTACGACGCGGCCGGCGATGTGCGGGACGGGCTGCTGAAGTTCCTCAACCTGCTGCCGCAGTCGCACCCGTTCGCGGTGATCCGGTTCGCGGAGATCGACCGGTGGGCGCGGGAGGGCGAGTACGAGCGGATCCTGGCGGGCGACTACCCGCGCCGCGACGACGACGACAACGCCTCGGTCAGCGAGGAGATCCGGAACGCGGCCAAGTCGTACCGGGAGTCGTGGGAGCGGACGGCCGACCCGTTCGTCGGCAAGGTCCGCGACATGGCCGACGCCGCCGCGGGCGCCGCGGGCGGCCTGTTCGACCGCTTCACCCGCCGCGACAACGGCCCCACCGACCGCTCGAACTGAGCATGCGGGACCAGGACCGCCGCGACACGGACGCGGCGGTCCTCCTCGTCTCTAGAACGGCGCGGGGAGCAGGAGGAAGGCGAGTATCCCGCGCCGGTGTGCTGTTCGACCGCTTCACGCGCCGAAACAACGGCCCCGCCGACAGATCGAACCAACACGACCAACCTGGGCCACCGCGACCCGAACGCCGCGGCCCTGCACGTCAGAGCCCGGGTCTGGTCCAAGGTGGCCTCAGCTGTCGCGCGAGCGCGTTACCTGACCGGCGAGGCGAAGCCGAAGGCGAGCCTCGCCGGGAAGATCGCGAAGCGATTCCGCGCTCGCCCAAGCACGGTCAAGGTGCGAGCCGCCAGGCGAGTGCCTTGGGCCGGGATTGAATTAACTCAGCCGCGCACGTGGCCCTCGCCGGTGACCACGTACTTGGTGGACGTCAGCTCCGGGAGGCCCATCGGGCCGCGGGCGTGGAGCTTCTGCGTGGAGATGCCGATCTCGGCGCCGAAGCCGAACTCCTCGCCGTCGGTGAAGCGGGTGGAGGCGTTCACCATGACGGCCGCCGAGTCGACCAGCGCCACGAACCGTTTCGCGGCGGGCTGCGAGGCGGTGACGATCGCCTCGGTGTGGCCCGACCCGTAGCGGCGGATGTGCGCGACGGCGTCGTCCAGCGAGTCGACGACGCGTCCGGCGATGTCGAGCGAGAGGTATTCGGCGTGCCAGTCGTCCTCGGTCGCCTCCACCACGTCGTCGCCGTAGGCGCGCATCCGGTCGTCGCCGTGCACCGTGACGCCCGCCTCGCGCAACGCCTCAAGCGCGCGCGGGACGAACGCGTCCGCGATGTCGGCGTGCACCAGGAACGTCTCGGCCGCGTTGCAGACCGACGGGCGCTGCGTCTTGGCGTTCACCAGGATGTCGAGGGCCATGTCCACGTCGGCGGCGGAGTCCACGTACACCGCGCAGTTCCCGACGCCGGTCTCGATCACCGGGACGGTCGACTCCTCCACCACCGAGCTGATCAGCGAGGCGCCGCCGCGCGGGATCAGCACGTCCACCAGGCCGCGCGCCCGCATCAGGTGCTTCACCGACTCGCGCGAGGTGCCCGGGACGAGTTGCACCGCGTCCGCCGGGACGCCGGTGCCCTCAAGTGCGCCCTGCATGACCCGCACCAGCACCGTGTTGGAGTCGTGCGCCGAGGACGACCCGCGCAGCATCGCCACGTTCCCGCTCTTGAGGCACAGCGCGGCGGCGTCGACCGTCACGTTCGGGCGGCCCTCGTAGATGATCCCGACCACGCCGAGCGGCACCCGCACCTGCCGCAGCTCCAGCCCGTTCGGCAGGACGGTGCCGCGCACGCCCTCCCCCACCGGGTCGGGCAGCACGGCGACCTTCCGGACGGCGTCCGCGATCGCGGCGATCCGCTCGTCCGACAGGCTCAGCCGGTCGATCATGTACTCGGACGTGCCGTTCGCGCGGGCGCGCGCGACGTCCGCCCCGTTCGCCTTGACGATCTCGGGGGCGGCGGCGACCAGCGCGTCCGCGATGGCGTGCAGCGCCGCGTCCTTGGCCGCCCGAGGGAGGGGGGCCAGCCCGGCCGCGGCCTCCCGGGCGCGGCGCGCCACCCGTAGGAATTCCTCGCGCTCGCTCATCACAGGTTCCCCTCTCCCCGCCGGTCGGTCAGCACGACCAGGTCGTCACGGTGGATTATCTCGCGTTCGTACTCGGGCCCCAGCTCTCGGGCCAGCCAGCGGGTGGAGCGGCCCATCAGCTCCGGGATCTCGCTCGCGTCGTAGTTCACCAGGCCGCGCGCCACGACGCGGCCGTCCCCGTCGCACAGGTCGACGGGGTCGCCCGCCGCGAAGTCGCCGTCGACGCCGGTGACACCGGCGGGGAGCAGGGACTTGCGGTGCCCGACGACCGCGTCGACGGCGCCCGCGTCCAGCGTGACACGGCCCTGGCCGGTGGTGGCGTGCGCGAGCCACAGGTGCCGGGTGGACGGGCGCCGCCCGTCGGCGGGATGGAACAGGGTGCCGACCGCGTCCCCGGCGAGCGCGTGCGCGGCGGACGCCGCGTTCGTCAGCACGACCGGGATGCCCGCGATGCGGGCCGCCTCCACCTTGGTCACCATGCCGCCGGTGCCGACCCGTCCCGACGCGCCCAGCTCGATGCCCGCCAGGTCGGACGGGCCGCGGACGTCGTCGATGCGGCGGGCGCCGGGCCGGCGCGGGTCCCCGGTGTAGAGGGCGTCCACGTCCGAGAGCAGGACCAGCGCGTCGGCGCGGGTCAGGTGCGCGACGAGCGCGGCGAGCCGGTCGTTGTCGCCGAACCGGATCTCGTCGGTGGCGACGGTGTCGTTCTCGTTCACGATCGGCAGGACGCCGAGGGCGAGGAGCTGCGCGAGCGTGCGCTGCGCGTTGCGGTGGTGGGAGCGGCGCATCATGTCGTCGGCGGTGAGCAGCACCTGCCCGACCGTCGCGCCGTGGCGGGCGAAGGAGGTGGTGTAGCGGGCGAACAGCAGGCCCTGGCCGACGCTCGCCGCCGCCTGCTGGGTGGCGAGGTCGGGCGGGCGGCGGGTGAGGCCGAGCGGGCCGAGGCCCGCGGCGATCGCGCCGGACGACACGAAGACGATCTCGGTGCCGGCCGCGCGCCGGGCCGCGAGGACGTCCACCAGCGCGTCGATGCGGCCGGCGTGGATGGTCCCCTCCGGCGTCGTGAGGGAGGACGAGCCGGCCTTCACCACGATCCGGCGGGCCTTCTCGATCGCCTCGCGCTCGCTCATGGGCGCTCCACTCCTCGGGGGTCAGGGGCGGGTCAGCGGAACCCGTCCAGCCGGCGGTCGGTGCCGCGGGGGCCGGCGACGCTCTCGCCGGCCGCGACCTCGGGCTCCCAGTCGAACACGACCGAGTCGTCGGCCGTGCCGATCAGGACCGTGGCGCCCGCCTCCGCACCCGCCTTGGCGAGCGCCTCCTCCACGCCGAGCCGCGCCAGCCGGTCGGCGAGGTAGCCGACGGCCTCCTCGTTGGCGAAGTCGGTCTGACGCAGCCACCGGACGGGCTTCAGTCCGGTGATCAGGTAGGTGTTGTCGCCCATCGCGCGGACCTCGAAGTCGGTGTCACCGCCGACAGGCTCCGGCCGGATCACGATGCGGGTGGGCTCGGCCGCGGGAAGCGACTCGCGATACTCGGTCACCATCGCGGCCATCGCGAACGACAGCTCGCGCAGCCCCTCGTGCGACGCGGCCGACACCTCGAACACCCGCAGCCCGCGCGCCTCGAACTCGGGCCGGACCATCTCGGCGAGGTCGGCGGCGTCCGGCACGTCCACCTTGTTGAGGACGACGATGCGCGGCCGGTCCGACAGCGGCCGGTCGCCGAGGACACGGTCGTAGGCGCGCAGCTCGCGCTCGATCACCTCGAAGTCGCTGACCGGGTCGCGGCCGGGCTCCATCGTCGCGCAGTCCAGGACGTGCGCGAGGGTGGAGGACCGCTCGATGTGGCGCAGGAACTCAAGGCCGAGGCCCTTGCCCTCGCTGGCGCCCTCGATCAGCCCCGGGACGTCGGCGACGGTGAACGTCACGTCGCCCGCGCTCACCACGCCGAGGTTCGGGACCAGCGTCGTGAACGGGTAGTCGGCGATCTTCGGCTTGGCGGCCGACAGCGCCGCGATCAGCGACGACTTGCCGGCGCTGGGGAACCCGACGAGCGCCACGTCCGCGACGCTCTTCAGCTCCAGCACCACGTCGCGCTCGTCGCCCGGCTCGCCGAGCAGCGCGAAACCGGGGGCCTTGCGCTTGGCCGTGGCGAGCGCCGCGTTCCCGAGCCCGCCCCGGCCGCCCTGCGCGACCACGTAGCGGGTGCCCTCGCCGACCAGATCGGCCAGCACCGCGTCGCCCATCTTCACCACGGTCCCGTCCGGGACGGGCAGGATCACGTCGCCGCCGTCGGCGCCGGTGCGGTGGCTGCCCTGGCCGGGCCGTCCGTTGCCCGCCTTGCGGTGCGGCCGCCGGTGGTACTCCAGCAGGCTCGCGGTGTTCGAGTCGACCACCAGGACCACGTCGCCGCCGCGCCCGCCGTTCGCGCCGTCCGGCCCGCCGAGCGGCTTGAACTTCTCCCGGTGGATCGAGGCGCAGCCGTTGCCGCCGTTGCCGGCGGCGACGTGCAGCACCACCCGGTCGACGAACTGCGCGCCCGTTCCTGCTCCAGCGGCCACGGTGACTCTCCTCAATGGCCCGTGCGGACCTGATGGAACGAGCGAAGGGGCGGACCGTTGAACGGTCCGCCCCTTCGCTGGAATGTCTCTAGGCGGACTACTCCGCCGGCGGGACGATGCTCACCGCGTTGCGGCCGCGGTAGCGGCGGAACTGGACCGCGCCCGCGACCAGCGCGAACAGCGTGTCGTCGCCGCCGCGGCCGACGCCGGGACCGGGGTGGAAGTGGGTGCCGCGCTGGCGGACGATGATCTCGCCGGCGTTGACGACCTGGCCGCCGAACCGCTTCACGCCGAGGCGCTGGGCGTTGGAGTCGCGACCGTTACGGCTGGACGACGCGCCCTTCTTGTGTGCCATCTGCCCGCTCCCTTACTTCCCGGCCTGGATACCGGTGATCTTGACCTCGGTGTAGGGCTGACGGTGACCCATCCGCCGCTTGTACCCGGTCTTGTTCCGGTAGTGCATGATGTTGATCTTCGGGCCCTTGACCGCGCCCAGGATCTCGGCGGTCACCTCGTAGCGGGCGAGCTCGGCCGAGGCGCTGACGACGTCGTCGCCGTCCACGACCAGCAGGGCCGGGAACGTGACGGTCGAGCCGACCTCGCCGTTCAGCTTGTCGACGGTGAGCACGTCGTCGACGGCCACCTTCTCCTGCCTGCCGCCTGCGCGGACAATCGCGTACACCGCGGAAACCCTTCGTCTGCGCGCGCTTCCGGAGTGAACCGGTCCCGCGCGTGGCTTACCAGCCCCCGGATGAGGGCCTACCCCCGGCACGGGGCCGAGGGCGGCACACCAGAGCGATCTCTGGCGCTCTCTGCGTCGCCTCGCCGGACCGGCGAGGTGTGCACCGAACGATCCCTGGTGGGGGGTCGCGGTGCGGGTACGTGCGACGCGCACAGCGCGCCGAAGTCCAAGTGTACTGGACGCCCTGACCGGAACGCGAACGCGTCCGGCCAGGGCCCAGGGTGGTCAGTCGGAGTCGCCGGCGTCGGCGGCCTTGACGGCGGCGCGGGTACGGCGCGTGCGGCGGCGCCGTCCGTTGGCGGCGTCCTCGGCGTCGTCGGCGCCGGGCGCCGGAGCCGAACCGTTGGCCTCGGCCCCCACACCGCGCGCGGCGCCGTTCGCCCCGGCGGCACCGGCCTCGGCGCCACCCGTCTCAGAGCCGCCCGCCTCAGCGCCGACCGCCTCAGCGCCGTTCGCCTCGGAGCCGCTCACGTCGACCGGCTCGGCGGAGTCCAGGGTGCCCGGCGCGGTCTCGGCGACCTCGGCCGCGGCCTCGGCGGCCTCCACGGCGGCCTGCGCCGGGGACTCCCCGGCGTCGCCGTCCACCTCGGGCGGCGGGCCGGCGGGACGCTTGGCGGGGCGGGACTTCTTCGGCCGCGCGCGCGCCGGAGCGGGCTCGGGGGCCTCCGCCTCGGCCGGTTCGTCCCCCGCACCGGCGATCTCCTGCGGCCTGGCGTCGCGGAGGGCCAGCTTCTCCTCGACGGCCTTCTCCACCTCGCCCTTGCGCTTGCGGCGGCGGCTCCCGGCCTCCTTGCCGGACGCCTTGTCGAGCTTCGGCTCGACGGGCGACAGGTGGACGTGGATGCCGCGGCCGTTGCAGGACTCGCAGGTCTCCGAGAACGCCTCCACCAGGCCCTGGCCGACGCGCTTGCGGGTCATCTGGACCAGGCCCAGCGAGGTGACCTCGGCGACCTGGTGCTTGGTACGGTCCCGCGACAGGCACTCGACGAGCCGGCGCAGCACCAGGTCGCGGTTGCTCTCCAGCACCATGTCGATGAAGTCGATCACGACGATGCCGCCGATGTCGCGCAGCCGCAGCTGGCGGACGATCTCCTCGGCCGCCTCCAGGTTGTTGCGGGTGACGGTCTCCTCCAGGTTGCCGCCCTGCCCGGTGAACTTCCCGGTGTTGACGTCGATGACCGTCATGGCCTCGGTGCGGTCGATCACCAGGGAGCCGCCGCTCGGCAGCCAGACCTTGCGGTCCAGCGCCTTGGCGATCTGCTCGTCGATGCGGAACGCGCTGAGGACGTCCTGGTCGCCGGTCCAGCGCTCGACGCGGTCGGCGAGGTGCGGGGCGACGTACTCGACGTACTCGGAGACGGTGTCCCAGGCGCCCTCGCCGGCGACGACCAGCTTGCCGAAGTCCTCGTTGAAGATGTCGCGGACGACCCGGATGGTCAGGTCGGGCTCGCCGTACAGCAGCGACGGCGCCGAGGCGGTCTTGACCTTCTTCTGGATGCTGTCCCACTGGGCGGCCAGCCGCGACACATCGCGCGACAGCTCCTCCTCGGTGGCGCCCTCGGCGGCGGTGCGGACGATCACGCCCGCGTGCTCCGGCATGACCTTCTTCAGGATCGACTTCAGGCGGCTGCGCTCCTTGTCGGGGAGCTTGCGGCTGATGCCCGTCATCGAGCCGTCCGGCACGTACACGAGGTAGCGGCCGGGCAGCGAGACCTGGCTGGTCAGCCGGGCGCCCTTGTGGCCGAGCGGGTCCTTGGTGACCTGGACGAGCACCGACTGGCCCGACTTCAGCGCCGACTCGATGCGGCGCGGCTGGCCCTCCAGGCCGGCGACGTCCCAGTTGACCTCGCCCGCGTACAGGACGGCGTTGCGGCCCTTGCCGATGTCGACGAACGCCGCCTCCATCGAGGGCAGCACGTTCTGGACCTTGCCGAGGTAGACGTTGCCCACGTACGACTGGTGGGTGGCGCGGTTGACGTAGTGCTCGACGAGCACGCCGTCCTCCAGGACGGCGATCTGGGTGCGCTCGCCCTCCTGCCGGACGACCATGACCCGGTCGACCGCCTCGCGGCGCGCCAGGAACTCGGCCTCGGTGATCACCGGCGGGCGGCGGCGGCCCTGCTCGCGGCCCTCGCGGCGGCGCTGCTTCTTGGCCTCCAGCCGGGTCGAGCCCCGGACGGACTGGACCTCGTCCTCGACCGTGCGGGAGTCGCGCACGTGCACGACGGTGTTGGGCGGGTCGTCCACGATGGGCGCCTCGCCGTCGGCCCCGGTCCGGCGCCGGCGGCGGCGGCGCCGGCGGCTCGATCCGCCCTGGCCGTCGCCCTCGTCATCGTCGTCGCCGTCGTGGGCGGCCTCCTCGGCCTGCTCGGCCTTGGCCTCCTTGGCGGCCTTGTCCCTGGCGGCCTTGGACCTCGGGGACTTCGCGGCCTTGCCGCCCTTGGCGGGCTGCTCCTCCTTGGCGTCCTTGGAGTCCTTGGGGTCCTTGGGGTCCTTGGCCTCCTTCGCGTCCTTGGCGGCCCGGACCTCCTCGGCCTCGTCGGACTCGTCGCCGGCGTCGTCCTCCTTGCCGCTGCGGCCGCGTCCGCGACCGCCCCGGCGGCGGCGACGGCGCGAGGGCCGGTCGTCGCCCTCGTCCTCGTCGTCGCGGGCGGACGTGTCCTGGTCGGCCTCGTCCTCGTCCTCGGCCTCGTCGGCGGTGTCGGCGGCCGGCTCGGCGGCGCCCTTCGGCTCGTCCTTGGGACGGGCGGGGCTCTCGGCGCTCGGCTGCGGCGGCTGGAACACCACCATCGGCGGCTGGAAGGTCACGCCGGGGATCCCGACGCCGCTCGCGGGCTCGGTCTCCGACACCTGGCCGGAGCCCGGCTCCGCGCCGGCGACCGGGACGGCGGGCACCCCGGGCACCGTCGGCACGACCGAGGGGACGGTCGGGGCGGCGGGCACGTCCGGCTCGTCCGGGGTGACCGGCGCGGCGGACGCGGCGGAGCGCCTGCGGGTCCGGGTGCGGGTCACGGGGGCGGCGGGCGCCTCGTCCGCGCGCTCGGCGGCCGGGGCGGCGGCCCCGGCGGGCGCGTCCGCGTCGCGGCCCGCCCCGGCGGCGGCCTCGGTGCCCGCCGCGGCGGTCTCGGTGCCGGTCTCCGGGGACGTCTCGGCGCCGGTCAGCGGGACCGGCTCGGCGGTCTCGGCGGCCTTCGCGCTCTTGGCGCGGGTGCGGGTCCGCGTGGTCTTCTTCTTCGCCGGGGCGGCCTCCTCCGCGGGCGGCGCCGCCTCCTCGGCGGACGGCCCGGCCGGAGCCGAGGCGGGCTCGGTCGTCTCCGCGGCGGTCGCCTGCGCGGCGGTCGCCCGCGTGGCGGGCGCGGTCGTCTCGTCGACGTCCGGCGGCGGTCCCGCCGGACGGCTCGCCCGGCGGCGCGGGCGCGACGTCACGGCCGCGCCGGTCTCGTTGTCGCCGGTCTCGTCATGGGTGCCTTCGGCCGCGGCCGAGTCGGCTTCGTTCTCAAGCATGCGGGCAATCTCCCGTCAGGCTCCCGGGCGCGACCTCCTGCATCCGCCAGGGGGCGGATCGGTGCGGTGCGCCGCACGAGAGCTCTCCGTCAGTCGTCGGCGTCGTCACCGCCGGACGGTCGTCCGGCCATGACGACGAAGTCGTCGGGGGTGCGCCCGCCGTCCCCTGCGGGACCGGTTCCGTGCTTCCACGGCTTCGGTCTCACGGACGGGCGCTGACGGCATCCACGCTCGCGGCGTCCCAGGACCGCGGCCGCACAGGGCCGCTGGCCGCCTCGGCTTCTTCGCCGGACGGCAGGCCGGTCTCCCGGTCGGGATCCAGGGGATCCGCGAGGCCACCGGTGGCCGCGTCGAGGGGCCCCTGCGCCAGCCTGGTCACCAACGGAGGTGACGGCGGCGCTAGGTCGGCCACCTGGCGCAGTCCGGTGAGGATGTCGTCGGGTCGTACGGCGGGTGTGGAATGCCGAACAACCATTCGAAGTATGGCACAAGGGGCATCCGCCGCCTCCGAGGCGCGCCGGTCCGGCTCGTGGGCAAGAGCCTCAAGAGCACAGACCGCGGCACGCACGTCGAACCGGCGCCGTCCCTTTTTCGTGAGGCGTTCCACCTCGATGTCGCCGGCGGCCAAGAAGGCGGCCACGGCAGCGGCGGCGGTGTCCAGTGACACCCCGTCCAGCCGGATCCGCCACTCGGACGCCTGCAGCCGATCGGCGAACGCGCCCGGCTTGACCGGCGCGTCCCCGGCGCGTCCCGCCCGTACCGGCACGACATCCACGATGTCGAGCCCGGCGGGCAGTGCCGCGTCGAGATCGGCCCGCACCCGCGCAGGGTCGCGGGACTCGGTGAGCCCGATCTCAAGGTACTCGGCCTCACTGGCCACCCCTGTCGCCGCCGCACCCGCGTACGAGATCTTCGGGTGGGGGGTGAATCCGGCGCTGAACGCGACAGGGATCCCGGCGCGCCGCACGGCGCGTTCCACGGCCCGGGAAATGTCGCGGTGGCTCGTGAACCGCAGCCTGCCGCGCTTGGCATAGCGAACGCGCAGACGCTGGATCACGGGGGCCGGCGCAGGACCCTCCGGCATGGGTGCCAGGGTTCTCGTCCTTCCTACTCGTGTCGAGTCAGAAACGTCTCCCTATAGAGTACGGTGCCCCCGGCGCCGTTTCGCCCGGCCCCGGGCCCGGAAGGGTACGGCCCTTGCAGCTCAGGGGGTTCGCGAGGCCGCATCGGGCCGCGGCAGAACCCCGTTCGGACCTGGAGGGACCCCCCGGTCACACCACCGAGAGCGGGAGCAGCCGCTTGCCGGTCGGGCCGATCTGGATCTCGGTGCCCATCGTCGGGCAGACGCCGCAGTCGTAGCAGGGCGTCCAGCGGCAGTCGTCGACCTCGGTCCCGTCGACGGCGTCCTGCCAGTCCTGCCAGAGCCACTCGCGGTCGAGCCCGGCGTCCAGGTGGTCCCAGGGCAGCACCTCGACCTCGTCGCGCTCCCGGACGGTGTACCAGTCGAGGTCGACCGGCTCGTCGGCCAGGGCCTTGGCGGCGCAGGCCGTCCAGCGCTCGTAGGAGAAGTGCTCGCTCCACCCGTCGAACCGGCCGCCCTCTTCCCAGACCGCCCGGATGACCTTGCCGACCCGACGGTCGCCGCGCGACAGCAGGCCCTCCACGATCGACGGCTGCCCGTCGTGGTAGCGCAGGCCGATGGCGCGGCCGTACTCCCGGTCGCCGCGCAGGGCGTCCTTGAGGGCCCGCAGGCGCCGGTCCACGGTCTCGTGGTCGCACTGGGCGGCCCACTGGAACGGGGTGTGCGGCTTCGGCACGAACCCGCCGATGGACACCGTGCAGCGGATGTCCCTGCGGCCGGTGGCCTCCCGGCCCGCCCGGATGACCCGCTTGGCCATGTCGGCGATCGCGAGGACGTCCTCGTCCTCCTCGGTGGGCAGCCCGCACATGAAGTACAGCTTGACCTGCCGCCAGCCGTTCTCGTAGGCGGTGGTCACGGTGCGGATCAGATCGTCCTCGGTGACCATCTTGTTGATCACCTTGCGCATCCGCTCGGAGCCGCCCTCGGGCGCGAACGTCAGCCCGGAGCGGCGCCCGCCGCGCGAGAACTCGTTGGCGAGGGTGATGTTGAAGGCGTCCACCCGCGTGGACGGCAGCGACAGCGAGGTGTTGGTGCCCTCGTACCGGTCGGCGAGCCCCTTGGCGACCTCGCCGATCTCGCTGTGGTCGGCGCTGGACAGGCTGAGCAGCCCGACCTCCTGGAACCCCGACTCCGCCAGCCCCTGGTCGACCATCGCGCCGATCGTGGTGATCGACCGCTCCCGCACCGGACGGGTGATCATCCCGGCCTGGCAGAACCGGCAGCCGCGCGTGCAGCCGCGGAAGATCTCCACGCTGAACCGCTCGTGGACGGTCTCGGCCAGCGGGACCAGCGGCTTCTTCGGGTAGGGCCACTGGTCGAGGTCCATCACGGTGTGCTTCTCGACCCGCCACGGCACGCCCGGACGGGCCGGCGCGACCCGCTGGATCCGCCCGTCCGGCAGGTAGGACACGTCGTAGAACCGCGGCACGTACACGCCCCCGGACGCCGCGAGCCGCATCAGCAGCCCGTCCCGTCCGCCGGGGCTCCCCTCGGCCTTCCACTCGCGGACGACCTCGGTGATCGCCAGCGCGACCTCCTCGCCGTCGCCGAGGACGGCGGCGTCGAGGAAGTCGGCGATCGGCTCGGGGTTGAACGCGGCGTGCCCGCCCGCCAGCACGATCGGGTGGTCATCGGTGCGGTCGGCGGCCTCCAGCGGGATCCCCGCGAGGTCCAGCGCCGTCAGCAGGTTGGTGTAGCCCAGCTCGGTGGAGA
This sequence comes from Actinomadura rubrisoli, assembly GCF_004349215.1. GTDB lineage: Bacteria > Actinomycetota > Actinomycetes > Streptosporangiales > Streptosporangiaceae > Spirillospora > Spirillospora rubrisoli. The sequence goes on along the minus strand of NZ_SMKU01000091.1, from coordinate 8,541 downwards.
ACGACACCCCGAAGACGTCGAACGCGGCGACCGGACGGTGCGCGTCGACGGTGAACTGCGGGATCCCGTTCTCCCGCATGACGGCCTCCATGTCGGGCCAGACCGAGTAGGTCCGCTCCGCAAGGACGCCGTCGCGCTCATTCAAGATCTCGTAAAGGATCTGGACGCCCTGGTTCGGCAGCCCGACCTCGTAGGCGTCCGGGTACATCAGCGCCCAGCGGACCTCGGCCTCGTCCCAGTCCTTGACCTGGGAGTTCAGCTCCCCGCCGACGTACTGGATCGGCTTTTGCACGCGCGGGAGCAGCGGCTCCAGTCGCGGGAAGATCGACTGGACGGGCATGGCGATGTCCTCCGTGCTGTGACCTCGGGATGAACGACCAGCCTACCGCCGGTGAGCCGGTAGCCGTCGGGTTCCGCGCTCCGCTAGCGCTCCGGGCGGCGCTCAGTCGAAGGGACGTCGGCGTACGTGCACCGCTTGCAGCAGGCCGAAGGCGATCATGTTGGCGAACGTGGCGGAGCCGCCGTAGGACACGAACGGGAGCGGCAGGCCCGTGATCGGCATGATGCCGAGCGTCATGCCGACGTTCTCGAAGGTCTGGAAGGCCAGCCAGCACACCACGCCGGTCGCGACGAGCGTCCCGAACAGGTCGGCGGCCTGGGTGGCGATGCGCAGCCCGCGCCACAGCACCACGCCGAGCAGCAGGATGATCACCGCGGCGCCGACGAAGCCGAGCTCCTCCCCCGCGACGGTGAAGATGAAGTCGGTCTGCTGCTCGGGGACGAAGTGCCCGCCGGTCTGCTCGCCGTTGAACAGGCCCTTGCCGGACACGCCGCCGGACGCGATGGCGATCAGGGCCTGCCGGGCGTTGTAGCCGGCGCCGCGCGGGTCGGCCGACGGGTCCATGAACGCGGTGAAGCGCGCGAGCTGGTAGGGCTTGAGGAGCCCGAAGAACCACACCGCGAACCCGGCGGCCGCGCCGCCGCCGAGCAGGCCGGCGAGCCAGCGCTTGCGGGCCCCGGAGATCGCCAGCATGCCGAGCACCACGGCGGCGAACACCAGCGTGGTGCCGAGGTCGGGCTGCATCATGATCAGCGCGGCGGGGACGCCGGCCAGCGCGAGGGCGAGCAGCACGTCCCGGCGGCCCGGGCCGATCTCGCCGTCCCGCGGCTCGCCAAGGATCATCGCGAGCAGCACGACGAGGCCGACCTTGGCGAACTCCGACGGCTGCACCTGGAACCCGCCGCCGATCACGATCCACGAGTGCGAACCGTTGATCGTGGAGCCGAGCGGGGTGAGGACCGCGACGAGGCCCACGCAGGCCAGCCCGTACAGGATCGGGACGTAGGCGCGCAGCAGCCGGTAGTCCAGGACGGTCACGAGGCCGCCGAGCGCGAACCCGATGAACAGGTTGAGGACGTGCCGCTTGAGGAAGCTCTCGGGGTCCTTGCCCTGCTCGGTCATGAGCTGGAACGTGGCCGAGCGCACCAGCAGCGCGCCGACCAGCGACAGCGCCAGGACGACCAGGAGCAGCGTCCAGTCGATGCGGCGCAGCTCGGCGACGCGGCTCTGCCACAGGCCCTGGTCGCGGTACCCGCCGACCGATCCGACCTTGGAGCTGTTCATCACGGCACGGCTCCGTCACCGGGCGGCTTGGGCAGCTCGGACGGGAGCCGGCCGTCCTTGAGCAGGGGCTTTTTGTCCTTGGTCCCGTACATGGCCTCCCAGATCGCGCGGACCGCCGGGGCCGCCGTGGAGGCGCCCGTGCCGCCCTGCGAGATCATGGCGACCACCGCGTAGCGCGGCTTCTTCACCGGCCCGAACGAGGCGAACCAAGAGGTGTCGTCCTTGCCGAAGACCTCTGCGGTGCCGGTCTTGCCGCCCACGTCGACCCGCTTGAAGTCGAAGCCGGAGAACGCGCCGGCGGCCGTGCCCTTCTTGGTCACGTCGGCGAGGCCGCTGCGGATGTACTTCAGGACCTTGGCGTCGACCGGCAGCTTCTTGGCGGGCGGGTCGTCGATCCGGCGGACGAGCGAGCCGTCTCCCCGCATCACCGCCAGGCCGAGCCGCGGCGTGACCAGCTTGCCGCCGTTCGCCATCGCCGCGTACGCGCGGATGAGCTGCAGCGGCGTCACGAGCACGTCGCCCTGCCCGACGGAGAAGTTGGCCGCGTCGCCGGCGCGCCACACATAGCCCTCGGTGCAGTTCTCCGCGGCCATCGCCTTGAGGTAGGCGGCGCGGACGGGGTCGGTGCGGGCGACGCCCGGATAGCCCTCCTTCGCGCCCTTGCAGTCGGCCTTCTTCGTGGCGTTCCAGTAGCCCTTCTTCCAGCCCCGGTCAGGGATCCGGCCGGGTGTCTCGCTGGGAAGGTCGATGCCGGTGCGCGCCCCGAACCCGTAGTGGCGGGCCATGCCCACCATCGGGTCGGACGGGCTCTTGCGCGGCTTGGTGCCGCCGTCGCGCAGCCACTCCTCGTAGGCGAACTTGTAGAAGATCGTGTCGCAGGAGACGACGAGCGCCCGGTGCAGGTTCATGGCGCCGTGGCCCTGGCCCTCGAAGTTGGTGAACGCGCGGCTGCCGACGTTGTACGAGCCCGGGCACGGGTAGATGCCGTTCAGGCTGTAGCCGTCCTTCACCGCCGCCGACACCGAGGAGATCTTGAAGGTGGAGCCGGGCGCGAACTGCCCCTGGGTGACCCGGGAGATCAGCGGCTCGCCCTTCTTCTTGCCGAGCAGCCCGTCGTACTCGTCCTGGGAGATGCCGCCCGTCCAGATGCTGGGGTCGTAGGTGGGGTAGCTGGCCATCGCGACCATCCGCCCGGTCTGCACGTCCATGACGACCGCGGCGCCGGCGTCGGCCTTGCGGCCCGCCTTGCGCGCGCCGTCGATCGCGGCCTGGAGCGCCTTCTCCGCCGCGCCCTGCACCCCGGCGTCGATGCTGGTGACGAGGTTGCCGCCGGTCACCGGGGCCTTCTCCTCGGCGGTGCCGGTGACGCGGCCCTGGCTGTCGACCAGCACCTTGCGGAAGCCCGGCACGCCGCGCAGCTCCGCGTCGTACATGGCCTCCAGGCCGTCCCGGCCGATCAGGTCGACGCCGCTGTAGCCGGTGACCTTCAGCCCCTTGCGCTTGTCGAGCTCGTCCTGCGTGATGGGCTGGAGGTAGCCGAGCACCTGCGCGGCGCCCGCGCCCTCCGGCCTGGGGTAGTCGCGGACGGCCTGGACCTGCGCGGTGACGCCGGGGAAGTCCTCCTGCCGCTCCATGATCTGCAACGCGCGCTTGGGGTCGACGCGGTCGTCGACGGGGATCGGCTGGTACGGGGAGCCGGGCCAGCAGGGCCGCTTGATGCCGGGCCCGCACAGCCGGATCCGCTTGGCGATCTCGTCCGGGCTGGTGCCGAGGACGCCCGCGAGGCGCTTGACGACGCCGGTGCCCTTGTCCTTCTGCCGCGACAGGGACGTGCGGTCGACCGAGACGACGAGGGCGCTGCGGTTGCGCACGAGGGCGCGGCCCTGGTCGTCCAGGATCATGCCGCGGATGGCGGGGACGACGATGTCGCGGGTGCGGTTCTGGGCGGCGATCTCCTGGTAGTGGGTGCCCTCCAGCACCTGGAGGGACCACATGCGACCGACCAGGACGAGCAGCAGCGCCCCGACGAGCACGTACAGCACGACGAGCCGGAAGTGGGTCCTTGCGTTCACAGGTTCCCGCCCCGTCCCGACATCGCGCGGTAGCGGGCGGCGGGCACCGAGAAGCGGTCTCCCCGGGACCGTTCGCCGCGCTCGTACCGGCGGGTGACGCGCAGCACCGCCCACACCATGAACGGGCTCGCGATCACGTCGTACACGACCTGGAGCGGGACCATCCGCGCCACGGTGGACCACTCGGCGCGGGGGTCGCCGAGGATCATGCCGGTCACCGCGTACAGAACGGTGCCGGCGAGCGCCCCGGCCGCGACGGCGAAGAACGGCACGACCGACTGCCGGTCCATCTCGGCGGACGCGATGCCGCACAGGTACCCGATGAGGCAGTAGACGAGCGCGTACCGGCCGAGGGTGTGGTCGGAGGGCGGGATGATGTCGGCCGCCAGGCCCGCGAGGAACCCGGTGACCATGCCCGTCATCGAGCCGCTGACCAGCGCGAGCGCGACCACGGCCAGCAGCACCAGGTCGGGTTGGACGCCGCCGGGAAGCGGCAGCCGGTTGGCCACCGACACCTGGAGGATGAGCGTCACGACGATCACGATCGCGGCCATCACGCTGCGGCCGGTCTGCGACGCCTCCGGTGCGTTCAGCACGTCAGTCCCCCGGGCTCGGTGTCTTGGTCGGGCTCTTGCGGCCGCGCGGTCTCGCCTCGGCGCCGCCGCTCGGCGACGCGCCCGGGCTCGGTGAGCCGGACGGGCCGGGCGAGGCGGACGGGCTGGGCGTCGGGGCGGGCTTCGGCGTGGGCGGCAGCACCGCGTCCCGGGGGTCGGTCCGCGGCGGGGCGACGACCACGGCGACCACGTCCAGGCTGGTGAACCGCACGAACGGGCGGACGTAGGCGGTGCGGGTCAGGCCGCCGCCGGCGCTGTCGATCCGCTCGACGACGCCGATCGGGACGCCCGGCACGTACGGCCGCTCGCCCTGCGACCCGAGCGTGACGAGCCGCTGCCCGACGCGCATCGGCGCGGCGGCGTCCAGCAGCTGGAACCGCAGCGGGGTGCCGCCGTTGCCGAGGCCGCGGCGGCCGCGGCCCTGCATGATCCCGATCTCCTTGGAGTCCTCCAGGCGGGACCCGACGGACGAGGTCTGGTCGGTGGCGAGCAGGACGGTCGCGGTCGCGGGGCCGACGCGGGTGATGCGCCCGACGAGGCCCTCGGCGCTCATCACGGTCATGTCGGCGCGGACGCCGTTGCGGCTGCCCACGTCGATCGTGACGGTGTCCTCGAAGCCCTGCCCGGCGGAGATGACCTGCGCCGCGCGGATCTTGTAGCCGCCCATGCCCGCGGTGCCGAGCAGCCGCTGGAGCTGGGCGGAGCGGTCCCGGTCGAGCCGTCCCGCGCGGAGCTGCTCGCGGAGCCGCTGGTTGTCGCGCTCCAGCCGGTCGGCGCGGCGCCGCTCGCCGGGCGCGTCGGTGATCGCGTCGAAGGTGTTGCCGACGGGCCGCACGACCGCCGCCGACACCCGTTCGACCGGGCCGAAGACCGTCGCGCCGAGACCGCGCAGGCCGCGCAGCGGGGAGTGCTCCCCGCCGCGGTAGTCGACGGTGATCATCGCGAGCGCCGCGATGAGCAGCGCGCCGAGCACCACGCGGGTGCGCCGGGTGTCCTTCACCCACCGACCTCCCGATTCCTAGTCCGCCGCCGGGAGTTCAGTGCCGCGGCTCCGGCACGAGCACCTGCCGGAGCGACTCGAAGTCCTCCACGCACTTGCCGGTGCCGAGGACGACCGAGTCGAGCGGGTTGTCCACGAGGTGGATCGGCATGCCGGTCTCCTCGCGGAGCCGCTCGTCGAGGTTCTTCAGCAGGGCCCCGCCGCCGGTGAGGGCGATCCCGCGGTCCATGATGTCGCCCGACAGCTCGGGCGGGCACTTGTCGAGGGTGGTCTTCACCGCGTCCACGACGGCGTTGACGGGCTCCTCGATCGCCCGCCGCACCTCCTCGGCGGAGATGACCACGGTCTTGGGCAGCCCGCTGACCAGGTCGCGGCCGCGGATCTCGGCGTGCGGCTCGTCCTCGCCGGCGGGATAGGCCGACCCGATCGCCATCTTGATCTCCTCGGCGGTGCGCTCCCCGAGCATCAGGGAGTACTCCTTCTTGGAGAACGAGATGACCGCCTGGTCGAGCTCGTCGCCGCCGACCCGGACCGACTGGCTGGTGACGATGCCGCCGAGGGAGATGATCGCGACCTCGGTGGTGCCGCCGCCGATGTCGACGACCATGTTCCCGGTGGGCTCGTAGACGGGCAGCCCGGCGCCGATCGCGGCGGCCATGGGCTCCTCGATGATGTAGACGCGGCGGGCGCCGGCCTGGTAGCCGGCCTCCTTCACCGCGCGCTGCTCCACCCCGGTGATCCCGCTCGGCACCGCCACCACGATCCGCGGCTTGGCGAAATGCCGGCGTTTATGCACCTTCTGAATGAAATAGCGCAGCATGCGTTCGGTGACGTCGAAGTCGGCGATGACGCCGTCCTTGAGCGGACGGACGGCCACGATGTTGCCCGGCGTGCGGCCGATCATGCGCTTCGCCTCGATGCCCACCGCGACGATCTTGCCCGTGTTGGTGTTGATCGCCACCACCGAGGGCTCGTTCAAGACGATGCCACGCCCGCGCACGTACACCAGCGTGTTGGCAGTACCTAGATCGACCGCCATGTCACGGCCAAGAAACGAAAGCTTGTTACCCATGAAGAAAGGGAGCCCTTCATGTTGCGGGCGTGTAAAGCGGCGTGTCCATCGTAACGTGCTCGCGCGTCCGCGGGCAGTCACCCCCGGTGCGCGCGTCGTCCAAAAAACAGGTCCTGACCAGGGCGGGTTTAGCCAAACAGCCGCGGGCCGGAATGATCCGGCCCGCGAGTGTCGATCGGTGCCGGGCGCCGCGCGGCGGCGTCCCGGCGGGTAGATCCTCAGCCTAGTTCGGGGAAGAAGAGCTTGATCTCGCGCGCGGCGGAGTCGGTGGAGTCCGAACCGTGGACGATGTTCTCGCCGATCTCCAGCGCGAAGTCGCCGCGGACGGTGCCGGGCGTGGCCTTCACCGGGTCGGTGGCGCCGGCCAGCGCGCGGAACGCCTCGATGGCGCGCGGGCCCTCGACGACCATCGCCACCAGCGGGCCGCCGGTGATGAAGTCGACCAGCTCGCCGAAGAACGGCTTGCTGGAGTGCTCCCCGTAGTGCGCCTCGGCGGTCTCGCGCGGCAGGGTGCGCAGTTCCAGCGCGACGAGCTTCAGGCCCTTGCGCTCGATCCGGGAGACGACCTCGCCGACGACGCCGCGGCGGACGCCGTCGGGCTTGACCAGGACAAGAGTGCGCTCGGACACGGGTGATTCTCCTCAAGGAAGGTGGGATGGGTGGGCGCACCGCGCACCACTGCGCGCGAATCCTACCGGGCGCCGGGGTCCGCGGCCGCCTCGGCCGCAGGCGACGGGCGCCTGGACCCTGCACGGACGGTCGCGGCGGCCAGCAGCAGCGCCGCCGCCCCCGCGACGACGAGCCAGACGTGGTACCCCCCAGTGAGGGCGTCCACCTGCTGGGCCCCGGTCACCGGACGCGCCCGCTGGAGGCTGGACGCCTGGAGCGAGAGCGCGAGGAGCTGCCCGGTCAGCACGGCGGGGAAGCACAGCGACAGGCCGAACAGGGCCGCCCCCGCGCCCGCGTCCCGCAGCGAGGCGGCCAGCGCGAGCCCGGCGCCGAGCCCGAGCGGGACGAGCGGCGCGAGCAGCGCCCCGCCGCCCTGCCCGCCGTCCGCGCCGGCCGCCAGGCCGAGGGGCATGGCGGCGGCCATCAGGCCGTAGCCGGTGAGGACCCCGCCCCGCCCGCCGCAGCGGACGGACGCGAGGGCCCCGGCCAGCGCGGCCAGGCCGGCGGCGGCGAACGGCAGCAGCGGGACGCCCGCCGCGTCCCCGCGCGCGTGGGCTGCGGCCGCCGCGAGCCCAGCCAGCGGCCCGGCGACCGGGTAGGTGAGCAGCCCGGTCGCGACCATGACGACCGCGCAGCCGAACGGGCTGCCCGACGTGGCGCCCCGGCCGCCGGCGAGGGCGAGGCCGACCAGCGCGGGCACCGCGAGCCCCGCCACGATGAGCCGCGCACCCGGCGACCACGCGTACGCGGCGACGACGGCGAGGAACGCGAACCCCGCCGCCGGGACGAGCGGCAGGACGAGCTGGCCGCGCTCGGTGTGCCGGAGCGCGGGCAGCGTCCACGGCCCGCGTCCCCGCAGGAGGGGGTAGAGGACCGCGGCGACGGCGGCGGCCACCGCGGGCCACGGGGAGGGGGCGAGGGCGACGCGCCAGTCCGCGACGATCGTCCCCTCGTCGGGCATCGGGACCGCGTACAGGGCGAACGGCGTCGCGACGAGCAGCGCGGCGGCGAGCAGGCCCGCCCAGACGGCGGCCAGGGTCCGGCTCTGCCGTTCCCAGACCAGGACGAGCGAGGCGGGCAGGGCGATGCCCGCGCCGACGCCCTGCGCCGCGCGGACCGTCCCGGCCAGGGGCACCGAGTCCACGAGCCGGACGGCCGCCAGCGCGCCCAGCAGGACCAGCACCCCGGCGGCGAGCACGGCGGTGGCGGGGAAGCGGCGCGCGGCCACCGCGGCCGGCGGGACGGCGAGCAGCAGCGCGGGCAGCGACAGGCCGGTGGCGCGCAGGAGCCCGGCGATCTGCCCGTCGCCCAGCGCGAGCGCCCGCGCGGCGGCGGGGAGCACGTTCGCGCTGGTGTCGGGGATGACCAGGACGATGGCGGGCAGCGCGGTGACGGCCATCAGCAGCGCGCCGAGCGCGGCGGCCGGCCGTCGCGGGGCACGGGCGGACGCTCCGGTGGTGGGCGCCGCCGGGGCGGAGACGATGGGGATG
>NZ_SMKU01000800.1 GCF_004349215.1 Actinomadura rubrisoli | reverse complement strand
CGTCGGCACCTCCCCCACCCGGCCGTCCTGCCCGCCCAGGGACACCTAACGCATCGTCCTGCGCGCGATGAACGCCAGCGTCCCGCTGACGGCCATGGTGCCGATGCACACCAGCGCCGCGCCGATCGGCCACAAGCCGTCGTCGTCGGAGCTCATGGCGTCGATGGACCAGGACGCCGTCAGCGCCACGGTCGTGGCCACCGCGGCACCGACCGGGGCCCCGCGCCGCGATCACCCCCGCCACCACCAACGTGATCACAAGACCGATGACCTGCCATGCCTCATACGGCCCCGTCTTATGACCATCGGGATGGACGTCGCGCGTCCGGTCCCAACCCAGCCAAGCCCAGTAGGCCCCGGTGGTCACAAGCGCCACGACCAGGCCCCCCACCAACTCC
>NZ_SMKU01000090.1 GCF_004349215.1 Actinomadura rubrisoli | reverse complement strand
CCCACCGGAACCGGCACCCGTGACCTGGCCTGGTGGCGCCTGGCCGCCACCACCCACGCCATCACCCCCGCCGCCGGAAAGACGCTCGCCCTGCTCATCGCCGTTGTGGCCGGTCTTGGGGCCGGGCTCGTGGTGGCGCTCGTGAACGGATTCGGTGCCGGGGTCGGAGTCTGGTTCTCGTCCGGACTCTGTGCCGGGACCATGATCGCAGTGACGGCCGAGGATTGGGCGCGCGAGCCCCCCGGTTATGCGGACATCCGCGTGCGGCAACGCATCGCCGGACTCATCCGGGAACTTGCCCTCAACCTTGTCTTTTGGCTGTTCACGCTCGGCCTCCTCATCGGGGTCCTGGCCGGATACAACAGTGGACTTGCTGCCGGGCTCAGGGCCTGGCTCATAGTCGGGCTTGGGTTCGGGCTCATGTCGGGGCTGTTGTTCGTGCCCCCGGACTGGGCAGAGACACCGGCGCACGCAGGTCACGCTCAAACCCCGATGAACAACTGGCACGCCGATCGAACCTTGAGCCTGTTCCGCTTCACCCTCAGCGGGTCGGTGATAGGGCTCGGGTTCGGACTCATGTTCTGGTTCGCTAATGGGCCGGCGAACGGACTCGCGGCACTGCTCGCGGCCGGACTCGTGAGCGGCCTCTCGTTCGGGCTCGGGATGGGACACCATCGAGCTTGGCTGGCGTATCTGGTCGCCACTCACCGGCTGGCGTGGGCCCGTCTGCTGCCGCGTCGGCTAATGCCGTTCCTGGACGACTGCCACCGCCTCGGCCTCTTGCGCGCAGTCGGCCCTCTCTACCAGTTCCGCCACGCCGAACTCCACGACCATCTCGCCGCCACCTATCAACCACCCGCCTAACCAAGCATGGATCGGGCCCGGCCGACGCCCGAGTCCCCGACCCAGGTCATTCCTCAGCTCAAGCCGATCTCCGGTCTCGTAATCCGCCTGCCGGCAGCGAGGTTGTCCGCCCACCGCCGCCGCTGTGACCGCCCGCCGTCGGCCACGGCGGCCATCAACCGCCAAATTCACGACCGTCCACCGCCAGCCCCAACTGGCCGCCAGCAAGACGGCGCTGCGCTCACCGAAATGTATGCCCGTGCAGGTGAGAGGCATAATGTCTGGCAGAGGGATTAAAGCGACCGGGCCGACCGCCGACCGTCCGCTCCGTCCGGCTGCTGGTAATGCGCATGGTGCGGGAGAATCCGAGCTGGGGCTACCGGCGGATGTACGGCGAACTGCTGGTTTCCGGCGTCACGGTCGCGGCCTCCATGGTCTGGGAGATCCTGAAGGACGCCGGCATCGGCCCGGTACCCGAGCTTTCCGCGCTCTGATCAGCAGCGCGCGCGACTGGAGTTGCAGAGTGCGAGGGACATCCGGGGAGCGTTACTGAAGGTCGTTTGTCGCGGGGGACATCTGATCACACCCACCGGCCTGAGCCCTCATCTCCGGTCCGGTCGCTCAGCCGGTCGGGGTGGCCCAGTTGAGTTCGTAGCCCGATCGCTGGAGCGCTATCGCCGTTTCCTGCATGTCGTCCTCGCGCAGTTCGCGCCACGTCCGGAGGAGGCGGATGATCGGGTCGGGAAGCGGCCCGTCATGGGATCGCTGCGGAGCTTCCCACCGGAGTCTGACTGTGGGCACACCGTTCACGACCTGTCCGGTTGGGACGGCTTCGAAGGGGTGCCTGTACAAAGTGTGCCGGTTGAATTGCGCGTCGAGCAGCATCAGTGCCATGGGGGCCGGATCCGTCCCCTGATCCAGTGCGGTCAAGAGATCGAGGTTCTCCCACAAGATCATTAGTCGGGTCATCTTCATCACCGACGGTAATGCGCCCAGGTCGCCTATCGCGGTGGCGGCGTCCTGACCGCGGTAGAACATTCGGCAGATCACGAACCCGATGTACGAGTGCTCCATGTCTTCGGCGAGCATATGGACTTGAGGCCGGGGAACTGCTCCGGTGGCGTGAAGCTCCGCTTTGCTCGCCTCGATCAGGACACGTGGCAGTTGGGAAGTGACGTCGGACACAATATTAATGCTACCTTCATTTCCACCGGCGCGTCAGCCGAAGTTACAGATTGCTTCATATGCCGATGTGGATATGACTCGCCCAGAGAGAGGGCTGCCGCGGGTGCTTTCGGCGCATGCCGCTCAGGGCGTCGCGGAGGGCGGCGGGCGCGCGGCGGGGATCCGGGTGGCCGCAGGTGAGTTCGGTGTAGACCAGTTCGGCGATCGCGGTGGCCGCGTCGTCGTCCACGGCCCAGAGGGTGCCGATGACCTGCGGGTATCCGGCCAGGTGGAAGGCGGACGCGATGTGGATGACCTCGTCGGCCAGACCGGTCGTCGAAACCGCGGTGTGGCAGGCGGAGAGATAGGCCAGCGCGGCCGAGTCGAGGCGCAGGCGGGAGATGGCGGCCGCGGTGAGCGGACGCCGCTCATGGTCGTGGAGCTGGAGGTGGCTGTTAGACGGGCTGGCAGCGGTGACGGCATGGCAGGCGAAATGCGCCCACGCACTGTGCTGGAGCGCGGCGGTGACGGTTTCGCTGGTGGCTTCCGGCCCGATGAGCACGTGCGGATCCGGTGCCCGTTCGGCGACGAAACTGGATTCGCGGAAGGCCTTGTGAATGGCGTCGGCATTGGGGGTTTCCGGCATTCCGACGACGAGCGTCCGAGTGGATGGTCTGCCGCCGGCCATCGTCCGGGCATGGGCCAGCGCGCGAATGGACGGAGTATAGGAGCAGACCGCTCGGACGAGCATCGATTCGCCGGTCGCCTCGTCACCGGCCGCGTGCAGTGGGAGAAAGCCGAGCAGGCCCGTGGGAATCCACCACATTCGCTGGTCGGGCGCGGGATCAGCGATGTCGAGGACGGGAACGCAGACGTTCTCCCACACCCACGACAAGACTTCCGAGAGGGTCCGCTCTCCGCGTTCGTGGACATTACGAAACCGGGATCGGCAGTCGGTCGCCAGCGCGGTCAGGAAGCGGTTCACGTATCCGCCGACGGTGGCGGGAGTGAGCTGCGGCAATGATCGCAGCCGGAGACCGCTTCCGGTGAGAATCAGCGCGTCGCTGCGGTAGGCGCTGACGTTGACGACGACGATGGGGCCCTGACCGGCGTGGACGAGGAGCTCCGCGGCCCTGGGCGGCAGCAGGAAACGATCCATGCCCGGCAGCGCGCGGACGGTGGCGATGACCGACTCCAGTTCGTCGGCCAATTTCCGGCGGCCGTCCGGCTGTTCGCCGTCGTCGTTTTCCAGCCGCGTGCTGAGCCATTCAAACCGGTCCGCCAACTGAGGATCCCGGTCCCGCAGCGCGGACATGTCGGTTCGGACATCCAGCGCCTGCGCCATCAGCACGGTCCGGCCGAGTTCAAGCAGTTCCAGCGCCCGATCGGGAGAATTCATCTCCACCGCCAGCGCGGCGGCGTCGCTCGCCAGACCTCCGTACCGGCCGAGCCAGTACTCGGAGTCGTGGCGGTGGAGGGTTCGCGCGGCGAGCAGCGGCAGCAGCTCGACGGCGGTGGCGTAGCCGTCGAGGGCGAGTCCGGTCCGGCCGGCGGCGGCCGCGATGTCCCCCCAGCGGCGGGCGGCGTCCACGCGGCCCCGCACCGATGACGTCGGGTCTGCCGCCGCTATCCGGAACAGCTCGATCGCCTCGGACAGCGCGGCTTGATCACCGAGACCTTCATGACGTGATCGGTGTATCTCCGCCAGGGTCCGCAGGAATGTACCGCGTCTCGGGTCGTCGTGGGCGACGGAGTCCAGCGCGTCGCGGACCAGCTCGACGGCTTCCTCCAGCTGGCCGAACTCGGCCGTGTGGGAGCTTCTGGCATCAAGGACTTCACCCAGGACTGACAACACCGTCGGACGGTGCGGATGCGTCGCGGGAGCTTCGGCGAGAGCCTCCCGCAGGAGCGTCTGTGCTGCGTCCAGCTCGGCTGCATTCGAGGTCAGCGCGTAGCGCATCTGGTGAAGCAGGCTGAGGTTCGCCAGATGGTTGATCCGAAAGGGGTGCCCGGCCGGGACGTCCTTGACGGCGTCCCGCGCTACGGCGAAGGCCTCGTCGAGCGCGGCCTCGTCGCCGGTGCGGTCGAACAGGGCGCGCAGCGTCCCGGAGAGGTTCAGCTGGTAGATCGTGCGGTCCGCGTGGTCGAGGGGCGCCACCGCCAGGGCGCGGCGCTCCGTCCGGGCGGCCTCGCGCAGCGATTCCAGTTCGCCCGTCCGCCAGTAGCGGGCCTCCAGCGCGCGTCCAAGGTTGGTCAGCCTTGCGGCGAGCATCCAGCCGGACGAGGTCGTGTTCGCGGTCGCCGACCGGCCCAGCTCGATGGCCTCATTGAGTACCGCGAGGTCGCCGGTCCGGCTGTATTCGCTCTGCAGCATGACGCCCATGGACATGGCGACGACCTCACGGCGCGGATCGAGGACATCGAGCGCGTCGAAAGCCCGGCGGGACGCGGACAGGGCCGCGGCCAGGCTTCCGGCGGCCCCGTCGGCCAGGAACGACGCGTGCAGCGCCCAGGCGAGGTTGGCCAGGCAGGTCCCGTGATTCGGGTCGCCGTCCGGGATCACGTCCACGGCCTGACGGCCGACGGTGATCGCTTCGCTCAGCGCAGCGGGCTCGCCGGTCTGCTCATACCAGGTCCGCAGCGCGGTGCCCAGCACGTTGAGTCGCTTGGCCGGCATCCCGCCGTCAGGGAACGGTGCGGCATCATGGGCCGCGCGCACCGCTTTCCGCACATCGTTGAGGTCGCCGTTGTTCTCGTAGCGCAGTTGCAGCACCAGGCTGAAGTCGACCAAATACAATCCGCGCCGCGGGTCGTGCTCCGGCATCGCCGCCAACACTTCGCGCAATGCCCGGCACGCGCGTTCGACCGCTTCGGGCTCGCCCGAAGCCAGCGCCGCGCCGACGATATGATGGACGTTCTCGGAACTGAACTGAGAATCGTTGCGGCCGGCCGGGACATAGGTGTAGCCGCCCTCTTCCAGTTCCTCCACGGTGGCCACGAAGTCGTCCGGGAGGAAGTCCCGCCAGATGTCGAGCACTTCGATGATCAGCCCCGGCAGTGCCGGACGTTCCGCGGTGTGCGGCTCCCCCCACCGAATGTCGGACGACGAACCCGAGCCGGTCATGACCTCGAACGGATACCGGGTCACACTGTAATCGTCGACTGCGGCGTCAAGGAACATCAACGCGCGCCCTTCCACCAGGTCCGGCGCGTCGAGCGAGATCAGTAGATCGGCCTGCTCCCATACGATCAGGACCCGGCTCGCGGGAAGGGTGGACGGCGGGTAGCCGAGCCCGCGAACGGCCCACGCGGCGTCATCGCCCCGATCAAATTCCCGGGCCACCACGCAGCCCGCATAGGAGAGGTCGGAATCCCCGGTGAACATGTGCACCTGGGGCTGCGGGACGCTCGCACTCTCGTGCAGGCTCGTCCGGACGGCCCACAAGACGGACTCGTGAACGGCGGCGACTATCTCGGATAAGTTCATCGAATCCCGCTACCCCGCGCTTACTGGTGCCCGCCGCTATCGTCGCGCTCGACGGCCGACAATGCCTGGACGATCCGTTCGATGTCGCGAGCCGAATAGTTCTCCGCCTCGGCCAGCCCGGCCTCGTCGACCTGAATCCGTTTTCCCTTGTGGCGGTCAATGAACTTCCGCACCGCCACCCCCGCGGCGGCCCAGGCGGCGGCGTTACCGGCCGTAGCGACCACGGTCGTGAGCACATCGGTGCCGGCGCCGCGGACCTGCCGCTCGTCCGGGACGGCGGCGACACCCTCTTCGACCAGCAGCGACAGCAGTTCTTCCGCTTTGGAGGACGTGACGACGAACTCCACCGCCCCGGGTCCGTCGGCTCGCTGCCAAACCAGGACCAAGTCGTGCGCGTTACCGTCTTCGTTCCGAGCCACCCGATCCCCCTTGTGATCACCAGGATGATAGCCGATCCTAGTGCTCAAGGCGATGTCCGCAAAGGCATTCCATTGAAGGCGCGCATGTGGTGAGCCTATCGCCGTCGTGCCTCGTCGAGAGGATCAGTGAACCCATGCCGGAGGAAATGCCAACGGCCGCGGAGACCGCGGCCAGGTTACTCGATCCGTCTTTTTCGCCGCAGGCTTTCACACCGCAAGGCGCCGACTCAAGCGTTCGGGCCAACACGATATGGCACGGCTCGTTCGAAGCGCTGAAGAAGGTGGGTCTGCGCCAGGGAACGGCGGTCCGCGCGCGTGATCTGACGGCGGTGCTGAGCGGCCGCCACGTTCGCACAGGCGCGCCCGTCCTGCCTGCCGGTGAGGTCTTCGACCTCACTTTCAAGGCCCCGAACTCCCTGTCCTTCCTATGGAGCCGGCTCGCGCCCAGCCAGCGCGCGGACATCGAAGACGCGCTGCTGGACTGCTCGGCCCTCATGCTCACCCGGCTCACCGCGGACCATCCGGTGATCAACGGCATTCGCCCGGCGCGGTCGCTCGTAGCGTCGCTGGTCCTGCACGCCGTCGGCACGCTGTCGGCGGCGGACGGCAAGATCCCTCCGATGCTCCACGTCCATTGCTTCCTGTTCGCCGTCCTGGACGAAACCGGAGCCTTGACACAGCCGGACGAAGCCACGTTGTACGACGAAGAAATCCTCACCCAGTGTGACACCCTCGGCGAAGAAGCCCTCGCCCAAAGAATGGTGGGGCTGGGACACTCGATCATCCCCACCGCCGGCAACGCCGAACACTCCTTTGAAGTAGCCGGTGTCCCCCAAGAACTGCTTGACGACCACGAACTCTGGCAGAACACCGGCTGCGCGGTCGCGAGCCTCGACTAGGCGACGCTTCCGGCGAACCAGCTCACGACGGCGGTGAGGCCGATGGCGATGGCGAGGACGCCGACACCCAGGACGGACAGGTGCAGCGCCGGGACGGTGAGCTGGTCGTGTGCGCCGCACAGCAACCGGGTGATCGCGCTGGACCACACCACAAGTGGCGCCGCTGCGGCGGCGGGGGTGGATTCGAAGGAGATGCTGGGTCATCCCAGCATCGTGCTGACCGCCGACACCTACACCAACGTGCTCTCAGGTCGCGCGGACCGCAGCGAAGAAGACCGCCACCCTGCAGTTGCACGCCGCCGGCATCGTGCCCGGCACCAACCGCCGCCGCGGCAAGGACCCGGTCCGCCGCCAGCGGCGCGCCCCACGTGGCGGACGGGACCGGCTGCCACGCTGGCACATCGGCCGAGCGAGGGCCACACGCCGTCCGGCTCCCGAGCTCGACCGCTCGGGTAAATCCAACGGGCCTTCCTAGGCGCCGCCACGTGACTCAGATCCTCAGCTCCCTGAACCCGAACCCCGCACCGGAAAGGGCAGCCGGAAGAGCGACGCCGCATCGCTCAGGCTGGTCGATGCGCGGCCCGACCCGCTCCGGAAAGCGCCCGTCCCTGCGAGACTCTCCGCCTTGAGGCTCGTCTCCAGCCGGGCCTCATTCTGGCCCCAGGCATGACCAACCAAGCCGAGCGGTGAGAGCTTTGCCCTGGTCAACGTGGGTGGGGCGCGTGGGACTCGAACCCACAACCTACGCATCAAAAATCGGCCGACGTATCAGCCGGGCGCATCGAGTGCCGTCCTACACCACTCTGTCCGCATCCAGCCCGGTCCTTGTGTCGCCTGATGCCGCGGCATGCCGTCCCGTTCCAGAACCGCCGAGCCAGCAACGAGCCAACATGGTCCGTTGTCTTCGTCGGCGGCCCCAGCGAAGAACTCGGGATACCTTCGCCGTGATGCCGTCCGGTTATGGACTAGGCCTGCCCGGATTTCGCCGCACGATCTCCCCGCCGGGGCGATCCCGTCGAAGGTGACTTATGGGAGTTGCCCAGTCCTGTCGGTGGTCGGTCGTACGCTGCCCCAAAATCTACGGTGATGTCCTGGAGGCCCTTGATGGAGCAGCAGACCACCTATCTTGAACTGTCCGAGGAGGGCGGTGGCGCGCACAAGTTCTACGAGGTGATGGTGTCGGGAACCGAGGTGACCATCACCTATGGTCGCATCGGTGAAGGCGGCCAGCGCAAGGTCGCCACGTTCGCCACCCCCGAGAAGGCCGCCGCCGCCGCGACTCGCAAGGTGAGCGAGAAGGTCCGCAAGGGGTACGAGCACGCGGTGCAGGGCGTGCGGCAGCCACGCGCGGTCACCCGGCGGCCGATCGTCAGCCGCCGCTCCACCGCCCGGCAGGCTCCGGTGCTGTGGAGGTTCGCCAGTGGCGCCTCCGCCTTCGGGATCTTCGTGGACGAGCGGGGCTGCTGGGTCGGCAACCAGAACGGCGACGTCTACACCGTCACGCTCGACGGTGTGATCACCGGCAATTTCCGGCTGCCCGACGGTGTCAAGTGCCTGGTCGCCGACGACTTCTGGATCTACGCCGGGTGCGACGACGGCCGGGTGTACGACCTGAGCGGCAAAGTCCCCCGGGTGGCGTACGAGATCTCCGCTGACGTCGACATCTACTGGCTGGACGTCCGTGACGGGGTGCTCGGGGTGTCCGATCGGGCCGGCCGGGTCACCGCGATCGACCACGAGGACGAGTTCCAATGGGCGCGGGACGTCCAGGGCGACTCGGCCTGGATGGTGCGCTGCGACGCGGACGCGGTCTACCACGGGCATTCGGCCGGCGTGGCCCGGTACGCGGTGCCCGACGGACAGTCGGTATGGGAGACCGCCGTCGACGGAAACGTGCTGTTCGGTTGGCAGGAGCGCGATGAAGTGTACGCGGGTACCGGCACCGGGTACGTTCACCGACTCGCCAAGCGGGACGGTGCCGTGCGCACCGTGTACCGGTGCGACGCGGCGGTGTTCTCCTGCGCCGCCGCCCCTGACGGGCGATACGTGTTCGCGGGCGACAACCACTCGTCGGTGTACTGCTTCGACCGGGACGGCACCCGGTTGTGGAAACTGGCGACCGGCTGCGGTTCGGCGTTCTCCATGCAGTTCCTGGGCGACCGGTTGTACCTGGTGACCACGGACGGCTCGCTGGCCTGCGTCGATGTCAGCGAGGCAGCGATCCGGGCGGCCCAAGCCGGGACGGTGCCCGAGCCGGTGGACGTGAAGGCCGCCGCCGGACTGCGCGCCGTGGAGCCAACGTTCACGGTGGACATTGCGACACCGGACGACGAGGGCGTGATCGTGGAATGCTACAACCAGGGAGGTCGGCTGCGCGTCCGGGTCGTGGACGACGGCTACGACTCGGCCTGGCATGTGCAGTTCCCCAAGGGCCTCCGTGAGGCCGGGGCCCGATACCTGGTGCAGCAGGTGCGGCTGTCCGAGCGGGGTGGCTTCTACCGTGCGTACGGCGACATCAAACGCCTTCGCTGAGGACTCTGTTCGAAGCCAGGTAAGCGGCGAGGCAAGTGGTCGTAGACAACGCCGCATAGACCGCGCTGAACGGACATCGCGCCGTTCACGCTGGTGGGGGCCACCACGGTTACCCTGCTCGCATGAAGCGGTGTCACCCTTTGGGGATCCGATCTTTCACCTTGACCGGGTCGGGCGTCATTCAGGGGAGCGCGTTCGCTCGTGTGCGGATTTGCTATTCCGGGGGAGTCGGTCGTGCGGCTGTGTCGGCGGCCAGGAGAGCGCCGCTTCGGTCCCGGTCCGTCGAGAACTCGATGGGGCGCCGCGTGCCGAACAACTGCTCCGGGTGGACGCAACGCCGGCCGACAGCCCGGTCCCGGAGCTCTTGGGGGTGCTTGCGTGGTTTCGCCGCCTGGGTAAGGAGCCGTCGACGGACGCCCCGGCCTTGACGACGTGCGCTCCGCATGCGGGGTGGGGGAGTGAGCGTTCGCGCAGCGGTGGGCGATCACTTCACACCATGGTCGGCTTTCTGACAGCATCTGCTCAGTGGAACATCAGTGTTCGTATGAGACGGTCACCGGCCCGGAGCGGACCGCCCCATGGTGCGGTCCGGCGGCCGCGGCCGGTCGGCGGGCACCGGGTCTCTGATGCGCGCCGGTCTGAAGCTGGCCGGGCGGTACCGGCTGGAGGCGCCGCTCGGGCGGGGCGGCATGGGCGAGGTGTGGCGTGGGATCGACCTGCGGCTGCGCCGCCCGGTCGCGGTGAAGCTGCTGCCGCTCACCGCTTCGGCGAACGCCACCGCCGTGGCGCGGTTCCGGCGGGAGGCCGAGGTCGCCGCCACCCTGAACCATCCCGGGATCACCACTGTGTTCGACATCGACGAGCACGAGGAGGCCGGTCAGCGGCTGCTGTTCCTGGTGATGGAGCTGATGGTCGGACGGGACCTGGCCGCCGAGCTGACCGCCCACCCGGACGGCCTGCCCCTGGACAGGGTGACCGACTGGGCGGCGCAGATCCTCGACGCCCTCGCCGTCGCCCACGGGCAGGGCGTGGTGCACCGGGACATCAAGCCCGCCAACCTGTTCCTGCTCGACCGCGGCGGGCTGGCGCAGAACGCGCCGCCGAAGAACGGTCGAGTGCAGAACGGGCGGGCGTCGAACGCACCAGCGCAGAACGGGCGGGTGAAGATCTGCGACTTCGGCATCGCCCGGCTGGCCGACGCCACCCAGCTCACCGCGACGGGCGGCGCCGCCGGGACGCCGCTCTTCATGGCCCCCGAGCAGATCGAGGGCGGCGCCGTCGATCAGCGCACGGACCTGTACGCCTTCGGCTGCGTGCTGTACGAGATGCTGACCGGCTCCACCTGGATCGACACGGGCTCTGGCGTCGGCGCGATCCTCTACCAGCACCTCAACCGCGTCCCGGCGTCCCCGCGCACCCTGCGGCCCGAGATCGACGCGGACCTCGACGCCCTGGTCATGGACCTGCTGGCCAAACGTCCCGAGGACCGTCCCGAGGACGCCCCCGCCGCCGCCCAGCGCCTCCACGCCCCACCCGCCGAGGCGGAGGGCGGCCCGTCCCGGGCACCGGTGCCACTGGCCCTGGGCCAGACCGCCGCGGACGCCTCCGAGGGGACGACCTCGCCCTCGGCCACACCAGCCCGCGCGGCCGCACCGATTCCGTTGCCCCCTCCGGCGCCACCGCCGAACCCACTGGGCTCACCGAATCCCCCGGGCGCGCCACCGCTGGGCGCGCCACCGCTGGGCTCACCCGCGCCGGGGAGTCCGGGCTCGGCGTCCCCGACCGGGACGAGGATCGGGCGGCGCGGGCTGCTCGTGGGCGGTGCCGCGGTGGCCGCGGCCACCGCGATGGGCGTTCCGGCGGCCCTGCTGCTCTCCGACCGCGGATCCGGCTCAGGCCGCGTGAACGCCAAGGGCGGCCGCGCGACCGGGCCGTCCGCGTCCCCCACCCCCAGGCAGGTCAAGACCGAAGTGCTCGCCACCCTGGACTGCCCGGAATACGTCTTCGTGGTGGCGTTCACTCCGGACGGCAAGACCCTCGGCACCTGCCACGGCAGAACCGTCCGGCTGTGGAACACGGCGACGCGCAAGACCCGGGCCGTCTTCTCCGGCCGCGAGCCGGGCGGGGTGGGGACGATGGCGTTCCGCCCGCGCACCACCACCCTGGCCATCGCGGACGGCGGCACCCTGCGGCTGTGGGACACGGTCACCCGGAAGACGGCGGCGTCGTTCCGTACCGGGTTCCGCATCGGCGACCTCTGGTCGGTCGCGGTCAGCCCGGACGGCAAGCTCGTCGCCACCGCCGGCAAGTACCTGAAGGACGGATCCAAGGGACCGAAGCAGCCGCGGATCTGGAACGTCGCCACGGGGGAGACCGTCGCCGTCCTGAACGGCCACTCCGGCAGGGTGGCCGACGTGGCGTTCAGTCCCGACGGCCGGATCCTGGCCACCAGCAGTGACGTGATCCGGCTGTGGGAGGTGGGCAGCGCGAAGGCCATCGACACGTTCAAGGGGAGCGGCGCGCTGGCGTTCAGCCCGGACGGGCGCACCCTGGCCACCGGGGGCCCCGACAACACTCTGATCATCCGGAACCTGGCGTCCAAGCGGGCCGTCTCGCTGGCCGGCCACACCGACGTCATCGCCGACGCGGAGTTCAGCCCGGACGGCACGCTCGTCGCCACCGGCAGCCAGGACAAGACCGTGCGGCTGTGGGACGTGGCGACCGGCGAGAACGTCGCCACGTTGACCGGGCACAGCGGGTCCATCTGGTCGGTGGCGTTCAGCCCGGACGGCAGGACGCTCGCCACCGCCTGCGGATTTGTCAAGAGCGTCTGGCTCTGGGGGATCACCTGACCGATCCTCCGCGTGAACGGCGCCAGGGTGCGCCGTAGTGGGCCACCCTCCGAGGACCTCGGCCACGATGTCGACGTCGAGGTGATCGGCATCCGTCCCGCGATCGGCCCAGTCGGCAGGCCATAGCGTTGAGACGCAGGATGGCAGGTCGGAGCGAGGGGAACTCTGCTGCATACGGCCGGCACGGCGGTCGCCGTCCCCGCCACAAGGTTGTGCCGGGGACGGCGGTCCAGCACCGACACCGAGCGCTCAGCAGGGGGCGGCACGTTGTTCCGAATGGCCCACGGGTAATGAGCCGGGTTTCAGGCTTCTGGAAAGCAAGCCTCGCAGGCGCTGAGGCCGCGTGATTGCGCCATCCGGACAGGGAGACGCTCTGGCTCGTGGAGATTCATCCCCATGCGCTCGGCGTAGCGCTGCCCATCGAGAAGGGCAGCACAGTGCACAGAGCGATGAAAACACTGCCCACCGCCAGTCGCGTACACCTGAGCCGTGAGCCCGTGTGGGACCGGAGAGCATCCCGCTTCGGCGCACTGCCCGGGAAGAAGCTCATGAATGCAGCGTTCTTGGGACACATGAAGATCTCCTGGCCTGCGGGGGATCCCCCGGAATACCACCAGGGAGGGCGAGGAACCGGCCGCCACGCCGGAGAGAACGAGCCTCCCGGTTTGGATGACGAGGCTCAAAGCCGCAGCGCAGGACCGGACACAGCGGCTGGCGCTGGTGATGTCTGGCTCGGCTGGGGTGGTGTTGTCTCGGATGGGATGTTCCAGGTGGGGCCGTATGCGACGTGTTCGGGGTACCGGTGGCGCCTACCGGCGGTGTGGGTGCGAGGATCCGGTCTCAGGACGAGTAGTGGGCAACCGCTGTCCGCGGTTGGGAGCGGAGCGGGGCCCCGGGAGTTGGTATCTGCGGCTGGAGCTGGGCAAGGCTCCGTCGGCGGGTCCGGCGTGGTGGGTTCTCGACCCGCAGTGCTGCTGAGGAGGAACTGCGGCGGTTGCGTGGGCCGACGGGATGGCCGTTGACGGTGGCCGAGTAGCCGGTGAACCGTCCGGGGGCGGCGTCGACGGTGGCCGGTTACGCCGATCACGTGCACCGGTATCTGGAGCCCGCGGCTAGGCGATCTGCTGGTGGCGGAGGTGTCGGTCGGGCATGTGGAGCGAATGCTGGCCACGATCGACCACGAGAAGACGAAGCGCCCGCTCACGGCGGCGACGCTAGACCGGATCCGGGCGACGCTGCGTGCGGCATTGAATGCCGCGCTGCGCCAAGGGCTGATCGAGGAAAACCCGGCGTCGCTGGTGGTGCTGCCCGGAGGCGCGCCGACCGCGGGCGGTGGCGTGGACCGATCGCCCTGCACGGGTTGTGGCGCGGCGAGGCAGCCGGGTTGCGGTGGTGCGAAGTCGACCTGGACGAAGGAACCGCGGTGATCTGCCGACAGCTGCAGCACCGGAGCGGGCGGTTGACCACGTGCGCGCCCAAAACCCCGCACAGCAACCGGGTGATCGCGCTGGACCGCACCACCGCACCACCGCGGCGGCGCTGCGCACCGCAGCCAGCAGCGGGGCCGAGCGAGACACGTTCGGCGACGGCTACCACGAGAGCGGATACGTCTTCACCGACCTCAACGGCGACCCGGTCTCGCCGGGGTGGCTGACGCACCAGTTCCAGCGGCTGATCGCCGAGCAGGACATGCCGCCGATTCAGCTGCACGACCTAAGGCACAGCGCCGCGACCCTCGCCCTGACCACGGGTGTGCAGGAAATGCTCGGGCATTCCAGCATCGTGCTGACCGCCGACACCTACACCTTCCGTCCAGGTCAGCGTTCGGGCAGGTGGGATCGCGCACCGACGGGTCGTCAGGTGCGGAAACGGTATGCGGTTTGTCCTTTTCCGGTCGCGGATCTGATGTCGGGAGCCAAAGCTCTGAGTCGCGTGCGGAGCCGCTGAAACGCGGGAGGTTACCCGGCCGGTCGAGCCCGGGACGCGCTGGCGTTTACCCGTACGCCGGCTGGTGCGCTTTCGGGGCAGCCGAGCCTGTCCGTTGTGCGGGGCGCCGCTTGCGGCGGGCCGGATCCTTGCCGCGGCGACGGTTGGCGCCGGGCACGATACCTGCGACGTGTACGAGAAGGGCGGCGGTCTTCTCGGAGGCGGTGCGGGCGGCCTTGGGTAGGACGCTGGAGCCCATACCAGGGCTTCCGCGCCTGAATCCTCGTCCCCAGGAGGGCCTCGTCCTGGCCCAGGAATGATCAACCACGGGAGGTGTGGAGCGCGTTTGTACTGGTCAGAGTGGTGGGTCGCGTGGGACTCGAACCACAACCTACTGATTGAAAGCGGTTACCGAAGTGCCGAACTAATGCTTCCAGTATTGGCTTGTGTGGCTCTGTCCGCATCCAATCCTATTCTCATGTCGCCCGATGCCGCAGCGTGCCGTCTCGTTCCAGAAACGCCGAGCTGACAACGAGCCAACATGCGTTGTGTAAGCGGTCCGGCATGGTTGTCAACATCCGGCGCCGCACCGTTCTGATAGGGCTAGTACAGGAACGCTATCGCGCTGCTTGGACTACACGAAAGCCCATTCAGCAACCAGGTACGTCGAATCGGCGCCGTACGCATATGGCGACCCGGTAGTGGGTTCAATGCGGGTGAGCGTCACGAAAGTTCGACCGGCCTGGACCACTTGACCGGCGTGACCAAGTAACGGCAAAAGTGATCCAGCACCATCCTGACGTGATCGACGCTTGTCCGGTCGCCACTGGCCACCTTCACCATGACACTCGCCATCACCAGCTAATCCAGATTGATGCGCTTCTTGTGGTCTTTCGTCGTGAGTAGTGTCCAAGTGTGACGGTGGCAGTAGCGCTCGTCTGCCTTTCCTGGCTGGCCTGACGCATCGCTTGCGATGCCGGATGCTCGCCA
The DNA here is from genome assembly GCF_004349215.1 of Actinomadura rubrisoli. Classification (GTDB taxonomy): domain Bacteria; phylum Actinomycetota; class Actinomycetes; order Streptosporangiales; family Streptosporangiaceae; genus Spirillospora; species Spirillospora rubrisoli. Next base: position 12,754 of record NZ_SMKU01000090.1, on the reverse strand, counting down.
GGCGAGGTTCCCGATGTCGGAGCAAATTTTTGTGATCTACGTCACAGACGCTCGCCGGCGAAGGGTGGACTGGCGGGTGAGCTGTACTGGTTGACGTGGGAATCTCAGCTGTCAGTGACTGCAGTAACACGGATCCTGACCCTGTTGACGGCTGATCTTTGGCAACGGAATATCAGCCTGCCCTCCTTGATCTTTTGGGGAGGCCGTTCCAGGTGCGGCGGACGCGCCTGATCGGTCGATGGAGGTACGGCGTGCGTCGTGGGGCTGCATGGACGGTGCCTCTGCTGGTTGCTTCGACGTTGGTGATCGTGCCCTCGGTCGACCAAGGCAAGGCGAGGGCTGACAAGGCTTCGACGGCTTCGACCGAAGCGAAAGCGCTGGTCGCTGCGCGCAAGACGGATCAGCGCGTTGAGGTGCTCGACCGGCGTAGTGAGACCGAGCAACTTTTCGCTGAGCCGGACGGGTCGCTGACCTATGAGTCGACTGTGCTGCCCAAGCGGGTGCACAGGTCGGATGGTTCATGGGCGGCTGTGGACGACACATTGGAGCGCAAGTCCGACGGGTCGGTCGGGCCGGTGTCGAGCACGTTGAACGTGCGGCTGTCCGGGGGCGGGGACAGCGCGCTGGCGAAGATGACCGATGCGGAGCGGTCGCTGGCGTTCACCTGGTCGTCCAAGCTCCCCAAGCCGACTCTGGACGGCAGCACCGCGATCTATCCGAATGTCCTCCCCGATGTCGATCTGAGGATGACCGCCTCGGAGTTGGGCTGGTCTGAGGTCCTGGTGGTCAAGACGGCTGAGGCCGCCGCCAACCCAGATCTTGCGAAGCTGACGTTCGGTCTGGATGCCGAGGGGGTGACCGCGCGTAAGAACGATTCAGGCGGGTTCGACGCGGTGACCGCAGGCGGAGTTCGAGTGTTCCACTCCTCGCCGCCGATGATGTGGGATTCCTCGGGGAGGGGGGCCGCGGTCGTTCCTGACGCGAACGACGGCGTTCTGGCCGCGGCGCCCAAGTTGGGGGCGCGGCGATCCCGTGTCGGGTTGGACGTCACTTCGACACAGGTGTCGGTGGTGCCGGATCCGGCCATGCTCACTAGTGGCTCGGTGAAGTTTCCGCTCTACATCGATCCGGACGTCGTACCCGAGTTCGCGGGTAAGAAGCTGGCCTGGACCTACGTCGACCGGGCCTACCCCTCGACCAAGTACTGGAACTCGACGCACCAGCCGGAGGCGGGGAACTACGGGTCGGGTCTCAAGCGGTCCTTCTTCCGGATGGCGTCGGCCTTCGGAAGCGGCACCAACGTGATCGACGCCGCGTTCTACATCACCCAGAACAAGTCCTGGGGGTGCACCAGCAGCCCGCAAGCCGTCGACCTCTACCTGACCGGTGCGGTCTCGTCGTCCACGAGCTGGAACAACCAGCCGTCGTGGAGCCAGAAGCTGGGGTCCATCCATTCGGACGGCGGCTACAACTCCTCGTGCCCGGACGCGGGCTTGAAGTTCGACGTCAAGTCTCTGATGGCTCGCACGAAGGGCGGCTGGTCCAACACGACCTTCGGCTTGCGCGACTACGACGACACCAATAGCAGCGAGTGGGGTTGGAAGGGCTTCGTCAACGATCCCAAGCTCGTTGTCCACTACAACCATCCACCGGCCGTGCCCACGGGCTATGCGACGACCCCGGGCACGCGCTGCATGACCGGTGCCGGGCGTCCGGCGGCCAACGCGGACGGCTCCACGGCGTCGCCGATGTACCTGAACGCCACTGTGTACGACCCTGACAAGTCCGCTGATCCGGTGCGGGCGGAGTTCACCTTTCACCATTACAACAAGACCACGGCCGTCTGGGACGACCTTACTTCGCAGCTGCCCAATGGCGGCAAGACCGCGATGACGTCGCTCAGCAAGCCCACGCCGTTGAACATCAAGTTGCCGAGGATGACCAACGGCGATGCCTATTCGTGGCGCGTCCGGGCCTATGACGGGACCAACGCCAGTGGCTACACGCCGTGGTGCGAGTTCTCCGTCGATACGTTCGATCCGCAGTTGGCGCCGCAGGTCTCGTCCGTGCTGTATCCGGACGATCAGCCGACGAGCACTGACGACTACCACGGTGGTGTGGGGGTTCCGGGTGAGTTCGTCTTCGCGCCGGGCACGGGGGAGACGGACGTGACCGGCTACAAGTGGGCGATGAATGACACCTGCAGTGTGGCCCAGTCCGCGGCGACCGTTGCCGCGCCGGGGACGGGGCAGCCGCTGAAAGCGCAGATCGCGCCGAATCGGGACTGGGACAACTTTCTCAGTGTTCTTCCCGTGGACGCCGCCGGGAATGTCGGGACCAGATGCACGACCTACACCTTCAAGGTGAAGCATGGGGCGGCCTCCTTGGCACGATGGCGCCTGGATGAGACCGGCGGCACGACCGCCGCGGACTCGTCCGACAGTGCCGCGCACCCGGCGGCACTGAGCGGCGGTGCTTCCTGGACGGGGGGTGGCCGCCTGGGTAGGGCCCTGCACCTGGACGGCTCCAGCGGTATCGCGACGGCGACCGGTTCTCCCGCCCACACCGACAAGGCGCTGACCGTGTCGGGATGGGCACGGCTGAGCAGCAATGCGCATAATGCGACGATCGTGAGCCAGCAGGGCGCCACCACCAGTGCTTTCGTTCTCTACTATTCCAGCGGGGCCAAGCGCTGGCGGTTCAACATGCAGCAGAGCGACGGCATGAACCCGGTCATCGACTATGCCGAGTCCGATGCCGACGCGCTGCTGAACTCGTGGACCCACCTTGTCGGGGTCTATGACTCCACCCGCCAGCAGCTCCGCTTGTACGTGAACGGGATCCTGCAGTCCAAGGCCGGTGTCCACAGCAAACTCTGGGACGCGACGGGCAACACGGTGATCGGCCGCGAACTGTATCAGGGCGTCCAGCAGAACTACTTCACCGGCGACGTGGACGACGTCCAGATCTGGGACCGCATCCTTTCGGACTCCGCAGGCAGCGTCGTCGATCCCTTCTTGGGCAGTGAGATCGCCGCCATGGCCAAACAGCCGCCGGCGCCGCGCGGTTACTGGGCGCTCAACGAAGCGGCCGGAACGGCTTCCGGAGACGGCTCGGGCTTCGGCCACCCACTGGCCCTGGGCGCTACCACCACGTGGGGAACGGACGGTTCCGACGGTACGCCGGACCTCGTGTTCGACGGGCAAGGGACGTCCACCGCCATGACGGACCATCCAGTCGTACGTTCGGATGGCAGCTATGCGGTCTCAGCATGGGTGAAGCTGCCCGGCACGGCCGACGCCTGCACGTTGCCGAATCGTGCGAGCACGGCCGTGGCGCAGATGGGCAACCGGCTGAGCGGATATTACCTGGGTTACCGCCCATACACGGAGAACGGTGCGACGGTGGGGCGATGGGCTTTCACTGCACCGTCCCTGGACCAGGACACCGGCGCAGAATGGACGAGCGCGATTTCGGCTGAGCCCGTCGACTGCGAAGGCGCAGCGGGAACCTTCACCCATCTCGTCGGCGTCTACGATCGTCCGGCACGTGAATTGCGCCTGTATGTGAACGGGCAGTTGACCGACACCGCGGCCTTCACCCCCGCGTGGAACTCCGGGGGTGCCCTACGCATCGGCTCGGCTTGGTACAGGGCCGCCCCAGCTGATTTCTGGATCGGCGAGATCGACGATGTACGGCTCTACATCGGCACGCTCACTGACAGCCAAGTGGTCTCGCTCTTCTTCGGCAGTCCCCCGACCTAGCCGTCCGGAACGGGCGCGGCCGTGGCCGCTCCCTGCCAACTTCGCTCTTGCTCACTTCTCGCACGCGCTGGGCGTCGTGCCGGTGATGGAGGTCTGCTGTGATGTGGTCCGGATGGGGACTGACGCGGATGCGTCGCAGGCGTGTCGTGTTCTCCTGGTTGACCATCGCAACGGCCATCACGGTGGGAATGAGCCTGATGGCACCCGGCCGGGTAGAAGCCGCCGAGTTCGGGTGGAAGCCTCCCAAACCACAGTCACAGAAATCAGTGCCCGGACATCGGGGGACACCCCGGCCGCGCAAGCCCGCCCCGTCCGACGGCCACGTCCGGCGTTCGGCCCCGAAGGTCACCTGGCCTCAAGCCGCGTCGGCGACCGCGGATCTGCGTGCCGCGACCTCCGGCAAGAACGGTTCGGCCTCCCCGCCAGCCGGGCAAGCGGCTCCAGGACGCGAGGGCGGATCGCGGGCTGGCAAGCTGCCGGTCTGGATCAGCGTGCCGCAGGCGAACGCGGCCAAACCCAAGGACGCCGCGCCCGGTTCCGGGCAGGCGACTCCGCAGCAGGTCCGTGTCCAGGTCCTCGACCAGCGCGCCTCACAGCAGATGAACGTCCGGGGCCTGGGGCTGGCATTGACGAATCTCGACCCGGAGGCTGCCAAGAGCAGCGCGGTGTCGGTGCGGCTCGACTACCAGGGCTTCGCATCCGCCTACGGCGGTGACTGGGCCTCGCGCCTGCGGCTGGTGACGTTGCCGGCGTGCGCGGCGACGACCCCGCAACGTCCGGAATGCCAGGTGCAAACGCCGCTGAAGACCACCAACGACGTCAAGTCCGGGACGCTGACCGCCGAAGTGTCGCTGCCGGCCACGCCCGCTGCCGGGCGACCGGCACCGCGTGCCGCGACACCCGCCGCCGTGCCGCTGACCCTGGCGGCGACCGCCGGGCCGTCCGGCCCGTCCGGCGACTACAAGGCCACCGCGCTCTCGCCATCGGCGACCTGGGACGTCTCGACGCAGACCGGTTCGTTCGGGTGGGACTACCCGATGCGCGCCCCGCCGGTCCCCGGCGGACCCGCCCCGACGCTGAAGCTGGCCTACTCGTCCGGCGGAGTGGACGGACGGACGTCCAGCACCAACAACCAGGCGTCCTGGATCGGTGAGGGCTTCGACTACTGGCCGGGATACATCGAACGCCGCTACCGCTCCTGCGCCGATGACGGCGTCACACCCAAACGGGCCGACAACTGCTGGCGTTACGACAACGCCGTCCTGACGCTGAACGGCAATGCGACCGAACTGGTCCGCGACGACGCGACGGGCGGCTGGAAGCCCAAACGCGACGATGGCATGAAGATCGAGAAGCTCACCGGGGCCGATAACGACGACGACAACGGTGAGCACTGGAAGGTCACAACGCCTGACGGCGTCCAGTACTTCTTCGGGCTCAATCACCTCCCCGGCTGGACGACCGGCAAAACGGAGACGAACTCGGCCTGGACGGTCCCGGTTTTCGGCAACAACTCCGGTGAACCGTGCAACAAGGCCAGCGGGTTCGATGCTTCGTGGTGCCAGCAGGCATGGCGGTGGAACCTGGACTACGTCGTCGATCCGCACGGCACGGCATCGACGTTCTGGTACGGCAAGGAGACCAACTACTACCAGCGCAACACCACCACGCTGACCGACGGCAAGCCCAACGGTACGCCGACCGAGTATGTGCGCGGCGGCTACCTGAGAAAGATCGGTTATGGGCAGCGGGGCGACCTGTTCGGCCAGGCTCCCGCACAAGTACTCTTCTCCAACGTCGAGCGGTGCAAGCCCACCTCGTCCTTCGACTGCGCAGAGAACAAGCTCAACGCCGCCAATGCCGCGCACTGGCCGGACGTGCCGTTCGACCAGAACTGCGCATCCGGAACCACCTGTACGGGCAACTACGCGCCCAGTTTCTGGACGCGCAAGATGCTGGACAGCATCACCACCCAGGTCTTGTCCGGAACGACCACCAAGAACGCCGACACTTGGAAGTTCGAGCACAAGTTCCTGACCGCCGACTACGGCAAGGCCGACACGCTCTGGCTGGACACTGTCCAGCACATCGGCAAGAACGGCGGATCCGAGGAAATGCCGGCCGTGAAATTCGGCGGCATCCAGCTTGACAACCGGGTCGACTCGAGTGCCTACCCGCCGATGGCCAAGTGGCGAATCTCAACGATCGACAACGAGACCGGTGGATCTCACTCGATCAGCTATTCCGACAAGGACTGCACACCGGCCGACTATCCGTCGATCGGAAGCAACCACAAACGCTGCTTCCCGCAATATTGGACGCCCGAGGGCGGTGACACTCCGCAGCGGGACTGGTTCCACAAGTACGTGGTGACCGCTGTGCACGCCTACGACCGTGTCGGTGGCGGACTGCCCGAGGTGACCACGTACGCCTACAAGGACGCGGCCTGGCACCACGATGACGATGACGGCCTGTCCCCTGAGAAGTACAAGACCTGGTCGCAGTGGCGCGGTTTCGGCGAGGCCACCGTCACCCATGGCGATGGCTCTGAACGGCGGTCGCAGACCAAGTACTTGTACTTCCAGGGCATGGACGGTGACGAGCAGCCGGACGGATCGACCCGCAAGGCGAGCGTCACCGACTCCGAGGGCAAGGACGTCACCGACGCCGAGCCTCTGGCCGGTCAGGAACGCGAGGAGATCCACTACAACGGTCCGGGCGGCGACGAGATGACCGGCACGATCACCGACGTGTCGGTCCACCAGACCGCCAAGCGTGTCCGCTCGTGGGGAACGACCACCGCAGATCGCGTCTATCAGGACAAGGTCCGGACCCGCCGGGCGCTTGACGGCGGCAGATGGCGGCGCACGGAGACCGACAACACCTACGACGGCTACGGGATGGTCAGCCAGGTCAACGACCAGGGCGACACCTCCACCACCGCCGACGACCGATGCACCCGGACCACCTACGCCCGCGATGACGACAAGTGGCTCGTCTCCTACGCCTCCCGCGAGGAGACCGTCGCCAAGGCGTGCGGGGCGTCCACCACCCGTCCCGGCGACGTGATCACCGACACCCGCAAGTTCTACGACGGGCAATCCTGGAACGTGGCGCCGACCAAGGGCGACGTCACCAAGACCGACAAGCTCGACGGCTTCCAGGACGGAAGCCCGCGCTACGTCACCGTCGCCACCAACCCGTCCCCGGACCCCTACGGCAGGCCCACCACCGTCACCGACCAGGCCGGCCGCAAGACCGTCAACGCCTACACGCCGACGACCGGAGTCGTCACCGCGGCCACGGTCACCGACCCCGCGAACTTCGTGACCAAGACCGAGGTCGATCCCGCGTTCGGTCTCAGCACCGCCACCGTGGACGAGAACGGCAAGCGCACCAGCCTGAAGTACGATCCGCTCGGCAGACTGACGGACGTATGGCTACCCGGACGGGCCACGACCCAAAGCCCTAGCCTGAAGTTCGGCTATACGGTCAGCCTCAACGCTCCCACCGTCGTCTCGACGTCCACCCTGCGTACTGAGGGCGCCTACACCACCGGGTACGCGCTGTACGACGGCCAGCTACGGCCCCGGCAGACCCAAGAGCCCGCGCCCGGTGGCGGCCGCCTGGTCAGCGACACGATCTATGACACCCGTGGCCTGGTCGCCAAGACCAACAACGGCTACTACAACGAGACCTCGCCGGGCGGGACCCTGTTCGTCCCGGCCAGTGACGATGTCGTCCCCGCACAGACCGTCAATCAGTACGACGGGATGGAGTGGAAGACCGCTGAGATCTTCCGTGTCGGCGGCAACGAGAAGTGGCGCACCAGCACCGTCTATGGCGGCGACCGCACCACCGTCACGCTGCCGCAGGGCGGCACCAAGACCACCACGATCGTGGACGCTCGCGGCCAGAAGACCGAGGTCGACCAGTACAAGGACGCGACCCATTTCGACGCGACCAAGTACACCTACGAACCCGACGGCCAGCCCGCCACGATCACCGACGCCGCCGGCAGCACCTGGACCTACCACTACGACCAGCGCGGTCGTCCCAAGTCGATCGACGACCCGGACCGGGGCACCACCAGCTTCGTCTACGACGACGCCACCGACCTGATCAAGACGGTCACCGACGCCAAGAACCAGAGCATCACCTACACACACGACGTCCTCGGCCGCAGAACCGGCGAGTACTCAGGTACCGGTACCGGCGGAACCAAGCTCGCCGAATGGACCTACGACACCCTCGCCGACGGCACTTCGGTCAAGGGCAAGCCCGCCTCCTCCACCCGCTGGGTCAACGGGCAGGCCTACAAGAACGAGGTCCTCGGCTACGACGACGCCTATCGCACCCTCAGCTCCAAACTCACCATCCCCACGTCCGAGACGGGGCTGGGCGGCACCTACAAGACCACCAGTACCTACAACCTGGACGGAACGCCCCACCAGACCGTCCTGCCTGCGGGGGGCCAGATCGGTTCGGGTGGGCTCCCGTCCGAGACGCTCCTCTACGGCTATGACGAGCTCGGCAACCCGACCACTCTGCACGGCCTGACCTGGTACGTCACCAATACCAGCTATTCCAAGCTCGGCCAGAAGCTCCAGCAGACCTACTCCACCGGCGGCAAGCGCGTCCAGGAGACCAACTACTACGAACAGGGCACCAACCGTCTCACCCGCACCACCACCCAGCGCGAGGTCTCACCCACTCCCGTCGGCGACCTCAACTACACCTACAACGACATCGGCGACGTCAAGCGCATCGCCGACACCCCCACAGGTCAAACGACTGACGTCCAGTGCTTCGCCCATGACCACCTGCAACGCCTCACCGACGCCTGGACGCCCTCCACCGACGACTGCGCTACCACGCCCACCGCGTCCAACGCCAACTCCCTGCTCGGCGGCGCGCAACCGTACTGGCAGTCGTTCGGCTACGACCTGGTCGGCAACCGCACCAGCGAGACCAACCACGACCTCACGGGTGACACCACCAAGGACGTCAACAAGACCTACCGCTACCCGGGCGCCGGCCAATCCCAGCCGCACACCCTGACCTCCGTCTCTTACCAAGGCGGCCCGCGCGACGGCCAAACAGACGCCTACGGCTACGACGGCAACGGCAACACCACCACGCGCCCCGGCGCCACCGCAGGCCAGACCCTCAGCTGGGACATCGAAGGACATCTGTCCAAGATCACCGAAGGCGGGGCCGACACCACCTTCCTCTACGACGCCGACGGCAACCAGCTCATCCGCCGTGACCCTGACGGCAGCGCCACTCTCGCCGTCGCCGGGACGGAGGTCCGCTACGCCAAGCCCACCGGCAAGAGCAGCGCCACCCGGTACTACACCCTCGGCGATGACACCGTCGCGTCCCGCACGACCGCCGGCCTGACCTGGTTGCGCAGCGATCCCCACAACTCGGCCGATATCTCCATCGCCGAGTCCACCCAAGAGGTCACCCACCGCCGCTTCACCCCGTTCGGCCAGGCCCGCGGGACCAAGCCGACGAACTGGCAGGGCGAGCGCGGCTTCGTCGGCGGCACCATCAACGGCAACACCGGCCTGACGACCCTCGGCGCCCGCCAGTACGACCCCGACACCGGCCGGTTCGTCTCCGTCGACCCCGTCTTCGACGGCTCCAACCCCCAGTCCTGGAACGGCTACGCCTACGCCGGCAACAACCCGGTCACCAACGCCGACCCCAGCGGCCTGATGTTCGACCATCCCGGCTGCGGCTGGAGCTGCGGCGAAGGGGTCGGCAGCGGCGGAGGCGACGGAGGGGGAGGCGGCGGAGGAGGAGGCCCCGCTGTCAGCCCACCGGCCCCGGCTCCCCAGCACTGCGGCCGATGGGACTTCGGCTGCAAGGCCAAAAACCTTTGGAACGAGCACAAGGCCGTCATCGTCACTGTCACCGTCGCCATCGTGGTCACCGCCGGCTGCGAGGTCGCGACCGGCGGATTCGGCACCGTCGGCTGTGCCGTCGCCGGTGGCGCCGCAGGCAACCTGGCCGGCTACGCGGTCTCCAACAAGCCCGACAAATGGACCGCGGGCGGAGCCGCCAAGCAGGCCGTCATCGGCGGCGTCGGCGGCGCCGTGGGCTGGGGAATAGGCAGGGGCGCGGGCGCCCTGCTGGGCAAACTCGCCGGCACGGCCGCCGGCCGGGTCGTCGGCGGCGCCGTTGGCAAGGCCGCAGGCAGCGCCAAGACAGCCCTCGGCCGAGGTACGAGCGGTGCCGCAGGCCGCGCGGCCTCAAGGGCAGGGGCCAAACGCGGCGCGCAGACAGCCGGACGCTGCCTCAACAGCTTCCCCGCAGGCACGATGGTCCTGCTCGCCAACGGCTCGTCCAAGCCGATCGAGAAGGTCAAGGTCGGCGACAAGGTCACCTCCACCGACCCCAAGACCGGCAAGACCACGACCAAGAACGTCATCGCCGCCTTCGGCGGCACCAACTACACCGGCCTCTTCCAGATCACCGTCGCCGGCGGCAAGCACCGCAAAGCCGGCGTCATTCTCGCCACCGAACACCACCGCTTCTGGGACGCCGGCCACCACACCTGGACCCGAGTAGACCACCTCAAACCCGGAACCAAACTCCGCACCCCCACCGGCGAAACCCGCCAGGTCACTCGCACCATCAAGACCACGACGCACCCCTACGTTCACGACCTCACCATCGCCGACACCCACACCTTCTACGTGAAGGCCGCTAACGCGTCCATACTGGTCCACAACTGTGACGGGGTGAGCCCCGAGCTCGCTGCCCACGCGAAGTCGGTTCAGCGGAAGCTCGGAGATGGAGAGCAGAGGGTCGCTACCATCATGCGGGCACCAGACGGGGCGATCTTCCGTAGCCAGAGCCGGCCGCGGGAAATATGGGATCTCGAAGAAGAACTAACCGAGGCCATGCTGGAGCACCAGGGCGCGGCTGGCCTTCATCATGCGGGCTGCGGTGAGGTCGGCTGCCTGAATAGAGCGCTAAGCGCGGAGGGAGGGCGGCGTACTCTGGGCTCCTTGAGCGGCTCGAGATTCGAGTCCGCAATCATCAATGGACGTAGGGGTGCGATCACCCCCGTCCCTCCGTGTGACGACTGGTGTGCGCCTCTCCTGCGCGGACTCGGTATGACTGGCTGAAAGGGCTCTATTGAACGAATATTGGGCAGCTATCGGGCTCAGTTCGAACCCGTCTCTGGTACCGGAACAAGTGCGTCGTCTAGCCGAAGTGGGTGATGAGCAAGTACTTCGATTGCTCTTGCGGCGCGAAAGATTGACTTATGGTTCACTGAACATCATCGGCCTTCGGTTGAAGGAAGACGTATCCGTTCAAGTGGCGGCGAGCGAGGGCGTGCCCGCTGAGGTGATCATTCGACTGTGCCGTGACCCGAGGCCTGCGGTTCGTGAGCGCGCTGCGCTGCGTTCCGACCTGCACGCTTCGTTGCTGCTATCTCTCGTCCAGGACTTAAGCCCGACTGTTCGTCGAGCCGCAGCGTCAAACGGCACCCTTCCGGCTGACGCCGTGCCAAAAATTCTCAAGAGTGGAGATTTGGCTGCACAGCGAGGCTTGGCGGCTAATAGTAGAATTGGCATGGAACCGGCTGAGGTCCTAAGTATGTCGCGGCACGCCGTGCTCCGCGCTGAATTGGCCAGGAATCCTGCGTTGCCCGCTGCGGCGGCAAGGCGACTTCAGTTCGACGATGATCACGAAGTACACCTGTCGTTGTTGGCGAACTCGACCGTTGATCAGGACATTCTGGATACGCTCTTCTCGGCTACGACCCCGGATTCCTATTATATTGCAGCCTCTTCGCCACGCCTTGGCAAATTTCTTGATAAAGTTGTAAATAATGTAGTTGATTCGGATACTTTGTGCGATGTGGCAAATAATCCAAGCTGCCCTTCTTTGACCTTAAACAGCTTGATCCATAGCGAAGATCTGGAGATACGCAAGGCGGCAGCCGCTCATCCGAAACTGCCTCTTCGTTCCCTGCTGCACCTTGCGGCCTCGGAACGCCTAGAGGACAAGGTGTTTGCGGCGCGTTCACCCAACCTGCCCGAATCGGTAATGCAGGCGTTCAGTACGGACGACGAGCCGGCCGTACGCGCTGCCCTCGCCTCTAACAGATCATGTCGACCTCGGTACCTGGAAGCACTCTCGCATGACGAAAGCACGAAGGTGCTTCAAAGGTGCGCCAGGAACCTTGCCACTCCGGCAGATATCCTTGTACGTCTCTCTCGAGACCGGAATCGTGTCGTCGCGGGAGCGGCTTCGTCGAATGAGAGTCTTCCAAATTCTCGAATGGATTCGATCATCGCTGCTCTGCAAAGCGGCTTTTAGAGAAAGAACCCATTCGAGATGGACTCATGCATTCGGGTCTGTTCATGTGGAGAGCGGATGAGGGTACCCGGCTGCGACCGGGACGGGGTGTGTGGACAACCGGGAGATCCGCACGCTCTGCAGATCTGGAGCGGCAACTCGACGGCGACCGGGTGCGCTTCACCGCCCCAGGCGTGCCGGGTGGGCGCGTGATGGCCGATGTCGGCTGCCAAGGCAACCGACAGGTCACCGGCGGCTCCGCGATGGCGCCGGGCTGCCCGCCCGGCAACACGAGCCCAACACCGTCCACAAACGGGTACGCCTGCGTCGAGCACGCGTTCGCGCGCATGAAGTGATGGAACATCCTGCGCAACCGCCGCCGCAAACGTGACGGCGTCCAATACGCCACCCGCGGCATCGCCCTCATGCGCAACCTGGCGACGGCCGACTGACCCGGCCCAGGGACGGCAGGTCACCGGCAGCACGCCCGGCCGCACTGCTTCACCGTTACGGGACGGCCTTTAGCGGTGGCTTGCCGCGTGCTAGTGGCTCGTCACGCAGCCTTGGCGGGGTAACTGGTCCATGATCGGATCGGGGAGCTGGCGGCGAAGCTGACCTTTGGCTGTGAGTTCTGGTTGTGCCAGCGGATGTAGGCGGCGATCGCGGTG
>NZ_SMKU01000799.1 GCF_004349215.1 Actinomadura rubrisoli | reverse complement strand
AGGGCGGAGTGAATCAGCGCGAGGGCCTGCGCCCGGGGGTGCGCGAGGATCAGCGCGGGGTGCGGTACCCCGCACGTCGCCCGGAGCGGAGCGCTAGCGGAGCGGAGGGCGGCGTTTCGTCTTCCCTCGCCGAGGGGTCGCCCTCCCGGAGTGGTGTGGGTGGGTTGTCGGCGGCGCAGGCGCGGTTGTGGTTTTTGGCGCAGCTCGATCCGGAGAGCACGGCGTACAACGTCCCGATGGCGCTGCGGCTGACCGGTCCGCTCGATGTGGCGGCGTTGCTGGGCGCGGTGCGGGATCTGGCCGAGCGGCATGAGGTGCTGCGCAGCGTCATCGACGATTCCGGGCCGGAGCCGGTGCCGGTCGTTCTGCCGGTCGAGGCGGTGCCGGTGTCCGTCAAGGACGG
>NZ_SMKU01000798.1 GCF_004349215.1 Actinomadura rubrisoli | reverse complement strand
CCCCGCACCTGCCCACCCCGCGGCAGGTCCTGGACTCCCTCGAACTGCCGGACGGTCAGTGGGAGGTCCAGCTGGCCGAGGAGTACCAGCGCGTCCAGACCAGCCCGCACGGGCAGCCCATGACCCGCACCGACAACGTCCTGAAGGTGCGGCGCCTGCCCGGCTGACCGGGCTCAGTCCACCCCGGCGACGCCGCTGCGGCGCTCCAGCAGCACCACGTCGCGCCAGCGGCCGTCCCGGCGGCCGATGCGGCGCCGGATCCCCACCCGGCGGAACCCCGCGGCCCGGTGCAGGCGCAGGCTCGCGGTGTTCTCCGGGAAGACCCCGCCCTGGATCGTCCAGATCCCCGCCGCCTCGGTCGAGGCGACCAGCGCCCCCAGCAGCGCCGCGCCGACGCCCCGCCCCCG
>NZ_SMKU01000008.1 GCF_004349215.1 Actinomadura rubrisoli | reverse complement strand
GACCGGGCGGGCTGGGCGGTCGTCGCGGAGCTCCCCTACGGTGACTGATCCGCACGGGGGCGCGCCCGCGCCCCATAGGGTGCTCTCGTGACCATTCGGGTGCTGATCGCCGACGACCAGGTGATGATCCGCGACGGGCTCGCGGCGCTGCTGTCCTCCGACCCCGAGATCGAGGTGATCGGGCAGGCGGGAAACGGGCGCGAGGCGGTGGACCTCGCCCGCAAGCTGGACCCGGACGTGATCGTGATGGACATCCGGATGCCGGAGATGGACGGCCTGGCCGCCACCGCCGAGCTGATCGGCGAGCCCGCCGCGCGCGCCGACGCGGGCGGCGACCCGGCGGGCGTGCGGCCCAAGGTGCTCGTCCTCACCACGTTCGACCTGGACGAGTACGTCTACGAGGCGCTCGGCGCGGGGGCCAGCGGGTTCCTGCTCAAGGACGCCTCCGCCGCCGACCTCGTCAGCGGCGTGCGGATCGTGGCGGCGGGCGACGCGCTGCTCGCCCCGTCCATCACCCGGCGGCTCATCGGCGACTTCGCGCGCCGCAGGCGCCACCAGCGGCCGAGCCCGAACGCGACCGCGGGCCTCACGCCCCGCGAGCTGGACGTGCTGAGGCTCATCGCGCGCGGGCTGTCCAACGCCGAGATCGCCGCCGAGCTCGTCCTGGCCGAGCAGACGGTCAAGACCCACGTCGGGCACGTCCTGACCAAGCTCGCGCTGCGCGACCGCACCCAGGCCGTCGTCTACGCCTACGAGAACGGCCTCGTCGGCTAGCCCGCTGCTAGCCCTGCCGGGGGGCCTAGCGGGACGGATCGAGGACGAGCTTGCCCGTCGTGCGGCGGGCGCGCAGGTCCTCGTGGGCCCGGCGGACCTCGGCCAGCCCGTACTCGCCGCCGCCGATCACCCGCAGCCGGCCCTGGGCGGCGAGGCCGAACAGCTCGTCCAGGGCGGCGCGCATCACGTCGCCGGGGAGCTGGAACACGTGCGCCAGCCACATCCCCGCGATCGTGGTGGAGTGCGCCATGAGGGCGGCGGGCCGCACCGGGGCGGGCTCCTGCCGCGACGCCATGCCGTAGAAGGCGAGGCGGCCGAACGGGGCGAGGGCGCGCAGGCTCTGGTCGGTGACCGTCCCGCCCGTCATCTCCAGGACGACGTCGACGCGCCTGCCGCCGTTGGCGTCGATGAGCGCGTCCTTGAGGGCGGGCTCGTTCGCGTCGATCGCGACGTCGGCGCCGAGTTCCAGGGCGAGGGCGCGCTTGTCCTCGGACGAGGCGGTCGCGATGACCCGTCCCGCGCCCCATGCCTTGGCGAGCTGGACGGCGAGGGTACCGACCCCGCCCGCGGCGGCGTGGACGACGACCGACTCTCCCTCGGCGAGGTGCACGCTGCGGCGCAGCAGCAGCCACGCCGACGCGCCCTGCACGATCATCCCGAGGGCGGTGACGTCGTCGATGGCGTCCGGCACGTCCCAGGCGAGGGCCTCGGGCGCGACGGCCCGCTCGGCGTACCCGCCGGTGCCGACCAGCGCGACGACGCGGCGGCCGCCCGGCGCGGTGCCGACGACCTCGCCGCCCGGCACGAGCGGCAGCGCCGACTCCGCCAGGTAGCTGTTGTCGGCCTGGTGGGTGTCGGCGTAGTTGATGCCGGCCCGGGAGACCTCGATGAGCAGGTGCCCCGGCCCGGCGGACGGGTCGGGCAGCTCCGTGGCGTTCAGGACCTCGGGCCCGCCGAACTCGGTGATCTGGATCGCGCGCATGACTCTCCTCTGGCTGCTCAGCGGGGACCGGGGACGCCGCGGAACCGGAACGGCTCGGGCGGCCTCCCGGGCACGACGCACCACGCCTCCCCGGTGCCGCCCGCGTCCAGGATCGCCATGAACGCCTCCACGACGTCGCCGACGTCCAGGATCGGGAAGCCGGTCCGCTCCAGGTGCTCTTTCAGGGGGACGAGGATGCCGGTGTCGGCGAACGAGGGGCACAGGGCGTTCACCCGGATGCCCTCCGGCGCGAACGCCGGGCCGAGGGCGCGGACGAGGCCGACCACGGCGGCCTTGTTGGCGCCGTACACCGGGTCGAACGGGGTGGCGGTGAGCGCGGCCATGCTGGCGGTCGCGACGATGTCCCCGCCGCCGCGGGCGCGCAGGGCGGGCAGCGCCGCGTGCACGCCGAAGAAGACGCCGTCGAGGTTGACGCCCATCGCCCGCCGGTACCCGTCGAGGTCGAAGTCGTCGCCGACGCCGCCTCCCCCGGCGACGCCGGCGTTGAGGAACGCCACGTCCAGCCCGCCGAACCGCCCGACCGCCGCGGCGACCGCGGCCTCGCTGTCGGCGGGCTCGCGCACGTCGCAGCGGACGAAGGCCCCGCCGAGCTCGGCGGCGAGCGCCGCACCGGCCTCGGCGTCGACGTCGGCGAGGACGACCCGGGCGCCCTCCCCGGCCAGCCGGCGCGCCACCGCGGCCCCGATGCCGTGGGAACCGCCGGTGATCAGCGCGACCCTGCCGGCGCCCTCGAAGGCTGCCATCGGACTCCCCCCAACTGACTGACCCGTCAGTTACTCTAGCCGAATGGACTTCGGTTTGAGCGAGCGGGCCCGGGACCACCTCGGCCGCCTCCAGGACTTCATGGCCTCCCACGTCTACCCCGCCGAGCCGGTCTACGCGGCCCAGCGGCGCGAGCTGCGCGCCGAGGGCCGCGAGCACACCGTCCCGCCGGTCGTGGAGGAGCTCAAGGCGGAGGCGCGCGGGCGCGGCCTGTGGAATCTGTTCCTCCCCGGCAGCGAGGACCCCGCCCACGGGCTCACGGTCACCGACTACGCCTCCCTGGCCGAGATCACCGGCCGCTCCCCCGATCTGGCGCCCGAGGCCACCAACTGCGCGGCCCCCGACACCGGCAACATGGAGGTCCTGCACCTGTTCGGCACGCCCGAGCAGAAGAAGCGGTGGCTCGCCCCGCTGCTGGACGGCGAGATCCGCAGCGCGTTCGCCATGACCGAGCCGGACGTGGCGAGCTCGGACGCCACCAACATCTCCACCCGCATCGAGCGCGACGGCGACCACTACGTCATCAACGGGCGCAAGTGGTGGATCACCGGCTCCGCCGACCCGCGCTGCAAGATCATGATCGTGATGGGCAAGACGGACCCCGACGGCCACCCGTACCGGCAGCAGTCGATGGTGCTGGTGCCGCTGGACACGCCCGGCGTGGAGATCGTCCGTCCGCTGCCCGTCTTCGGCTACCAGGACCAGCACGGCCACTGCGAGATCACCTTCACCGACGTGCGCGTCCCGGCCGGGAACCTCGTCGGCGAGGAGGGCGGCGGCTTCGCGATCGCCCAGGCCCGCCTCGGCCCCGGCCGCATCCACCACTGCATGCGCGCGGTCGGGATGGCCGAGCGGGCGCTGGAGCTGATGTGCGAGCGGGCCCTGTCGCGCGAGGCGTTCGGCGGGCCGCTGGCCAAGCAGGGCGTGGTCCGCGCGCAGATCGCCGAGTCCCGGATGGCGATCGACCAGGCCCGGCTGCTCACCCTCAAGACCGCCTGGACGATCGACGCGCACGGCGTCCAGGCCGCCCGGTCGGAGGTCGCGGCGATCAAGGTGATCGCGCCCCGGGTCGCGCTGGAGGTCGTCGACCGGGCCATCCAGATGCACGGCGGCGCCGGCGTCAGCGACGACACCCCGCTCGCCGCCATGTGGGCCGGGCTGCGCACGCTGCGCCTCGCCGACGGCCCGGACGAGGTGCACGTCCGCTCCGTCGCCCGCTCCGAGCTGGGCAAGTACCTCGGCACATGACCGAGACCACGCCGAACCGGCGGCGGATGCCGTCCGCGCGGCGGCGCGAGCAGCTGCTCCGGGTCGCGCTGGCCGAGTTCGGCGGGCGCGGCTACCACCTGACGCAGATGGAGCACGTCGCGGCCGCGGCGCAGGTGTCCAAGGCGCTGCTGTACCAGCACTTCGCGTCCAAGGAGGAGCTGTTCGCCGAGGTGACCGAGGCGATCGTCGCCGAGCTCACCGGCCGCCTGAACGCGGCGGTGCTCGCCGAGCACGACTCGGCGCAGGGCATCCGGGCGATGATCCGGGTGCTGTTCGACTACGCCACCGCCGAGCCGGACGCGTGGGCGCTGCTGATCCGGCACCTCGACAAGCCGGAGGTCGGCCTGGAACTGCGGGAGCTGCGCGAGCGCCTCGGCACCGCGTTCGCCGACCTGCTGCTGCGCCGCCGCCGCGCCGACCCGAGGCTCTCCCCGGCCGCGCTGGAGGTGAACGAGCGCCGCGCGCGGCTGCTCGTCCCGCTGATGTACGGGTCGATGCTGTCGATGGTGTCGTGGTGGCTGGAGCACCCGGGCACCGAGCGCGAGCGCGCCGAGCAGATGGCGGCCGAGTTCATCTGGCTCGGCCTCGACCGCCTCCGCACCGGCGAACGCCTCCCCAAGCCCTGAAACGACGAGCCCCTGCCCAAGGGCTAGAGATCCCTCTGAGGTGCCCTCGACTCTCGCGGCGGCCTCAACGGTCACGCGAGCGCGCTACCTGACCGGGGATGCGAAGCCGAAGGCGAGCATCCCCGGGAAGATCGCGAAGCGATTCGCGCTCGCACAAGCACGGTCAAGGTGCGAGCCGCTAGGCGAGCGCCTTGGGCCGGGATTGCATAAAAACACTGTCCCGGGTCAGGTCGAGGGCGGTGAGGACGGCGCCGCGCAGGATGGCGTCGCCTTCGACGGCGGTCGCGCAGACCTCCGTGGGGGCGGGCGACAGGCCCGCCAGCCGTTCGGCGACCAGGGCGGCCAGGTGGTCGCCGCCCTCGCGGCCCGTCGTCCCGCCGAGGACGACGAGGCCCGGGTCCAGGACGGCGACGAGCGCGAAGACGCCCTCGACGATGCGGCCGGCGATCCGGTCCCCGCCGAGGCCGCGGATGCCGCCGGGCTCCAGCAGGCGGCAGAAGTCGGTGCCCTGGAAGCGGAGCAGCCCGACCTCACCGGCGCCGCCCGACGCGCCGCGCCGCAGCCGGCCGTCCAGGACGATCGCCGCGCCGACGCCGTCGTCCAGCCACAGCAGCGCGAAGTCGTCGCGGCCCGCGGCGGCGCCGTCGCGGTGCTCGGCGATGGCGGCGAGGTTGACCTCGTTCTCCATGACCACCCGCACGCCGAGACGGTCCCGCAGCGCGTGGAGCAGGTCGGGCCGCGCGCCGGGGAGACCGCCGCAGGTCGACAGGCCGGTGCGCGGATGGACCAGGCCGGGGGCGCCGAGCACGACCGTGTGCAGGACGAGCCCGCCGGCGGCCTCGGCGACCGCGCCGGCGACCTGCTCGACGAGGTCCGGCTCCGGGGGCAGGGGCCGCGTCGCGGCGCCCGCCTGGTTCCCGGCGATGTCGGCGACCGCCACGTGGACGGCGTCGCGGCGCAGGTCGACCCCGGCCACGTGGGCGCGGCCCGCCACGAGCCCGTAGAGCCGGGCGTTCGGGCCCCGGCGGTCCTCGCCCGTCTCTCCGGTCGCCTCGATCAGCCCGTCGGCGCGGAGCCGTTCGATCAGGTCGGACACGGTCGGCCGGGACAGCCCGGTCAGCGTGCGCAGCTGCGGGGCCGTCAGCGGGCCGCGTTCGAGCAGCAGGTCGAGGGCCAGCCGGTCGTTGATCGCGCGGGCCATCGTCGGGGTCGCGGTCTTCACGCCCCCATATTAGTCAGGGATCCTGCCCGATCCCCTTTTCATCAGGAAACCTTCCTGTTAGTTTCTCGGGGCATGAGCAACCGAAGCGCCATCGGCGTCGTCTTCGCCCTCCACGGGGCCGTGGCCGGGACCCTCGCGACGCGCGTTCCGTGGATCCAGGACCGGCTCGACCTCAGCCCCTCGGTCCTCGGGCTCGCCCTGCTCTGCCCGTCCATCGGCGCCTTCATCGGCATGCCGATGGCCGGCCGGCTGGGGCACCGGTTCGGGGGGCGCGCCGCGACCCGCGGCCTGCTCGCGATGTGGTGCGGGGTGCTCGCGCTGCCCGCGCTGGCGCCCGCGCCGGTCTGGCTGTTCGCCGCGATGCTGCTGTACGGCGCCACGTCCGGCATGTGCGACGTGGTGATGAACGCCCACGGGCTGACGCTGGAGCGGCGCCTGCGGCGCCCGATCATCTCCGGCCTGCACGGCCTGTGGTGCGTCGGCAGCCTGGTCGCGGGCGGCGTCGGCAGCCTGGCCGCGCACGCCCGGATCGACGCCCGGCTGCATCTCGGGACGGTCGCGCTGGTGCTGCTGGCCGCGGGCGTCGTGGCCGGACGCGGCCTGCTGCCCGACCGGACGGCGCCGGGCGCCCCGGCCCCGCGCCGGTTCGCGCTCCCCAACCGGGCCATCGCCGCCATCGGCGCCGTCGGCTTCTGCGCCACGTTCGCCGAGGGCGCGAGCGCCGACTGGGCCGCGGTCTACCTCACCAAGGTGGCCGACGCCGGTCCCGGTCTCGCCGCCGCCACCTTCACGATCTTCATGTCGTGCATGGCGGCCACGCGCCTGGCGGGCGACCTGCTGGTGCGGTGGCTGGGGCCGGTGAAGGTCGTCCGGTTCGGCGGCGGGATCGCCGTCCTGGGCGGCGTCCTGGTCGTGCTCGCCCGCACCCCGGCGCCCGGCATCGCCGGCTTCGCGCTGATCGGGGTCGGGGTGGCGACGGTCGTGCCGCTGGTGTTCGCGGCGGCGGGCAACTCCGGGGCGGACGCGGGCGAGGGCGTCGCGGGCGTCGCGACGATCACCTACCTGTCCGGACTGACGGCCCCGGCCGTCACCGGCTGGGCCGCCGGGGCGCTGTCCTACCCGGCCGCGTTCGCCCTGATCACCTGCGTGCTCGCCGGGACGATGCTGGCGGCCGGGGCCCTGCGCCCCCGCGGCGCCACTGGGCCGACCGAAACCGCCGCCGGGCCCGCGCTCCGCGAGGCGGCACCCCTGGGTAGTGCCCGGGTACCAGATGCCATGGACTGAACGCCCGGGAGCAGCGCCCGTTGGACACCTGGCCGTAACGATTGCGGCACGGCAGGTTCCCTTGGGCGCCGCCGTAGGGCAACGATTGCGGTGTGGCTACTGGCGGGAGTGGCTCGCACTCCAATGCCGGACGCATCGTCGCCCGGCTGAGAACATGGCCCGGGGTCTCGGTGGTCCGGGCCGACTGCGGGGTCGGCGTCGCGCTGTGCGCGGGCGGTCGCCAGATCATGCATCTGCACGGCGGTGACGAGGCGGAGCTGTGCCTGACCCGGCCGGTCGTGGACCGGCTCGGCGGCGCGCTCGCCGACTCGGGACGGGCGCTGGTCCGGCCGGGGGGCGACTGGGTCGCCGTCCGGCTCGACACCGACTCCGACCTGGCCATGGTCATGTCACTGGCGAGCGTTGCCATCAAGGCCGCCTTGAACCGGCCCGTGGGGGCCGGGGCGCGGATCGCGCCGTGCGCGGCGGCCCGGCCGCACCGGGTGGGCGGGAGCGCCGAAAGCCCCGGCCACCGCGGTGCGGGTGCCGGGGCTTCAGAGCGGGCTGGCCGCAGGTCTTAGAGCGGGTAGACACCCTCGGCCTGCGGGCCCTTCTGGCCCTGGGTGATCTCGAACCCGACGCGCTGGTTCTCGTCGAGGCTCCGGTAGCCGCTCGAAGTGATCGCCGAGTAGTGGACGAACACGTCGGGGCCGCCGCCGTCGGGAGCGATGAACCCGAAGCCCTTCTCAGCGTTGAACCACTTCACGGTACCTTCGGCCATGTTTCCTACTCCTCTGGGTGAGGCTCACCGACCGCCGGGCGACGGCCGGGGCTGCATTGCGGACTCATCTCTCGTCCGCCGGATCACCCGGAGAAACGGAGAACGCCCGTTGTCTTGAACTTCTGCGGGCGTTTCGTAGAGCAAACGTTCGAGACTGCTAACAGCAACGCATCAAACTTACCGCAAGCGGGGCCGCCGCGGACACCGACACACCGAGACGAAATTCCGGTGCGGGCGCCCGCCCGTCAGGCGGGGCCGCCGACCAGGTCCGACAGCGCCTCGGCGGCCCGATGGCAGTCGTGGAAGGTGCAGTAGAGCGGGACGGGCGCGAACCGGACGACGTCGGGCTTGCGGGCGTCGGCGACCACCCCGTGCCTCTCGGCGAGCCTCCGCACGAGGCCGCCGGCGTCGGCGTCCGCGACCCGCAGCGACAGCTGGGCGCCCCGCGCCGCCGGATCGGCCGGGGTGATCACCTGGGCGCCGCCCAGGGAGGCGAGCCGGGACGCCAGGTAGCCGGTGAGCCGCTCGCTCTTGGCGCGCAGCGCGCCCATCCCGACCCGGTCGAAGATCTCCAGCGAGACCAGCACGGGCGCGAGCGCCATGATCGGCGGGTTGGACAGCTGCCAGGCGTCGGCGGAGGCGGGCGGGGAGATGCCGGGCTCCATCCGGAACCGGACGGACGGCTCGGTCCCCCACCAGCCGGCCAGCCTGGGCACCGAGGCGTCCCGGACGTGCCGCTCGTGGACGAAGCATCCGGCGACGGCCCCGGGGCCGGAGTTGAGGTACTTGTAGGTGCACCAGGCGGCGAAGTCCACGTCCCAGTCGTGCAGGCGCAGCGGGACGTTCCCGGCCGCGTGGGCGAGGTCCCAGCCGACGGCGGCGCCGGCCGCACGGCCCGCCTTGGTGATCGCCGCCATGTCCATGAGCTGGCCGGTCAGGTAGTTGACCCCGCCCAGCAGGAGCAGCGCCACCGTGTCGCCTTCGCGTTCGAGGCGGGCGAGGACGTCCTCGGTGCGCAGGGTGTCCTCGCCGGGGCGCGGCGTCAGCCGCACGACCGTCTCCGCCGGGTCGAGCCCGTGGTGGACCGCCTGGCTGGCGACGGCGTAGGAGTCGGACGGGAACGCCGAGTCCTCGATGACGATGCGGGTGCGCCTCCCCTCGGGCCGGTAGAAGCTGGCCATCATCAGGTGCAGGTTGACCGTCAGCGTGTTCATCGCGACGACCTCGTGCGGCAGGGCCCCGACGAGGCGGGCGGCGGGGTCGCGGAGCAGCTCGTGGTAGTCCACCCACGGGCGGCGGGCCTGCGTGTGGCCCTCGACGGCCAGCCGCGCCCAGTCGTCCAGCTCCTCGCGGAGCCGGTCCGCGACGCCCCTCGGCTGGAGGCCGAGGGAGTTGCCGGCGAAGTAGGCCGCCTCCCCGTAGGCCCCGCCCGGCGCCGGCGGGACGAGGAACTCTCCGCGCAGGGTCGGCAGCGGGTCGTCCGCGTCGAGCCGCCGGGCCTCGTCTTCCAGGCTCACGTGGTCCTCCCTTCGAGGATCAGGCCGGCGCCCGCAGGGTCCGGGGAGGGCTGGGCGGCGGGCCGCGCGGCGGGCTCGGCCGCGAAGAACGCCCGCGCGTTGCCGCCGAGCAGCAGGGCGCGTCCGGCGTCGTCCAGGCCGGGGCAGGACCGGATCGCCGCGCCGGGCTCCTTCTCCCCCAGCGGGAACGGGTAGTCGGTGCCGAGCATCACCCGTTCGGTACCCATCACCTCGACGAGCAGCCGGAGCGCGCGAGGGTCGAACACGGCGGAGTCCACGTGGAACCGCCGGGTGTACTCCGAGGGCGGGCGCGGGGAGTCGGCGCGGACGATGTCGCGCTGGTGCCAGGCGTTGTCCGCGCGCCCGAGCAGGAACGCGAAGCTGCCGCCGCCGTGGCAGAAGCACAGCCGCAGCGACTCGGGGATCCGCTCGAACGCGCCGGACAGCATGAGGCCGAGGATGCTGAGCTGCGTCTCGGCGGGCATGCCGGACAGCCACGGCAGCATGTGCCCGCGCATCCGCTCGGCGCCGAGCATGTCCCACGGGTGGGCCAGGACGGGCAGGCCGAGCTCGGCGCAGTGGACGAGGAAACCGGTGATGCCGGGGTCGTCGAGGTTCCGGTCGCCCACGTGGTTGCCGATGTGCACGCCGCGGTGCCCGGCCGCGGCCGCCCTCGTCGCGACCTCGCACGCCAGCGCGGGGTCCTGCAGCGGCACCTGGCACAGCGGGAGCAGCCGGTCCGGCGCGTCCGCGCAGAAGGCCAGGATGCGCTCGTTGACCAGGTCGCACCAGTCGGCGGCGCGGGACGGCTCGGCCCCGTACCCGAACATCAGCGGCGTGGACGAGACGGCCTGGACGTCGACCCCGGAGGCGTCCATGTCGGCCAGCCGCCGCGCGGGCTCCCACAGTCCCGGGTCGACGGGCCGGTACTCCTCGTCCCCGCTCATCATCATCCCGGCGCCGTCGCCGCCGACGCGCAGCCACGGCTCGCCCGCGCCGGCCAGGATGCGGCCCTCGGCGCGGGTGAACCGGGGAAAGACGTGGGAGTGGACGTCGATGACTGACACGGGGCCTCCGTCAGGCGCGGGGCGCCGTGGTCGGGATCATGGTCTCGGGCCAGAGCCTGCCCGGGTGGACGGCGCCGCAGTTCGGGCACTTGCGGTCGCCGTCGTAGAAGCCCTGGAACACCGGCGGCAGGTCGTCCACGATGGAGCGGACCTGAAGGTCGGCGCGGTGGACGAGGTGGTGGCACTCGGTGCAGTACCACTCGAACGCCTCCCGCCGCCCCTCCGGCCGGGGGATCTCCACGACGAGGCCGATCGAGCCGGGCTCGGGGCGCTGCGGCGAGTGCCGGACGTGCGGCGGGAGCAGGAAGATATCGCCCTCGTTGATCTGGAGGTCGACGGGCGGGCGGCCCTCCTCCTCCATGACGCGCAGGACCATGTTGCCCCTGAGCTGGTAGAAGAACTCCTCGTGGGGGTCGTCGTGGAAGTCGGTCCGCTGGTTGGGGCCGCCGACCACCATGACGATCAGGCCCGCGTCGTCGTACACCTGGACGTTGCCGACGGGCGGCCTGAGCAGGTCACGGTGCTCCTCGATCCAGGTGTCGAAGTTGAACGGCCTTCCGAACGACAGCTGCGGCAGGGTCATGCTCCGGCCTCCTCGCTGGGCGGGTCAGGGTTGGGGATGTGGGCCACGCACGCGATCTCGATGAGCAGGTGCGGGTGCGGGAGCTGGTGGACGGCGACGGTGGTGCGGGCCGGACCCGTCTCGTCGAAGAACTCGCCGTAGACCTCGTTGTAGCCGCCGAAGTCGTTCATGCTCACCAGGTAGGCGGTGACGTTGACGAGGTCGGGCAGCCCGCCCCCGGCGGCCTCCAGCAGGTCGCGGATGTTCTCGATGACGGCGCGGGTCTGCGCGCGGATGTCGAGGTCGGTGACGCCCATCGCGTCGGCGCTCGCCCCGGCGAACGTCCCGTCCGGCCGGCGGGAGCTCGTCCCGGACACGAAGACGAGGTCGCCGGCGCGCTTGACGTGCGGGAACCGGCCGCGCGGCCGGGCCTTGCCCTCGACGAGGATGGCGTCGCCCATCAGGTGGTCACCTCCACCGAGCCGAGGCCGGCGCCGGTGACGCGCACGTGGGCGTCCTTGGGCAGCGGGACGGCGGCGGTCGCCGCGCCCGCCAGCACGATCCAGCCGGGTTCGAGGACGATGCCCGCGCCGAGCGCGAGCCGGGCCGCGGCGCGCAGCGACCGCGCGGGGTCGCCGAGGATCGCGGCGGACGAGCCCGTCTGGACGGGACGGCCGTCGATCTCCATGAGCAGCCCGACGTTGGGCACCGCGCGGGGGGCGTGCCAGGCGCCGAACCCGAACCGGGCGGCCGAGGCGTTGTCGGCGATCACGTCCGGGAGCGTGAACTTGAAGTCCCGGTACCGCGAGTCGAGCACCTCGAAGCCGACGGCGACCCCGGCCACGGCCGTCTCCACCTCGGCGACCGAGCGGACCTCGCGGCCGATGAGGTAGGCGATCTCCGGCTCGATCCGCGGGTGGACGAGCCCGGACACGTCCACGGCCGACTCGGCGAACATCGCGTCGGTCAGCAGGCCCCAGATGACGTCGTCCACGCCCATCTGCACCATCTTGGCGCGGCTGGTGAAGCCCATCTTGACCCCGGCCAGGCGCTCCCCGCGGCCCGTGCGCAGCTCGATGCCCGCGCGCTGCACCGCGTACGCGGTGGGCACGTCGAACGGCGCCGCCTCCGTCAGCGGCGAGATCGCCCGGACGCCCGAGACGGCATCGTCCAGCGTCGCCGCGAGGGCCCGCACGTCAACGTCCACGTCCTGCCTCCCGTGCTCATCCGGCCTCCCGTGCTCACCGGACCTCCCGTGCTCGCCGGTCGCCTGTGGCCCGCTCATGACTCGTCCTTCGCGAACGCGGCGCGGACGTCGCCGAGCCCCTCGATGCGCGCCTCGAACACATCGCCGGGGGCGGCGGGGACCACGGGCCCGAGCGCGCCGGTCAGCACCGTGTCGCCCGCGCGCAGCGGGCGGCCGACGCGGGCGAGCGTGTCGGCGAGCCACAGCGCCGCGTTCAGCGGGTGGCCGAGGCAGGCGGCGCCGGTGCCGGTGGACAGCTGCTCGCCGCGCCGCTCCAGCACCATCCCGCACAGCCGCAGGTCCACGTCCTTGAGCGGGACGGGGCGGGTGCCCAGCACGTACATCCCGGACGAGGCGTTGTCGGCGACGGTGTCGGCGAGGGTGATGTCCCAGTCGCGGACGCGGCTGCCGACGACCTCGATGGCGGGCAGGGCGAACGCGGTCGCGCGGATGAGGTCGGCGACGGTGTGCCGCTCGTGGACCAGGTCGTCCTCCAGGACCAGGGCGACCTCGGCCTCGGCCCTGGGCTGAAGCACGGCGCCCGCGGGGATCTCCGCCCCGTCCGGGACGGCCATGTCGGCGAACAGCATCCCGAAGTCGGGGCTGTCCACGCCGAGCTGGTCCTGCACCGCGCGGGAGGTGAGGCCGATCTTGCGCCCGGACAGGCGGCGGCCGTCCGCCAGCCAGCGCCCGGTCAGCACGGCCTGCACCGCGTACGCCTCGTCCGCGGTCCCGATGAGGTCGCGGACGGGCGCGCACGGCACGCCCGAGGCGTGCGCCCCGAGGAGGCGCTCGGCCGCCGCGCTGATCGCCGGAGTGGTCGGGGTGTCTGTGTCGGTCACTGGCTCGCTCTCAGATCTGGATGCACACGTTGACGGGCTCGGAGAAGAAGTCCAGGGAGTACTCTCCCCCTTCGCGCCCGATCCCGGACGCCTTGACGCCGCCGAACGGCGTGCGCAGGTCGCGCAGGTTCCAGCAGTTCACCCAGACGATCCCGGTCTCGATGCGCGGCGCCACGCGGTGCGCCCGCGACAGGTCGCGCGTCCAGACGGTGGAGGCCAGCCCGTAGGGGCTGTCGTTGGCGAGCGCGAGCGCCTCTTCCTCGCTGTCGAACGGGGCGACGTGGCAGACGGGCCCGAAGATCTCCTCGCGGACGGTTCGGGCCGTCTCGGGGAGGCCGGTCAGCACGGTGGGCTCGACGTGGAAGCCGCCGTCGCGCTCGTCGCCGAAGGTGGGCGCGCCGCCGCCCGCGACGACCGTGGCGCCTTCCTCGCGGGCGAGGCGGTAGTACGACAGGACCTTGTCGCGGTGCTCCGCGGAGATCATCGGCCCGTAGTCGTCCAGCGCGCGCGCCCGCTCCCCGAGCCTGGCGACGAATTCGTCGAAGACGGGCCGTTCCACATAGACGCGCTCAGTGCACAGGCAGATCTGCCCCGAGTGGGTGAAGGACGAGCGGACGGTTCCGTCGACGGCCGCGTCCAGGTCGGCGTCGGCGAAGACCAGCGCCGGGTTCTTGCCTCCGAGCTCGAACGACACGGGCGTGACGTGGTCGGCGGCGTTGCGCATGATGGCGGTGCCGGTCGCCGACTCGCCCGTGAACGCGATCGCGTCCACGCCGGGGTGCCCGGTGAGGAACTCGCCCGCGGCTCCGGCACCGTGCCCGTGGACGAGGTTGAACGCGCCGCGCGGCAGGCCCGCCTGGTCGATCACCTGGGCGAGCAGCGTCGCGGTGGACGGCGTCTCCTCAGACGGCTTGGCCACGACGGCGTTCCCGGCGGCGAGCGCGGGCGCGACCTTCCACGTCAGCAGCAGCAGCGGCAGGTTCCACGGGGAGATGATCGCGACCACGCCGAGCGGGCGGCGGACGGTGTAGTTGAGCGCCTGCCCCGTCCCGGTGCTCCACCCGGGGATCTGCGTCGTGTAGGCGCGCTCCGGGCGCCCGTACAGCAGGTCCGCGTAGGCGCGGAAGTTCCCGACCGCCCGCGGGATGTCGACGGTGGACGCCAGCGCGCGGGGCTTGCCGGTGTCGGCGACCTCCGCGTCCACGAACTCCTCGAACCGGGCCTCGATCCCGTCCGCGATCCGGCGCAGCGCGGCGGCGCGGTCCTCGGCGTCGCCCATGCCCCAGCCGCCGTCGAGGGCGTCCCGGGCGGCGGCCACGGCGTCGTCCACGACCTCCCGGGTGGCCTCGGGGACGGCGCCCGCCTCGGAGCCGTCGACCGGCGCGATGAGCGGGAAGGCCGGACCGTCCGAACGGAAGACCCCGCCGACGTAGTGCTCAGCCTTCATCCCGCTCCTCCATCATGTGACCCGCCCCTGTGGTGATCTGCCCGGTACCGCGATCCTCCGTCATCCCAGCTATGCCTGGCAAATACCAAAACTCCCTCCGGTTATCACCGGACGGGTATGCCTGTGATAGGAAGTGGCCATGCGCGCGATCGACCTGCTCAACGGGCGGCTGAAGCTGCGGCATCTGGTGCTCGTCGTCGCCGTCGCCGACCACGGCAGCGTCCTGCGCGCCGCCGAGCACCTGCGCCTCGCGCAGCCCGCCGTCACCCGCAGCCTGCGCGAGGTGGAGAGCCTGCTCGGCGTGGAGCTGTTCACGCGCGGCCCGCGCGGCATGACGCCGACGATGTTCGGCGACGCGTTCGTCGAGCACGCGCGGGCGGTGCTGGCCGAGCTGCGCCGGGCGGGTGAGCGGATCACCGGGCTGGCGGACGGGGAGGTCGGCACCGTCACGATCGGCACGCTGCTGGCCGGGTCGAACGTGCTGCTCCCCCGGGCCATCGCCGCGCTGAAGGCCGGCCGCCCCGGCATCACCGTGATCGTCCAGGAGGCCACGTTCGACGCGCAGGTCCCCCGGCTGCTGGACGGGGAGATCGACCTGATCCTCGGGCGCCTCAACCCGATCGGCGACCTGCGCGGGCTCCGCCAGATCACCCTCTACAGCGAGCCCGTGCGGCTCGTCGCGCGGCGCGGCCACCCCGCCCGCGACCGGCCCGGCCTGGGCCTGGCCGACCTGCTCGACTACCCGTGGGTCCTGCCGCTGGAGCAGACCGCGCTGCGCTCGGAGCTGGAGCAGGTGTTCGGCGCGGCGGGGCTCGCGCTGCCGGGCGACCTGGTGGAGTGCACGTCGATCCTGACGGTCCGCACCCTGGTCCGCGACACCGACATGATCGCCGCGCTGCCGGAGCTGGTGGCGCGGACGGACGCCGAGATCGCCCCGCTCCCGGTGCCGCTGGAGGCCGTCCGGCGGCAGGTCGGCGTCACCCTGCCCGCGCACCGCGCGCCGACCCCGTCCGCTCGGCTGATGCTCGACCACCTGCGCCGCGAGGCCGCGGAGATCACCGGCCTGGTAGAAGCCGGCTGACAGCGGTCAGGTCGCGCGGACCAGGCCCAGCAGCGCCCGGCACACCGCCGACTCCGGGTCGGCCAGGTCGAGGACGACGTCGAAGTGGTCGCGGTCCGGCACGACCATCAGCTCCCCGGCGCCCCAGTGCGGCTGGAACCGGCGCGACTGCCGCAGGAAGCCCGTCCCGTCGTGCTCGGCGACCGCGATCACGGCGGGGCAGCGGTACCCGGCGGGCAGCAGCGCCGGGCTGAGCGCCGCCGCGCGCTCCAGGTCCAGCTTCACCCACTGGTTGACGTAGACGCGGGTCAGCGGGCGCAGGTCGAACAGGCCGCTGAACGGCATCGCCGCCTTGACCACGTCCTCGGGGAGGCCGAGCGGCGCCTGCCAGCCGCCCGCCATCGCCATCCCGGTCAGGTGCCCGCCGGCCGAGCTCCCGCCGACCACGATCCGCCCGGGGTCCAGGCCGTGCTCGCGGCCGTGCCGGTGCACCCAGGCGATGGACGCCCGCACCTGCCGGACGATCTCCTCCAGCGTGACCGCCGGGGCGAGGGTGTAGTCGGGCACGACGGTGGCGACGCCCTGCTCGTGGAGCGTCCGGGCCATGAAGGACGAGACGCCGCGCGACAGGGCCACCCAGTAGCCGCCGTGCACGAAGACGAACACCGGGCGCAGGCCGTCCCCGCCGACGCCCCACACGTCCAGGCGTTCGCCGCTCGCCTCGTCGTACACGATGCCGGGGTGGCCGGGCAGCCCGTCGACGGCGTGTTCGGACATGTCCTTGTAGCGGGCCATGTGCCGGTCGAACAGCTCCGGCCCGGCCTTGCGCCGCACGTTGTAGGCGACGTCCAGCTCCTCGTCGGACAGCTCCAGATCCATGCGCACCCCTCCCGGTCGCCCCCAGCCTGCCGTCCCCGGGCGGGAACGATCAAATACCGTTCCGGCCCCCGCCTATGACAGCCGAGCTATGCCCGCACGCCTCGTCCCGGCAGGCCGCGTCCGGTCGCTCCCGCGGCCCCGGGAGCGGCCGGACGCGGCGTCCCTCGGTGCTCAGAGCACCTTGCCGAGGAAGGTCCGGGTGCGCTCGTTGGACGGATCGTCCAGCACCTTGGCGGGCGGTCCCGACTCCACGACGACGCCCCCGTCCATGAACACCACCCGGTCGGCCACCTCGCGGGCGAAGCCGATCTCGTGCGTGACGACGATCATGGTGAGGCCCTCCTCGGCGAGGGTCTTCATCGTGTCCAGGACGTCCCCGACCAGCTCGGGGTCCAGGGCGCTCGTCGGCTCGTCGAACAGCATCAGCTTCGGCCGCATCGCGAGCGCGCGGGCGATGGCGACGCGCTGCTGCTGGCCGCCGGACAGGTGCCGGGGGTAGCTGCCCGCCTTGTCCGCGAGCCCGACCTTGGCCAGCAACTCCCCGGCCCGCGCCCGCGCGCCCGCGCGCGACTCGCCCCGCACGCCCGTGGGCGCCTCGATGACGTTCTGCACGACGGTGAGGTGCGGGAACAGGTTGAACTGCTGGAACACCATGCCGATCTCGCGGCGCTGCCGGGTTACCTCCCGCTTGCGCAGATGGCGGATCCTGCCGCCCCGCGCGCTGAACCCGATCAGCTCGCCGTCCACGTGGACCGACCCGCCGTCGATGGTCTCCAGGTGGTTCACGCAGCGCAGGAGCGTCGACTTGCCCGACCCGGACGGGCCGAGCACCACGACGACCTCGCCGGGGCTCACGTCCAGGTCGACGCCCTTGAGCACCTCCAGGTGCCCGAACCTCTTGCGGACGTTCCTCGCCCGCACCATGGGCGTGCCGGTCACAGCGGCACCTCCTGGTCCGGGCGGCGGCGTATCAGGACGAAGTCCCAGAAGCCCTGCCGGGCGTCGCGGGTCGCGCCGCGCGCGTAGTGGTGCTCGATGAACGACTGCCCGACGTACAGGATCGAGGTGATCACCAGGTACCAGAGGCAGGCGACGAGCAGCAGCGGGATGGTCTGGAACGTGCGGTTGTAGATCGACTGGACGGTGTAGAGCAGGTCGGCGAGCGCGATCACGCTGACCAGCGACGTCGCCTTGAGCATGTTGATGACCTGGCTGCCGGTCGGCGGGACGATGAAGCGCATCGCCTGGGGCAGCACGATCCGGCGGAACGTCCGGGAGCCGCCCATGCCGAGCGCCTGCGCGGCCTCGGTCTGCCCCGGGTCGACCGCGAGCAGCCCGCCGCGGATGATCTCGGCCATGTAGGCGGCCTCGTTCAGGCCGAGGCCGAGGATCGCCGCGAGCATCGGGGTGATGAGCTGGTTGGTGCCGCCGTGCGCGAACTCCGGGCCGAACGGGATCCCGACCGACAGCCGGGGCAGCAGCGCCGACAGGTTGTACCAGATGACGAGCTGCACCAGGACGGGGATGCCGCGGAAGAACCACACGTACAGCCCGCACGCCCCGCGCAGCAGCGGGTTGTCCGACAGCCGCCCGACGGCCAGCAGGATCCCGCCCGCGACGCCGACCGCCATCGCGATGACGGTGAGCAGCAGCGTGGTGGCGATGCCGTCGCCGATGATCGAGGCGTTGAGGTAGCGGCCGACCACGTCCCACTGGAAGTTGTCGTTCGTCCAGAGCAGGTGGACGAACTGGGCCGCCAGCACGAGCACGACGAGCGAGGCAGCCCAGCGCAGCGGATGCCTGAGGTGCGCGGCTCCGGCCACGTCGATGTCGGCCACGGTGTCGCCGGAGCGCTCTTCGGTCATGGTCATGGCCGGTTCACCCCTTCCTGGGCGCCAGGTTCACGCCCGGCTTGTCGAGCATGTTCGCCGCCAGCCCCCACTTGGTCATGACCTTCTTGTAGGTGCCGTTCTCCATCAGCCTCCGGAGGGCGTCCAGGAGGACGCCGCGCAGCGGCGAGCCCTTGCCGACCACGGCGCCCTGGTACAGGTCGTCGAAGCCGTTGGCCTTCCCCGTCCCGGTCAGCTCCAGGTCGTCGCCCGACTGCTTGACGAAGTACCCGAGCGGCGCCTGGGAGGAGAAGAACGCGTCGGCGCGGTGCGACCGGACGGCCAGGATCGCGGTCGGCTGGTCCTTGTACGACTGGACCTGCACGGCGGGCCTCCCCTGCTGTGCGCAGGCCGCCGACTGCCGCTTGACGACGTCCTCGGCCGAGCCCCCGGCCATCACCGAGATCTTCGTCCCGCACGTGTCGGCGATCGACCCGATGTGCCGGGGGTTGCCCTTGGGCACCGCGAAGACGACGAACTCGCGGACCCAGTCGACGAAGTCGGCGGCGCCCTCCCGGTCGGGGAAGTCGCCGACCGGGCCGACCGCGAAGTCGTACCGGCCGGCCTTGATCCCGGTGAGCTCGCTGGGCAGCCCGTCCACCGTGACGTGCTCGATCCTGACGCCGAGCAGCTGGCTCAGCGCGGTCGACAGGTCGGCGGACGCGCCGCTGAGGGACCGCCCGTCCGACCCGGCGATCTCGTACGGCGGGAACGATCCGTTGTTGACCGAGACGAGCTTCCCGGACGCCCGGTTCCCGGCGGGGAGCCGGTCGTGCAGCCCGCGGTCGAGGGTCTGGCGGAGCTCGGCGGCGTCCACGCCCTGGGCGGACGAGCCGTTGCCGAGGACGCCCTCGGCCTCCGGCGGGTTCGCCCCGCACGCGGTGATCCCGGCCGCGGAGAGCAGCGCCGCGGCGAGCAGCGCGACCGGCGGCGCCGTGAGCCGGCGGCGGCCCGTGGGAGCCGCGGGACGGCGCGGGAGCGCCCTGGGGCGTCGCGTCATGCGGTCACCTCCTGTCTCGGACGGATCGACGGGTCCACGCGGAACCGCCGGTTGGCGAGCACGGGCAGGGCGCGCCGGGCGGCGGCCAGCTCGTCCCGGTCGGCGATCGCCCACAGGAGCCCGGGCCGCTCGCCGAGCCGGTCGCGGACGATGCCGAGCGGGTCGACGACCATGCTCGATCCGATGTTGCGGCGGCCGCACTCGCCGGAGGCCGCCACATAGCAGGTGTTCTCCAGCGCCCGGGCGGTCACCATGACCTCCCAGTGCCGTTCCTTGGCGGGGCCGCGCACCCAGGCCGCCGGCACGGCGAGGACCTCGGCCCCCGCGTCGACCAGCAACCTGGCCATTTCCGGAAATCTTACGTCGTAGCAGGTCATGAGGCCGATCCGCCAGCCGGCGCAGCCGAACACGACGGGCCGCCCGTCCCCGGGCAACACCCGGTCGGACTCCCGCGCGCCGAACGCGTCGTACAGGTGGACCTTCCGGTAGGCCGCGACGATCGCGCCGTCCCTGATCGCGGCGAGGGTGTTGTGGACCCTGCCGTTCCCGGCCGGCTCGTGCAGCCCGACCACGACGGTGGTCGGCGCGCCCTTGGTGCGCTCCAGCAGGGCGGTGACGAACGGGCCGTTCAGGGGCTGCGCCGCCTCGGCGATCCGCTCCGGCTCGTCGATGAACAGGGCGAGGGAGTCCTCGGGCAGCACCAGCAGATCGGCGCCGCCCTCCACCGCCTGGCCGATCAGGGCCTCGCAGGCTTCCAGGTTGCTCTGCCAGTCCTCGGCGGACGCGAACTGGCCCACGGCGATCCTCACGCGAAGACCTCCTCGGCCTTGATCGGGCGGGGGGCGATGCCCTGCTCGTACAGCTCCTCGCAGAACGCGGCGGTCATCGCGGCGTTGGGCCCGGTGCCGTAGGGCATCCAGTCCGGGCCGAAGAAGCGCGCCTGGGCCTCCAGTTCGTCCAGCAGCCAGGGCGTGGTGTCGGCCAGCAGCCGCCGCCGCTCCAGCCACACCCGCTTGGACTCCTCGAACACGTCCTGGAGGACGCCGGGCAGCCACGGATGCGCGTCCACGGCCTCGCGCTTGAGCGCCAGCAGGTGGATGCCCGGGACGAAGCCGGTCCGGGCGAAGTAGGCGCGCTCCGCGCCGCGGTGGTCGTCGTACAGGTGCCGGAACCGGCCGTCCGGGCCGAACATCTCCGGCGGCATGAACGGCGTGAAGATCGCGTCGAACGTCCCGTCGGCGAGGCCGTCGACGAGGGTCCCGCCGGCGGCGCGCACGTTGGCGGGCAGCGGCCGGGGGCCCACCCGGTCCTTGCCGTGCTCGCCCGCCGCGAGCGGGCCGATCCGCCACTGGACGCCGCCGAGGTCGACGCCCTCGGCGCGCAGCAGCGCCCGGGTCCAGGTGTTGCCCGAGTCGGGCCAGCCGGTGAGCCCGATCGTCGCGCCCGCCAGGTCCTTCGGCGAGCGCAGGCCGCTGCCGCGCCGCACCAGCACGCACCGCTGCCGGAACCCGCGCATCACGAAGACGGGCAGGCCCACGAGCCGCTCGTCCCCGTCGCCGCGGCCCAGCGCGTACCGGCTGAACGAGGTCTCCCCGCCGTCCAGGCCGGGCTCGGCGAGGACGTCCGGGGTCGCCTCGCGGGTCTCGATCTCCAGGTCCAGGCCCCGGGCGCCGGGGATCGAGACCCGGCCGGTGACGAGCGGGACGAGATGATCCCAGTCGCGCAGCGCCAGGCGTATCCGTGGAATCGGCACAACGCTCCATTTCCGCAAGCATTTCCGCAAGTAAGAGGGGTTCAGGGGACGGAAACCGACTCTAGGTCGTGTTTGTACCTCGTACAATGGGTGTTTTGTTACTACACAAAACTTGACCCGGGAGGACCGTTGATCGACGCGGCGTGGCTGGCCGAGCGCATCGGCGACCGCAGCGCCCGGGGCATCGCCGCCTCGATGACCCACCTGATCCGCGGCGGCGAGATCCCCGCCGGGACCCGGCTGCCGACCGTCCGCGGCCTGGCCGCCGAGCTCGGCGTCAGCCCCGGGACGGTCGCCGACGCGTGGGCGACGCTCCGCCGCCACCGCGTCGTCAGCGCCCAGCGCCGCCGCGGCACCGTCGTGATCGGCCCGCCGAACGTGCCGCACCCCGCGCGCTACGAGCGGATCGGCGAGTTCGGCAACCGGCTCGCGGTGGACCTGGCCATCGCGGCCCCCGACCCGGCGCTGCTGCCCCCGCTGGACGCCGCGCTCGCCGCCGGCGCGCACACCCCGCGCCTCAACGACTACACCCGCGAGACGATCACCCCGGCCCTGCGCGAGGCCGTCGAGCCCGGCTGGCCCTTCCCCGCGCCCGGCCTGCTGACGGTCGGCGGCGGCTACGAGGGCGTGCAGCTGGTCTGCCGGACCGTCGCCGTCCCGGGCGACCGCGTCGCCGTCGAGGACCCGACGGGCGCCCGCGTCCTGGACATCCTGGAGGCGCAGGGCGCCGAGGTCGTCCCGGTCGCCTGCGACGGCGAGGGACCGGTCCCCGCCGCCCTCGCCGAGGCGCTGGCCGCCAGGCCGGCGGCCTTCCTCTACCAGCCCCGCGCCCAGACCCCGCGCGGGCACGCGCTGACCCCCGCGCGCGCCGCCGCGCTCGCCGCCCTCCTCGCGCCGGCGGGCACCCTGGTCATCGAGGACGACGGCACCGGCGACGTCTCGTCCGCCCCGCTGGTCAGCATCGGCGCGCACCTGCCGGACCGCACCGTCCTCGTCCGCTCCTACTCCAAGTCCCACGGCCCGGACCTGCGCATCGCCGTGATCGGCGGCGCGGCCGAGCCGGTGGAGCGCGTCCGGGTCCTGCGCAGCTTCGGCACCGGCTGGACCAGCCGCATCCTCCAGGACGCCCTGGCCCACCTGCTGACCGACCCGGCGGCCGCCGAGACCGTCGCGCGCGCCCGCCGCGCCTACGCCGAGCGCCGCGAGGCCCTGGCCGCCGCCCTCGCCGAGCGCGGCGTCCCCACCGGCAACCGCGACGGCCTCATGCTCTGGGTCCCGGTGGCCGACGAGTCCGAGGCGCTGGTCACCCTGGCCGCCCACGGCGTCGCCGCCGCTCCGGGCAGCCGCTACCAGATCCGGCCGTCCGCGCCCCACGTCCGCGTCGCCACGAGCCGCCTGCCCGAGGCACCGCTGCCCCTGGGCGAGCTGGCCGGCCTCCTGGCCCTGGCCGCCCGTCCCCGCTGATCCGCCCCTCGGCCCGCGGGGTCAGGGGACGAGCGCGGGGAGGTCGGCGGCGTGGTCCTGGAGGTAGGCCGCGAGCGTCTCGGGGATGAGGTCGACGGGCGCGAGGCCAGCGGGCGTGCAGGGGAAGCGGTCGACGTCGTAGCGGCCCTTGGACGGGTCGTCGAACTCGGGGCCGTGGCGGCGGGACAGGTCCATCGAGGCCAGGCGGCACACGTAGAAGGTGTTGAGCCGGTGCAGGCCGGGGACCTGCTCGGCGCAGGCGAAGACCTGGCGCACCGGGCCCGCGGTGGCGCCGAGCTCCTCGTCCAGCTCGCGGCGCAGAGCGGCCTCGGGGGTCGCGTCGGCGGGCTCGATCTTGCCGCCCGGCGTCGTCCAGTAGACGGGACGGCCGGGGAGCGTGCGCCGGAGCAGGACGAGCGCGTCGCCGTCGAGCAGCAGCGCGCGGACGGCGCGGCGCACCCGGGGCGGCGGCCCGGGCGGGTCGTGGGTCATGAGGTGAGGCGGGTCATGAGTTGAGGTAGGCCAGGACGGCCAGGACGCGGCGGTGGCCGCTGTCGGTGGCCGGCAGGCCGAGCTTGGCGAACACGGCACCGATGTGCTTGCTGACGGACCGCTCGGTGATGACGAGCGTGGCGGCGATCGTGGTGTTGTCGAGGCCCTGGGCCATCAGGCCGAGCACCTCGCGCTCGCGGGGCGTGAGCGCCCGGAGCGGGTCGCGGTGGGAGGTCATCAGCTGGGAGACGACCTCGGGGTCGAGGGCGGTGCCGCCCCCGGCGACGCGGCCCAGCGCCTCCAGGAACTCGTCGACGCGGCTCACCCGGTCCTTGAGCAGGTAGCCGACGCCCTCGGCGCCCCCGGCGAGCAGCTCGGCGGCGTAGGTCTCCTCGACGTACTGCGACAGCACGAGCAGCGGCAGCCCGGGGAGCCGCTTGCGGGCCTCGATCGCGGCGCGCAGCCCCTCGTCGCGGAAGCCGGGCGGGAGCCGGACGTCCAGGACGGCGGCGTCGGGGCGGTGCTCCAGCAGCGCGGGCAGCACCTCGGGCCCGGTGCCCGCCACCGCGACGACCTCGTGGCCGCCCGCGGCCAGCAGCAGGACGAGCCCCTCGCGCAGCAGGACGTTGTCCTCGGCGATCACGATCCGCACGGCAGGTCCACCTCAAGCGTCGTCCCGGCCCCGTCGGGGCTGTCGATGCGGGTGGTGCCGTCGAGCGCCGCCACCCGGCGGCGGATCCCCGCGAGGCCGCTGCCCCGGCCCGGATCGGCTCCGCCCTTGCCATTGTCCCGCACCCGGACCCTCAGATGCGCGCCCTCGCGGCGGACGCTGGCGGCCGCCTCGGTCGCGCCGCTGTGCTTGGCGATGTTGGTGAGGGCCTCGGCGACGACGAAGTAGGCGGCGGCCTCCACGGCGGCGGGCGAGCGCCCGCCCGCGACCTCCATCGCGACCGGGATCGGCTGCCCGGCGGCGAGCGCGCGCAGGGCCCCGTCCAGCCCCCGGTCGGACAGGATCGGCGGGTAGATCCCGCGGATCACCGTCCGCAGCTGGGTGAGGGCCTCCTCGACGCCGTCCCGCGCCTCCAGGAACAGCGCGCGGGCCGCCTCGGGGTCGGCCTCGAAGCGGCGGTCGGCGAGCCCGAGGCGCAGCGCCACGGCGACCAGCTGGGCCTGCGTGCCGTCGTGCAGGTCGCGCTCGATGCGGCGGAGCTCGGCGCCGTGCGCCTCCAGGGCCCCGGCGCGGGTCTCCGACAGCCGCTCCACGCGCTCGGCGAGGGCGGAGCGGCGCGTGGGGCCCAGCAGCGCCGCCGCCAGCAGCGCCTGCCAGCGGGCGAGCCGCGGCACCAGCCACAGCAGCAGGAAGACGTCGAGGGCCCCCTGGAGGAACGGGAGCGTCAGCGCCTTCGGCCAGCTGTCCAGGGTGACGAACGCCGCCTGGGAGCCCTCCGGGGCCGCCCACCACCACAGCGGGAGCGAGCAGGTGAACGGGATCGCCGGCCACAGCGCCACCGCGAGCACGGCGACGCACAGGCCGGTGAGCCCGTGCAGCACCATCCACGCGACGTCGCGCCACAGGACCGGGGACCTCACGAGCCGGAGCGCCTCCCGCAGCCCGTCCCCCTCCGGCGGGTGGTAGGGCTCCGGGATCTCGCGGCCCAGCGCCCGTCCGGCCCGGCGCCGCTCGGCGTTGGCGAGCGCGCGCAGCGGCTTCGCGGCGGCCGGCAGCCACGGGAGGGCGGCGAACAGCAGCACGACGACGGCCACGAGCGGCGCGAGCCCGGCCAGGGCGGGCACGGACGTCCGGAGGCCCGCGGCCAGGTAGCCGGTCGCGCCGGCGCTGCGTCTCAGTGCTCTCGTCATGTCACCTCGCAGCCACCGTAAGGGGCGCCGCGGCGCCGCGCACCGGGGCACGCCCCCGGGCCGGTGGTACAGCCCGCTACACCATCGATTCGGGAGCGTGCGCCCATGTGCCCGGCCCCCTCCGAATTCTAGGTTCGACCAGGTGAGGGAACGTCCACGGAGGAGATCATGACGACGATGACAGCCGAGGCGACCGTACCGGCGGTGTGCCTGGACTCGGTCACCAGGACCTACGGGGACGTGCGGGCGCTGGACGGCGTCTCGTGGGCGTTCCCGCGCGGCGGGTTCACGGCGGTCATGGGGCCGTCCGGCTCGGGCAAGAGCACGTTCCTGCACTGCGCGTCCGGTCTCGACCGCCCGAGCGGGGGCACGGTCCAGATCGGCGGGGTCGACGTCGGCCGCCTCAGCGAGGCCCGGCGGACGCGGCTGCGGCGCGAGCGGATCGGGTTCGTGTTCCAGTCCTTCAACCTGGTCCCGTCCATGGACGTCGAGCAGAACATCATGCTCCCGCTCGTGCTCGGCGGCCGCGGGGCCGATCCGGCGTGGCTGGACGAGGTGGTGCGGCGGGTCGGGCTGTCCGATCGGCTGCGGCACCGCCCATCGGAGCTGTCGGGGGGCCAGCAGCAGCGCGCCGCCATCGCCCGCGCGCTCATCACCCGTCCCGAAGTGGTGTTCGCGGATGAGCCGACCGGGGCGCTCGACCCGTCCACGGCCCGCGACGTCCTGCGGCTGCTACGCGAGGCGGCCGACCTGACCGGGCAGACGGTCGTGCTGGTGACCCACGACCCGGTGGCGGCCGCGTGGGCCGACTCCGTCCTGTTCCTCAGCCGGGGCCGGATCGTGGACGAGCTGACCGCTCCGACCCCCGCCGCCGTGATGGCCCGCTGGGGGTCCCTGTGAGCGCCGGCGCGAAGCCGTCCCCCCGCGCGCGGAGGACGCGCACGCGCCAGGGCAAAGGCGCCTTCGCCGGGGTCTTCGCGGCGCTCATGTTCGCGGCCGTGCTGGTCGGGGCCTGCGGGGTGCTGGTGGAGTCGGCGTGGCGGGCGCACGCGCCCGTCGACCGGTTCGGCGCGGCGGACGCCGTCGTGACGGGCCGCCAGAGCGTCGAGGACCGGCTGAGGCGGATCGGGTCGGAGCCCGAGAAGCAGAGCCGTCCGCTGACCGAGCGCGCCCGCGTCCCGGTCGCCGTGGCGGAGAGGCTGCGCGCCGTCCCCGGTGTCCGGAGGGTGGTCGCGGACGTCTCGTTCCCCGTCGTCCTGTCGTCCGGAGCCGCCGTCACGGGCCACGGGTGGGACTCTGCCGCGCTCCGCCCCTACGAGCTGAGCGCCGGACGGGCCCCGCAGGCGCCGGGCGAGGTCGTCCTGAGCCGGTCCGCCGGTGTTCCCGTCGGCCGTCCGGTGGGGTTGCAGGTCAACGGCACGCCGCAGCCGTTCCGCGTCACCGGGCTGGTCTCGTCCGGGCCCTCCGCGGCGTTCTTCACCGCGGGAACGGCGGCGGCGCTGAACGGGCACCCGGGCCAGGCGGACGCCCTCGCGGTGCTCACCGGCGGGAAGGCCGACGCGAAGGCCCTGCGCGCGGCGGCGCCCGGGCTGACCGTCGCCACCGGCTCGGCCCGAGGCGACGCCGAGACCCTGGCGGTGGCCGCCGCCCGTCCCGACATCCTGGAGCTGGGCGCGTCGCTCGGGGGCGTCGCCGTGATGACCGCGCTGGTGGTCGTCGGCGGGCTCATCGCCCTGTCGGTGCGCGAGCGGGCCCGCGAGTTCGCGCTTCTCCGCGCGATCGGCGCGACGCCCTGGCAGGTGCGCC
This sequence comes from Actinomadura rubrisoli, assembly GCF_004349215.1. Lineage (GTDB taxonomy): Bacteria > Actinomycetota > Actinomycetes > Streptosporangiales > Streptosporangiaceae > Spirillospora > Spirillospora rubrisoli. The sequence continues at coordinate 50,665 of NZ_SMKU01000008.1, read as the reverse complement.
GGGGACTCTTGGGCGAGACGGCGCGGGTCGGGGTGCCCGCCGCCCTCCTCGGCGGCGTCCTGTCGCTCGCGGCCGGGGCCGGCATGCACGCCGCGATGATCCGCAAGGGCGTCCTGCCGGACGGCTTCGGGCTGTCGCTGAGCCCCCTTCCCGTGCTGGCCGCGTTCGCCGTCACGCTGCTCGCCGCGACCGCGACCGCGCTGCTGGCGTCCGTGCGCCTCTCGCGGATCCGGCCGGTGCAGGCCCTGGGCGAGGCCGCCGTCGATCCCACCGCGCTCCCCCGCTGGCGCGTCATCGCCGGCGTGGTGTTCCTCGTGCTCGGCCTGAGCGCGCTCGGGGCCTCCACCTCCACCTCCGGGCCCACCGCGTCCGCCTCGATCGGCGGCCTGGTCATCTCCCTGATCGTCGCGACGGCGCTGATGGGACCCCTGCTCGCCCGGCTCGGCAGCCGGGTGCTCGGCCGCGCGGCCCGGCTCGCCTCGCCGGTCGCCGGGCGGCTGGCCCAGCACGCCAGCGGCACCGCCGCCCTGCGCGCGGGCTCGGTCATCACGCCGGTCGCGCTCGCCGTCGCGTTCGCCGGCACGCAGTTGTTCGCCCAGTCCACGATCGTCCACGCGACCGAGCGGCAGGCCGCGGACGGCAACCGCGCCGACCAGGTCCTGGTGTCGGCCGGGCCCGGCCTGCCGCAGGGGGCCGCCGACGCCGCCCGCCGCCTGCCCGGCGTCACCGCCGCCACGCCCGTCAAGACCACCACCGTGGTCATGGCGCCCAAGGAGCTGGGCGAGAAGAACCTCAGGTCGCTGTCCGCGCGGGGCATCGGCGCCGGCGCCGAGCGCACGATGGACCCCAAGGTCGCCTCAGGGCGGCTCGGCGACCTCCAGGGCGGCACCGTCGCCCTCAGCCGGGACGTGGCGGGCGGCCTCCACGTCGGCTCGACCACGCCCCTGTGGCTCGGCGACGGGACGCGCGTCCAGGCCCGCGTGGTGGCGGTGTACGAGCGGGGCCTCGGCTTCGGCGACGTGCTCCTGCCCCACGCCCTGGTCGCCGCGCACTCCTCCACCCCCCTGGACGACCACGTCCTCGTCCGCGGAACGGCGGACCTGCGCCCCGTCACCGCCGCCTACACCGGCGCCCGCGCCATCGGCCCCGGCGCGTTCGGCGCCGGGCTCTCGCGGGAACTGCGGCTCCAGGGCCTCGTCAGCCAGGTCGTCGTCGCGGCGATCGGCGGGTTCATCGTCATCGGCCTGGTCACCACGCTCGCGCTGGCGACGGGGGCGCGGCGGCGCGAGTTCGCCCTCCTCCGCCTGGTCGGCGGGACCCGCCGCCAGGTGCTGCGGATGCTGCGGCTGGAGGCCGCCATCGTCCTCGGCACCGGTACCGCGGCCGGCGCCCTGATCGCCGCCGTGACGCTCCTGGCGTTCGCGACCGCGGTGACCGGGCTCCCGCTCCCCTCCGTCTCCCCCGTGGCCGTCGCGGTGGTCCTGACCGGCGTGGCCGGCTCCGGCGCCGCCGCGATCCTCCTGCCCGCGCGGGCCATGCTGCCCCGGCGCGGCTCCCCGGACATCCCCTGACGAACACCCCCCGAAAGGAAGAACACCATGACCAACAACGCCCGCTGGACCATCTTCGGCGCGCTCCTGGCGATCAACATCGTCTCGAACGTCGCCCTCCGGGGCACCTGGTACGAGATCGTCATCAGCGCGGTCACCGGTCTCGGCGTCATCGCCGTGGTGATCGACTACCTCGTCCGGGGCCGCGGCCACGAGCGCTGACCGTCCGGGCGCCGGGCACCCCCTGGGGGTGTCCTCAGCGACCGAACACGGTGGCTCGCCCCACGGCGGCGGCCCGCGCCGTTACCATCTCGGAGTGCCAAGATCCCGTTGGCATGCTCTGTACTGGAACGGCGTGAAATGGATGACCTCGAGGTCCGGCGACGACTGCCGGGCAACCTGCCGCAGCTGTTCGCCGACGGCGGGGACGACACCGTCGAGCGGACGCTGTCGGTGCCGCTGCCCGAGGGCGACGTGGTCTGGCCCGATCCGGGCTACCCGCAGCGGCAGCTGCTCATGCGTCCCGCGTTCTGGGTGAGCGACGAGCCGGTCCACGGGGAGCTGTGGGCCAGGCTGCGCGCCGAGCACCCCCGCTCCGGGCTGTGGCCCCTGCTCCTGGACGAGACCGACCAGCCGTGGGCCTCCGGCCAGGTCGCGCCCGAGCCCGTCCCCGAGATCGGCAACTACGTCCCCCACGCGTTCATGTACGAGGTGTGGGCCGATTGGGCGGAGCAGGCGGCCGACGCCGACCACGACGACCTCGCGCCCTTCGGCCGCCACTGCCCCGGCCCCGCCCCGTCCGGCACCCCGCTGGACGACCCGGACGCCATGGCCGACCGCTACGCCCGCGTCCTCGGCGCGCGCGGGCCGTCCCTCGGCCTCGCGGCGGTCGACCGCGGCGCCGACGCCCTGGCCGCCGTCGGCTGGCAGGGCGCCCTCAACCACAACGAGTGGACGGCCCCGCTCGCCGCCGTCGTCCGCGGCTGGGAGGACCGCTTCGGGGCCCGCGTCGTCGGCCTCGGCTTCAACACCCTGGAGCTGAGCGTCTCCGCCCCGCCCCTCACCACCCGCCACGCCGTCCACGTCGCGGCCGAGCACTGGGCGTTCTGCCCCGACATCCTCTTCCAGGGCCCCGGCACCCTGGCCGGCTACGCCGAAGAGATCCGCGGCAAGACCTGGTGGTCCTTCTGGTGGGACTGAGGGTGTCACCCTGAGGGCGATTTCCGGGACATCCCCGATGGTGCTGCCGGGCCCGCGGCCGGTTGGCTCGATGCATGAACAGAGCCCGTTCGGCCCGCATGATGACCATCGTCTCCGTAGGCGCGCTCACCACCGCCGTGGCGGCGCCGTCCCTCGCCGGTTCTCCGCCACCGCACGCCAGGACCCGGGCCGCGCTGGAGGCCATCGTCGAACAGGGCACCCCGGGCGTGATCGCCGAGGTCATGACCGGCGGCCGGAGCTGGACCCACACGGCCGGGGTCGCCGATCTGGGCGACGGGCGGCCCCGCGCGTCCGGCGAGAAGTTCCGCATCGCCAGCATGAGCAAGCCGTTCACCGCGGCCACGCTCCTCAAGCTGGAGGCCGCCGGAGAGCTGTCACTGGGCGACAGCGTCGAGAAATGGCTGCCCGGGGTCGTGCGCGGCGAGCGCTACCGCCCCGGCAAGATCACGGTGCGGCACCTGCTCAACCACACCAGCGGGATCTTCAATTACAACAACGACGACGGATTCCGCGCCAGGTACGCCGGGGACGAGTTCGACAAGCACCGCTACGACACGGTCGCTCCGCGCGAGCTGGTGAGAATCGCGCTCGCCCACCCGGCCGTGTTCCAGCCTGGCCAACCGGGCCGCTGGGAATACTCCGACACCAATTACGTGCTGGCCGCGATGATCATCGAAAAGGCCACCGGCCACCGCTACGAGGACGAGGTCGAGCGGCGGCTCATCGAGCCTCTCGGGCTGACGTCCACCAGCGTGCCCGCCGGTTCCCCGGAGGTGCCACGGCCGCACGCGCGGCACTACTCCACGCTCTTCGAGGACGGCCCGGACGCGAAGGTGCGCGACGTCACCGAGTTCAACCCCACCGTGGCCTGGGGGGCCGGGCAGGTCATCTCGACCACCGGCGACGTGAACAGGTTCCTGTCGCTGCTGCTGCGCGGCAAGGTGCTGCCTCCCAGGCAGCAGCGGGAGATGTTCGCCACCGTCCCGGTCCAGGGAGAGGACGGGCACGGCGGCCCCGACGACCGCTATGGACTCGGCATCCGCAGGTTCAAGCTCAAGGAGGGCTGCTGGGTCTGGGGCCACGGCGGCATGATCCCCGGCTCGGCGTCCCGGACGGCGGCCACCGGCGACGGGCGGCACGTCCTCACCATGAACCGCAACGGCGACTGGGGCGAGCAGGAACTGGAGGACGCCGCCGTCCAGGCCGAGTTCTGCTCCGGCTCAGCGTAGGCGGCGGTTTCCCCGGGCCTCATCGAAGATGAGCCAGGTGCGGGTCGAGCGGACGCCCGCGACCGCGTGGATCCGGGCCAGGACGATGTCGCGCAGGGTGACGTTGTCCGGCGTGCGGACCAGCATGACCAGGTCGACGTCGCCTCCCACGAACGCCAGGTGCTGGATGTAGGGCACCTCGCGCAGCTGCGCCGCGACCTCCCGCCAGGCGTTCTGGTCGATGGAGACCGTCACGTAGGCGGCGGTGCCCAGGCCGGCGCGGACGGAGTCGATGCGCGCGGTGAAGCCCGCGATGACGCCGTCGGCGACCATCCGCTCCACCCGCGCGTAGACGCTGGAGCGCGAGACGCTGACCCGCTCGGCGAGGGCGCGCATGGACAGGCGGCCGTCGGCCTCCAGCTCGCGCAGGATCGCCCGGTCGACGTCGTCGAGGACCGCCGCCGTTCGTCCGGGGGTCTCGGCGGGTGCGGCGGCCTCGTGCGACAAATGGTCCATGCACGGTCCTCCGCTCGGCCGTTCGTCCCTGACTTGGGCAGTCTATTGAGACTTATGGCACTTCAGGTTCATATTTTCACCATCGGCGGGTTGAGGAGGCGGCCATGGCGGAGCACGATCGCGGCGGCGTCCGGGAGGGGCTGCTCCCCTCGGCGCGCCCCGTCCGGTTCCTGACCGACACGGGCGCGGCGGCGCGGCCCCGGCCGCGCTATCCGGAGCCGGACGCGGAGCTGCTGCGCGAGGCGTACCGCGCGATGGTCGCGGGGCGCCGGTTCGACGCGCAGGCCACCGCGCTGACCAAGCAGGGACGGCTCGCCGTCTACCCCTCCAGCCACGGGCAGGAGGCGTGCCAGATCGGCGCCGCGCTCGCCCTCCGGGACGGCGACTGGCTGTTCCCCACCTACCGCGAGTCGATGGCGCTGGTGGCGCGCGGCATCGACCCGGTGGAGGTGCTGGCGCTGCTGCGCGGCGACGCGCACTGCGGGTACGACCCGCGCCGCCATCACGTGGCGCCGCAGTGCACGCCGCTGGCGACCCAGACCGTCCACGCGGCCGGGCTCGCCCACGCCGAGCACCGCAAGGGGACGGGACGGGTGGCGCTGGCGTGCGTCGGGGACGGCGCGACCAGCGAGGGCGACTTCCACGAGGCGCTCAACTTCGCCGCGGTCTTCAAGGCGCCGGTGGTGTTCCTCGTCCAGAACAACCAGTACGCGATCTCCGTCCCGCTGGAGCGCCAGACCGCCGCGCCTTCGCTGGCCCACAAGGGCGTCGGGTACGGGGTGCGCTCGGAGCAGGTGGACGGGAACGACCCGGTCGCGGTGCTGGCCGTGCTCACCGCGGCCGTCGAGCACGCGCGCTCCGGCCAGGGGCCGTTCCTGGTCGAGGCGCACACCTACCGGCTGGAGGCCCACACCAACGCCGACGACGCGACCCGCTACCGGACCGACGCGGAGGCCGAGCGGTGGCGCAGGCGCGACCCGGTCGCCCGGCTGGAGGCGTACCTGCGGCGGCGCGGCCACCTCGGCGACGAGGACGTCGCCGCCGCGGCCGCCGCCGCCGAGGAGCTCGCCGCGCGGCTGCGCGCCGGGATGAACGCCGATCCCGAACTCGCCCCGCTGGGGCTGTTCGACCACGTCTACGGCACCCGCACACCGCAGCTGGACGAGCAGCGGGCCTCGCTGCGATCCGAACTCGAAGCCGAGGAGGCCACGGCGTGATCACCACCATGGCGCAGGCGCTCAACGCCGCGCTCCGCGACGCCCTGGACGGCGACGAGCGGGTCGTGGTCTTCGGCGAGGACGTCGGGACGCTCGGGGGCGTGTTCCGCGTCACCGACGGGCTGGCGGCGAAGTTCGGCGACGACCGCTGCTTCGACACGCCGCTCGCCGAGGCCGGCATCGTCGGCTTCGCGGTCGGCATGGCCATGGGCGGGTTCCGGCCCGTCGTGGAGATGCAGTTCGACGCGTTCGCCTACCCGGCGTTCGAGCAGATCGCCTCGCACGTGGCGAAGACGCGCAACCGCACGCGGGGCCGCCTGGAGCTGCCGATGGTCATCCGCATCCCGTACGCGGGCGGCATCGGCGGCGTCGAGCACCACTGCGACTCCAGCGAGTCCTACTACGCGCACACGCCGGGGCTGAAGGTCGTCACGCCCGCCGCGGTGGACGACGCGTACTCGCTGCTGCGGGAGGCGATCGACGACCCCGACCCCGTCGTCTTCCTGGAGCCCAAGAAGCTGTACTGGTCGAAGGCGGAGGTCGAGCTGCCGGCGCGGACCGGGCCGTTCGGCCGCGCCGCGGTCCGCCGCCCCGGCCGGGACGCGACGGTCGTCGCCTACGGCCCGTCCGTGCCCGTCGCGCTGGAGGCCGCGGAGGCCGCCGCCGAGGAGGGATGGGACCTGGAGGTCGTCGACCTGCGGACGATCGTCCCGTTCGACGACGCCACGGTCGTCGCGTCGGTGCGCAGGACCGGCCGGTGCGTCGTGGTGGCCGAGGCCGCGGGCTTCGCGGGCGTCGGCGCGGAGATCGCCGCCCGCGTCCAGGAGCGCTGCTTCCACAGCCTGATGGCCCCGGTGCTGCGGGTGACCGGGTTCGACATCCCGTACCCGCCGCCGATGCTGGAGCACCACCACCTGCCGAACACCGACCGGATCCTGGACGCGCTCGACCGGCTGCAGCGCGACGACGAGCCCGACACGCGCTTCCTGCCCGTGAATGGCGCGGCATGAGCGCGACCGAGGTGTTCCGCCTTCCCGACCTCGGCGAGGGGCTCACCGAGGCCGAGATCCTGGCCTGGCGGGTCCGCGCGGGCGACACCGTGACCGTCGACCAGAGCGTCGTGGAGGTCGAGACGGCCAAGGCCGCCGTGGACGTGCCCATCCCGTTCGCCGGGACGGTCGCGGAGCTGTACGCCGAGGCCGGCTCCGTCGTCGGCGTCGGCGAGCCGCTCATCGCGGTGACCGTCCCGGACGGGTCGTCCGCCAACAAGGAGCGGCACCGGGAGGAGGAGCACGCCGGCTCGGGCAACGTGCTCGTCGGCTATGGGACGGGCACGCCGCGCCGGTCGCGCCGCCGCGCCCGCGCCCAGGCCGCCCGCGCGGTGCCGGCGTCCCCCACGCCGGCCCCGCAGGCCCCGCGCGTCATCTCGCCCGTGGTGCGCCGCCTGGCGCGCGACCACGGCGTCGACGTCCGCGCGGTGGCGGCCAGCGGGCCGGGCGGCGTCGTGCTCCGCCGCGACGTCGACGCCGCCATCGCCGCCGCGGCGCCCCCGGACGCACCGGCGTCCGAGGACGGCGTGGTCCGTGTGCCGCTCACGGGGACGCGGCGGGCTATCGCCGAGAAGCTGTCCCGCAGCCGCCGCGAGATCCCCGACGCCGGCACCTGGGTCGACGTCGACGCCACGCCCCTGGTGGAGCTGAAGGACGACATCAACCGGGCGAGCCCGGACGCGCACGTCGGCGTGCTGGCGCTCCTCGCCCGGGTGTGCGTCGCGGGCCTGCGCCGGTTCCCCGAGCTGAACGCCCACGTGGACACCGCGCGCGAGGAGATCGTCCAGATGCCGCGGGTGCATCTCGGCGTCGCCGCGCAGACGCCCCGGGGGCTGGTGGTGCCCGTCGTCCACGACGCGGACCGGCTCACCCTCGCCGAGCTCGCCGCGCGGCTGCGCGAGCTGACCGGCGCCGCCCGCGAGGGGGGCCTGACCCCGAGGGACCTCACCGGCGGGACGTTCACGCTCAACAACTACGGCGTCTTCGGGGTGGACGGCTCGAACCCGATCCTCAACCACCCCGAGGCGGCCATGCTCGGCGTGGGGCGGATCGCCGACCGGCCCTGGGCGTTCGAGGGCGAGGTCCGGCTCCGCAAGGTCGCGCAGCTGTCGTTCACCTTCGACCACCGGGTCTGCGACGGCGGCGTCGCGGGAGGGTTCCTGCGCTTCGTCGCCGACTGCGTCGAGCGCCCCGGGGTACTGATCACGCACCTGTAGACCGGGCCGCGCGCCCGCCGGCCGCGTCGCCTACGATGCGGGCAGGCGTGATCGGACGCGGGCCCTCACCCCGCTCCGACCGGACGCTGGGAGGAGCCAGGTGCGGACGCGCAACCGGACGCGGGTGGTGCCGGCGGTCGTCGGGACGGCCGTGGCCGTGACCCTCGCCGCCGACGTGGCGGTGATCGCGTCGGGACGGCTGGAGGACGGCGGGCGCCCCGGGGCCGGGAACCTGGTGTCGGTGGCGGGCGACGCCGCCCCGCCGGTGCCCGTCGTCGCGCCCCTGACCCGCCGCTACACGCCGCACCTGCTGATCGCGGGGACCGTCCCGCTGCCGCCCGCCGCCGTCGAGCGCGCCCGGCGGATGCGGGGCGTCGCGGGCGTGACGGTCGTCGACGCGGCCCGCGCGCAGGTCGGCGGACGGCGGGTGGGACTGCTCGGCGTCGACCCGTCGGCGTTCCGGGCGTTCGCGCCGCGCGAGACGGCCGAGTCGGACCAGCTGTGGCGGATGGTCGCCACCGGCGGGCTCGCCGTGTCCTTCGACCTGGGCCGGGACGGGTCGCTGCCGCTCGGCGAGGTCGTCCCGGCGGGCAGCAGGGCCCACCCCGGGCAGGTGCGGGTCGGCGCCTACGCCTCGATGGGCATCGGGGACGTGGACGCCGTGGTGTCGCGCGCGCAGGCCCGCACGCTCGGGATGCCGGACGGCAACGGCCTCGTCCTCAGCGCCCCCAGGACCGACGCCGGCAAGCTCGCCAAGCGGCTCAAGAAGATCCTCCCGCGCGGCACGAAGGTCGCGGCGCTGGGGCCGTCCGTTCCGGCGGGCAACGCCGTGCCCAAGGGCCGGCCGCGGGTGACGGGCCGCCCGGACGGGACGCCGGGCGGCCGGACGCCGATCACCGGCAACATGATGACGCCCACGATGCGGACCATGCTGCTTGAGGTGGACGGGATGTTCGGCCCCTTCCCCACCATCGGCTGCTACCGCGCCGGCGACCCGCAGGACCACGGCGACGGCCGGGCATGCGACTTCATGGAGAGCACGGCGGGTCTCATGCCGACGCCGAGCGCGCAGCGGCACGGCGACCAGGTCGCGCAGTACGCGATCAGCAACGCGCGGCGCCTCGGCATCTCCTACGTGATCTGGAGGCAGCACATCTGGAACGCGCGCGGCGGCGGGTGGCGGCCGATGGCCGATCGCGGGAGCCTCACCCAGAACCACCACGACCACGTGCACATCTCGGTACTGCGCTAGCGAACGGCCTTCGGCAGCTTCTGCTCGCACCAGACGACCTTGCCGGTCGCGGTGCGGCGGACGCCCCAGCGCTCCGCCAGCCGCCCGACGACGTGGAGGCCGCGGCCGGTCTCGCGCATGTCGCCCTCGTTGCCGTGGCGGATGCGGGGACGCCCGTCGGAGGTGTCGAAGACCTCGCACACGAGCCCGCCCTCGCGGATGAGCCGGAGCGTGATGCGGCCGCCCGCGTGCCGGATCGCGTTGGTGACCAGCTCGGAGACCAGCAGGGCGGTCGCGTCGGCCAGCTCGTCCAGCTCCCAGCGGGCGAGCCGGTCGCGGACCAGGCCGCGGGCGCGCCGCACCGCGGCGGGCTCGGCGGGCAGCTCCCAGGAGGCGTGGTGGTCGGACGGGATGCGCCGCAGCCGGGCCAGCAGCATCGCGATGTCGTCGCGGTGCTGGTCGTCGTAGACGCCGTCGAGCGCGGCCTGGCAGAGCTCCTCCAGCGTCCGGGTGGTGGCGTCGGGCCCGAAGGTGCACTGGAGGCGGGCGAGGCCGTCGTCGATGTCGCGGGCCCGGTTCTCCACGAGGCCGTCGGTGTAGAGGAACAGCAGCGTCCCGTCCTCGACGGCGAACTCGCGGCTGACGATGGGCTCGCCGCCGACGCCGAGCGGCGGCGCGGGCGGGACGCCGAGGAAGTGCGAGCCGGTGCCGGGCGGGGCGATCAGCGGCGGCAGGTGCCCGGCGCTGGCGACCTCGCAGCGGCCGCTGACCGCGTCGTAGACGACGTAGGCGCAGGTGGCGAAGTGGGGCTCGCGCTCGCCGAGCGTCCGCATCAGCGAGTCGAGCCGTTCCAGGGCCTCGGCGGGCGGCAGTTCGAGCCCGGCGAGGGTGTGGATGGCGGTGCGGAGCCGGCCCATGGTGACGGCGGCCTTGACGCCGTGCCCGGCCACGTCCCCGACGACGAGGGCGACGCGCGCGCCGGGCAGCGCGATCGACTCGTACCAGTCGCCGCCGACCTCGATGAGGCGGCTTCCGGGCAGGTAGCGGTGGTGCACCTCGACCGGCGAGGGCGCCGACAGCCCGGTGGGCAGGAGGCTGCGCTGCAGGGTGAGCGCGGTGGCCCGCTCGCGCCCGTACCGGCGGGCGCTCTCGATGAAGATGGACGCGCGGGAGGCGAACTCCATGCCGATCTCGACGTCGTAGGCGTCGAACGGGCGGTGCGCGACGTTGCGGCCGCAGGCGAAGAAGCCGAGCACGCCCCCGCCGGACATGATCGGCAGCAGCAGCATCGAGGAGCCCTTGAGCAGGTCGGCGACCGGCGGGCGGCGCCAGAGCGCGGCGATCCGGGCGGCGCCGTCGCCGCCGAGGCCGACCAGGACGGGCTGCCCGGTGTCCAGGCACCGCGTGTACGGGGTGCCGTCCGGGTAGACGAGGGCCTCGCCGGTCGGGAACGTCGCGTCCCACGCCGGATCGTCGTCGTCGAAGCCGATGGCCATCCGGCGCATCAGCGGGCCGTCGGCGCCCACCGGGGGCTCGTCGGCGTCGACGAGGCTGTCGCGCAGCAGCAGCGCGCCGGAGTTGCAGAAGTGCGGGACCAGCACGTCCATCAGACCGCGCGCCAGCAGGTCGAGGTCGAGCGTGGAGCCGATGCGCGGGAGCGCGTCGTCCAGCAGCGCCCTGCGGATCACGGCCGGATCGACGAACCGGTCGGCGAGCGGCACCGGCACGCGGACGACGGCGAGCGCGGCGAGGCCGGGCGCGCCGCCGCTCAGGGGGTGGACGGTGACGACGGCGTCGAGCGTCACGCCCGCCGGGGTCTCCACGGCGAGCATCGCGGTGCGCTCCCGCCCGGCCTTGAGCGCCTCCCGCAACGGCTCCGCCGCCCCGGCGATCACCTCGTCGAGCCGGGCACCGAGCAGGCCGTCCGGATCCGCCGACAGAACGGCGGCGGCGTTTCGGTCGAACTGGAGTATTCTCCCCGACGAATCCATGCCGAGAATCAGAATTCGGGTGGACGACTCCATCGCTCGATTATGGGACATGGAGCGGCCCGATGAGGCCGATACGGCAGGGGAAACCGGCCCGGAGCCCCGTTCCTGCGGGGGATCCGGGGGCATGGCCCCTTTGGCGCCGCGTCGGCGATTTCCGCGCGTCCGGACAGGCCGGGCGCCCTTTCAGCGGGCGGTGAATCGCGCCGGCGGCGTGCTCAGCGCGGTGCCCGCTCCTCGTCCAGGAACTGCTGCCAAGTCCGTTTGCCGACCGCGTGGTCGCGGGCCAGATGGTGCCCTGCCCGGAACCCGCGCGCGGCGCTCCCGGCCAGCGGGACGGGCAACCGGGCCCGCCGCCGCCCCGTCGCCCGCAGGTAGGAGCGCGCCATCTCCTCCAGCGTGAGGACCTCCGGCCCGCCCATGTCCTCCACGCGCCGGGCGGGCCCCGCCGCGAGGGCCAGCTCGGCGAGGCGCTCCGCCACCTCGCCGGCGTCGATGGGCTGGCAGCGCAGGCCCGTCGGCAGCGGCATGACGCCGGGGACCTTGGCGAGGACGTCCAGGACCATCGCCGGCAGGGTGTGGAACTGGGTCGTCCGGAGGATCGTGTAGGGCAGGCCCGACTCCTCGATCAGCCGCTCGACCGCGTGCTTGGTCTTGTAGTAGCCGTAGGGGATCCGGTCCACGCCGACGATCGAGATGTAGACGAGGTGCGGGGCGCCCTGCCTGCGCGCCGCCTCGACCAGGCCGCGCGTCGCGGGCAGGTCGCTCTTGGGATGGCGCGGGTCGCTGGCGCAGTGCACGATCGTCTCGGCTCCGGCGACCGCCGCGTCGACGCCCCCGCCGGTCCTCAGGTCGCCCTGGTGCCAGGTCACGCCCTTCTCCGGCGCCCTGGCGCCACGGCTCAGCGCGTGCACGTCGGCACCGTCCCCGGCGAGCCGGCGGACGAGGGGCCGGCCCAGCGTGCCGCTCGCCCCGGTCACGAGAATCATGATCTCCTCCTTTGCGCCGCCCTCAGGGCGCCCTAAGAGCCTCCGAAGACCTGGGGCGGCGGAACGGGTGTGATGATCTGCTCGCCGTCGTGGAGCGGCGCGGCCCCGGCGCAGAACGCGGCCAGGTCGTGGCCCTCCAGCAGCCGGGCGCGGGTGATGCCGCCGGCCGCGCGGCGGGTCAGCTCCGCCGCGGGCAGCGGGCGGCGCGACCCGGCGACGATGAGGTTGCCGAACCGCCGTCCCCGCAGCACGCCCGGGTCGCCCATCAGCAGCGTGTGCCGGAACACCGACCGGACGGTGGCGACGACGCGGCGGGCGAACGGCAGCCGGAACCCGTCCGCCACGTTCACCAGGTACACGCCCTGGTACCGCAGCACCCGCGCGACGTCCTGGACGAACTCGCGGGTGGCCAGCTCGACCGGCATGGCCGCCTCGGCGAACGCGTCCATGACCGCCAGGTCGTCGGCCTCGTCCGGGAGCGCGGCGACCCCGGTGCGCCCGTCGGTGACGCGGATCCGCAGGCCCGGCACGCCCTTGACCGGCAGCTGCTCGCGGACGAGCTGCACCAGCTCCCCGTCCGGCTCCAGCACGACCTGCCGCGATCCGGGGCGGGTCGCGGCGATGTAGCGCGGCAGCGTGCATCCCGCCCCGCCGATGTGCACGGCGTCGAACGGCTCGTCCGGCGGGGCGAGCGCGTCCACGACGTCGCCCATCAGCCGCATGTACTCGAAGTCGAGGTAGGTGGGGTCGGACAGGTCCACATAGGACTGCGGCACGCCGTCGACGAGCAGCATCCAGCCGCCGTCCCGGTCGGCGTCGCGGAGCAGCTCGGCCTCCCCGCCGGCGATCGGGTAGCGATCCGGCCGGGGCCCCGGCCTGCCCTTGCGCGCCATGCCCCCCACCCTACGGAACCCTTCCGCGCGCGCCGCTCCGGCCCGCGTCCCGTCCGGCGTCCCGCCTCCGACCTGCGCCCTCAATGATCGCCGCAGCCGTTCCCGGGGCCGGGTCGCGGAACCGGCCGCGGGTCAGGCGCGGTCGGCGAGGATCTCCTCGGAGGCGAAGTGGCAGGCGCTGGGATGGGCCGAGCCGTCCCGCTCGCGCAGGGCCGGCTCCTCCTGCGCGCACAGGTCCCGCGCCTTCCAGCAGCGGGTGCGGAACCGGCAGCCGGACGGCGGGTCCAGCGGGGAGGGCGGCTCGCCCTCCAGGTGGATCTGCCCGCCCGGCCCGGACGCGTCGGGGTCCGGGACGGGCACGGCCGACAGCAGCGCCTGCGTGTACGGGTGGGTCGGGTGCTCGTAGATCTGCGTCTCGTCGCCGGTCTCGACGACCTTCCCGAGGTACATGACGGCGACGCGGTCGGAGATGTGGCGCACGGCGGCCAGGTCGTGGGCGATGAAGACGTACGCCAGGCCCAGCTCGCGCTGCAGCTCGGCGAGCAGGTTCATCACCTGCGCCTGGACGGAGACGTCCAGCGCCGACACCGGCTCGTCGCAGACGATCACGTCGGGACGCAGGGCCAGGGCGCGGGCGATCCCGACGCGCTGCCGCTGCCCGCCGGAGAACTGGTGCGGGTAGCGGCTGACGTGGTCGGGGTCGAGGCCGACGAGTTCCAGCAGCTCCTGGACGCGCGCGCGCCGCTCCCCCTTGGGAGCCACCTCGGGGTGGATCGCGAACGGCTCTCCCACGATGTCGCCGACGGTCATGCGGGGGTTGAGGGACGAGTACGGGTCCTGCAGCACCATCTGGATGCGGCGGCGCAGCGCGCGCAGCTCGGCCTTGGACAGGGCGAAGATGTCGCGGCCCTCGAAGCGGACGGTTCCCGCCGTGGGACGCTCGGCGGCGAGCAGCAGCTTGGCCAGGGTGGACTTCCCGCACCCCGACTCGCCGACGACGCCGAGGGTCTCGCCGCGGCGCAGCTCCAGGTCCACGCCGTCCACGGCCTTGACGTGGCCCACCGCGCGCTTGACGACCACGCCGCGGGTCACCGGGTAGTGCTTGACCAGGCCGTCCACCCGCAGGATCGGGCCGTCACTCGGCTCCGGCACTGTGGACCTCCTCGGCGAAGTGGCAGGCGGCGTCGTGCCCGGGCGCGACGTTGACCAGCGGTGGCCGCTCCGCGACGCAGACCGCCTCGGCGCGCGGGCAGCGCGGCTGGAACGGGCAGCCGGGCGGGAGCGCGGCCGGGTTGGGCGGCGTCCCCTTGATCGGGACGAGGGCCGCGCCGCGCCGGTCGAGGCGCGGCACCGAGGCGAGCAGGCCGCGCGTGTAGGGGTGGGCGGGGCGCGCGTACAGCCCCCGCGCCGGCGCCTGCTCGGCGACCGACCCCGCGTACATGACGACGATCCGGTCCGCGACGCCCGCGACCACGCCGAGGTCGTGGGTGATCAGCACCATGCCCATGCGCAGCTCGTCCTGCAGCCCGGCCAGCAGCCGCATGATCTGCGCCTGGACGGTCACGTCGAGCGCGGTGGTGGGCTCGTCGGCGATGAGCACGTCGGGCTCCAGCGCCAGCGCCATGGCGATCATGATGCGCTGGCGCATGCCGCCGGAGAACTGGTGCGGGAAGTCGCCGAGCCGCTGCGCGGCGGACGGGATCCGCACCCGCTCCATCAGCTCGACGGCCTTCGCGGTGGCCGCCTTGCGCCGCAGCCCGCGGTGCACCTGGTACATCTCGCGGATCTGGTCGCCGACCGTGAACACCGGGTTCAGCGCGGTCAGCGCGTCCTGGAAGATCATCGAGATGCGGTCGCCCCGGTAGGCCCGGCGGCGGCGCTCGGGCAGGCCCAGCAGCTCCTCGCCGCGCAGCCGCACCGACCCCTGCGTGATGCGGGCGGGCGGGGTGTCGAGGATCCCCATGACCGCCTGCGCCGCGACGCTCTTGCCCGACCCCGACTCGCCGAGGATCGCGACCGTCTCCCCCTCGGCGAGGGTGTAGGACAGGCCGTTGACCGCGTGCACGTCCTGGCCGCGCACGCGGAACCGCACGTGCAGGTCGTCCACCACGAGCAGCGGGGGCACCGGCGGCGTAGCGTCGGTCGGCGCGCTCCTCAGTTCCGTCGTCATCGCTTCGTCACCGCAGCTTCGGGTCGAGGGCGTCGCGGACGGCGTCGCCGAGCATCAGGAAGCTCAGCACCGTGGCCGACAGGAACACCGCCGGGAAGATGAGCAGGTGGGGATGGTCCACGAAGGCGTCCTGCGCCTGGTTGAGCTGCAGGCCCCACGAGACCTCCGGGTACTGCAGGCCGACGCCGAGGAAGTCCAGCGTCGCCTCGCCCGCGATCACGTTGCCGACGTTGAGCATGGCCACCACGATCACCGGGGCCAGCGCGTTCGGCAGGATGTGCCGCGCCATGATCCGCCGGTCCGAGGCGCCCAGCAGCCGCGCCGCCTGCACGTAGTCGGCGTCGCGGACGGAGATGACCTGCGCCCGCATGATGCGGATCATCGTCGTCCAGCCGCATATCACCAGCACCAGCGTCATCGCGCCGATGCCGTGCCCGGGGAAGGCGACCAGGATCACGGTGGCGCCGAGCACGAACGGCAGCCCGAAGAACACGTCGGTGATCCGGGCGATGACCGCGTCCAGGAGGCCGCCGTAGTAGCCGGCCAGCATCCCGAACAGCAGCGCGATGACGAACGCGAACAGCGTGACGGCGACGCCGATCAGCAGCGTCGGGCGGGCGCCGTGCACGACGTGCGCGTAGTAGTCGCAGCCCGCGAGGTCGGTGCCGAACCAGTGATCGCCGGACGGCCCGAGCTTGGCGCGGTTCGGGTCGCAGCCCTCGTTGACGCCCTTGCCCGCGAACACCCGCGGGACGACCGCCATCACCGCCACCGCGGTGAGGACGGCGGCCGACCCCCAGAACACCCAGCGGCGGCGCAGGTCCCGCCACGCGTCGTCCCACAGGGACGCCCTGCCGATCTCGCCGCCCACGACCGCGACGGCCGCCGCGGCGCTGCCCGGCGCGCCCGCGCCGGCGTCCGCCGGGGGTTCCGGCGCCGCGCCGGGCGGCTCAGGGCCCGGCCCGCCCGGTTCCTTGGTCTTCATCGCCCATGCCTCACTGGAGTCGAACCCCCACTGTCGAACGCCGTACCGGCATCGTGCCCCTCCACACGTCCCCCAAGGGTCACTCGTACCGGATCCGGGGATCCAGCAGCCCGTACAGCAGGTCCACGACGAGGTTGACCAGCAGGAAGATCAGCACCAGCACGGTGACCGCGCCGACCACCACGGGCCCCTCCTTCAGCTGGATCGACTGGAACACCTGCTGGCCGATGCCGGGGAGGTTGAAGATGCCCTCGGTCACGATCGCGCCGCCCATCAGCGACCCGAAGTCCACGCCGAGGTAGGTCACGACCGGGATCAGCGAGTTGCGCAGCGCGTGCCGGCCCACCACCCGCGCCCGCGACAGCCCCTTGGCGTTCGCGGTGCGCACGTAGTCGGCCCGCAGGTTCTCCGCGAGGCTGGTCCTGGTGAGCCGCGCGACGTAGGACAGGCCGAGCGAGCCCAGGACCATGCCGGGCAGCAGGTAGCTCACCGGCCAGCCCTCGTCCGTCCCGGCCGTGGGGAAGATCTCCCAGTGCAGGCCGAACAGGATCTGCGCGGTGTAGCCCAGCACGAACACCGGCACCGCGATCAGCAGGGTCGTCCCGCCCAGGACCAGGGTGTCGGCGAGCCTGCCGCGCCGCAGGCCCGCCCAGACCCCGAGCGAGATCCCGATGACCAGCTCGAACAGCCACGCGGTGACGGCGAGCTGCGCGGTCACCGTCCAGCGCCCGCCGAGCATCTCCGAGACCTTCTGCCCGTCGTAGTTCTCGCCCAGGTTCCCCTGGAACAGCCCCCACATGTACTTGCCGTACTGCACCAGCAGGGGGTCGTTCAGGTTGTACCGCTCCCGCAGGGTCTGCAGGACGTTCTCGGGCACGGGCTTGTCCCCGGCGAGCGCCTGGATCGGATCGCCCGGCAGCGCGAAGACCAGGGCGTAGATGAGCAGCGTCGTGCCGATGAAGACGGGGACCGCCTGCAAGAGCCGCCGGAGGACATAGCGCCACATCGCCGGCTACTTCACTGTCACTTCGTTGGCCAGGAGCCCGGTCGCGTACGCCGTGATGGTGACGTTGCCGACCTTCTTGGACCGGCCGCCCTGGCCCGCCCACGTCCAGAGCGGGATCATCGGCATCTCGCGGATGGCGACGTCCTCGGCCTGGTTGTAGAACCTCAGGGCCTCCTGCGGGTCCGCCGACCGGTTCGCCTTGGCGATGAGGCCGTCGAACTCCGGGCTCTTCCAGCCCATGCGGTTACTGCCCGTGCTCCACAGGTTCTCCAGGTAGTTCTGGGCGGTCGGGTAGTCGGCCTCCCAGTTCTGCCGGTACGGGCCCTTCTCCGTGCGCTTGTTCAGCATCCCGAAGTAGTCGGACGCGGGGACCTGCCGGAACTGGATGTCCTGGATGCCGAGGTTCTGCCGCAGGGAGTTCGCGACGATCTGCATCCATTGGTAGTAGGTCGGCTGCGCGTTGGAGAAGTACAGCTCCAGCGTCCCCTTGAAGCCGCCCGACTTGGCGTACAGCTCCTTGGCCTTGGCCGGGTCGTAGGTGCACAGCTCGCCGCACGCGTTCGGCCGGTGCCCCTCGATGATCGCCGGGAGCAGCGAGTCGGCCGGGAAGAAGTCGCCGTTGTAGACGGCCTTGTTGATGCCCTGACGGTCGATGGACATCGAGATCGCCTTGCGCAGGTCCGGGCTCGCGAACCGCTTGTCGAACAGGGGGAAGCCCAGGTAGTCGATCGTGCCCATCTTGCGGGGCAGGAACCGGTCGCCCAGCAGCCGCTTGGCCTCGGACACCTTGGCGGAGGGGATCGTCTGGAGCACGTCGATCCGGCCGGCCCGCAGGTCGGTGTAGGCGGTGTCGGCGCCGGAGTAGCTCTTCCAGATGACGCCCTTGTTCTTCGGCTTGCGCGACCCGGTGTAGCCGGGGAACGGGACGAGCTTGATCTGCTTGTTGCGCTCCCAGTTCCCGCTCATCATGTAGGGGCCGTTGCCGATCGGATGCTCGTCGAAGCCCTTGACGTCCTTCAGGCCGGCCTTCGGCATCGGCGCGAACGCCGGGTAGGTCAGCAGCTGGGGGAACTGGTTGAACGCGTCGGTCAGGGTCACCTTGAGGGTGGCCTCGTCCACGACCTCCACGCCCGACAGCTTGTCGGCCTTCGGCTTGGCGTCCTCGTCCTCGGGGTTCATCTCCGCGTACCCCTGGAAGTGCGAGAAGTAGTCGTTGGCGCTGAAGGCGTTCGGGCCGTACGCCGCGGTGTTCCAGGCGTCGGCGAAGCTGCCCGCGGTGACCGGCTCGCCGTTGTGGAACCTCTGCCCCGGCCGGACCTTGACCGTCCAGACCTTCTGGTCCTTCGTGGTGACCGACTCGGCGGCCAGGTTCACGGTCTTGCCGTCCCTGGTGAGCCCCACCAGGTTGTCGAACAGGCCGCTGAGCACGTCGAACGAGTAGCTGCTGGTGGTGTTGCCGGGCACCAGGTGGTCGGGTTCGGAGTGGCCGACGGTGAACGTGCCGTCCGACGAGCCGTCACCGCCGCCGCAGGCCGCGAGCCCGAGCGACGCCGCGAGCACCACCGCGGCGAGCCCCGCGGTCCCCCGGCCGGCGCCCGTGCGCCCGCGGACCTTCCGGCTCGCACCCCTGAGGCTGGTCATGCTCCTCCTCGTGCCCTGTCGGTTCCTACGGTGTCGCTTCGTGCGGCGGCACCTGCCCACCGCGTCTCAGATTGGTGGCAGCGTTGTACCGCGCGGGCCGTTTGGGTACATCGCTGCGGGATTCGAAACCGGATCGATACGTTGTTGATCACTCGTTGACAGAGGTCAGCGGGGGGTGAAAATGAAGGTTTGTTACGAAAGGCGGGTGTGGGAGTAATGGGGCAAAGGGTTCGCGAGGAGTCCGGGGACGCCGCCGCGGCGGGCGCGGGGGCCGCCTCAGCGGGCGTGGAGGCGGCGGAGATCTGCGGTGATCTCATCCGCCTCGACACCACCAACCAGGGCGAGGGGGTGGCCCGTCCCGAACGGCCCGCCGCCGAGCACGTCGCCGCGCTCCTGGACGAGGTGGGCGTCGCGTCCACGATCGTCGAGTCGGCGCCCGGCCGGGCGAGCCTGCTCGCGCGCGTCCCCGGGACCGACCCCTCCCATCCGGCGTTCCTCGTCCACGGGCACCTGGACGTCGTGCCCGCCGACGCGTCCGAGTGGAGTGTCCCCCCGTTCTCCGGCGAGGTGCGGGACGGGTGCGTGTGGGGGCGCGGCGCGGTCGACATGAAGGGCACCCTCGCGATGACGCTCGCGACCGTCCGGCGGCGGCTGCGCGAGGGCCGCCGCACGCGCGGCGACCTGGTGCTGGCGTTCCTCGCCGACGAGGAGTGCACGGGCGACTACGGGTCGCGGTACGTGGTGCGCGAGCACCGGGAGTTCTTCGAGGGCTGCGCCGAGGCGATCAGCGAGTCGGGCGGCTTCAGCGTGGACGCGGGCGGCAGGCGGATCTACCCGATCGCGACCGGCGAGCGCGGCACCACCTGGATGCGGCTCACGGCGCGCGGCACCGCGGGCCACGGGTCCAAGCCCGCGCCCGACAACGCCGTCGCCGAACTCGCCCACGCCGTCTCCCGGCTGGCCTCCCACACCTGGCCCGTCCGGCTGACCCCGGGCGTCCGGGCCCTGCTGGACGGTCTGGCGGACGCGCTCGGCACCACCATCGACCACGACCGCCTCGACGAGGAGGCCGCGCGCCTCGGCGGCGTCGGCCGGCTGTTCGAGAGCACGATCCGCAACTCGGCCAACCCGACCCGGCTGGACGCCGGCTACAAGATCAACGTTGTGCCCGGCACGGCGACCGCCCAGGTGGACGGCCGGTACCTGCCGGGCACGGGCGAGGAGTTCCTCGCCACCGTCGACCGGCTGCTCGGCCCGAAGGTCACGCGGGAGTTCCTCAACTACGAGGAGGCCCCGGCCGCGGACCCGGCCGGGGACACCTTCCACACGCTCGCCGGCGCGCTGCGCGCCGAGGACCCGGCGGCGTGCCCGGTGCCGTACGTGATGGGGGGCGGCACCGACGCCAAGTCCTTCAACCAGATCGGCATCGCGAGCTTCGGATTCGCGCCCCTGCTGCTCGGTCCGGAGCTGGACTACTTGGGGATGTTCCACGGCGTGGACGAGCGGGTCCCGCTGGAGGGCCTGGCATTCGGCACGCGCGTCCTCGACCGCTTCCTCGATACGCGTTGATTCAATGCGTCCTAGTCGGGGGTGGCGGAGCGGCGGGACCAGCGGTAGACGGGGAGCCGGCCGTGGGGGGTGTCCCGGTGCCGGGCGGTGGCCTGGAAGTGCTCGTATCCACCGCGGAACGGCAGCCTCAGCTCGACACCGGGAGGGGTGATCCCGACGATCCGGTCCGGCAGGTCCGCCGGACCGCCTTCCAGGAATGCCTTCAGCGAGGTGTCCATAGATCGGATCGTCACACGGTGCGGCCCTCGCGCCAATCCTCCGGAAGGAGGTATCCGTGCGACCCCGCCCTCACCGCGACTTCTGGTAGCTCCCGAACGACAGGACCGCGAGGCCCACGGTCGCCGCGGTGAGCGCCAGCAGCGCGCCGCCGTGCGCGGCGACCGAGCCCCAGTCCGGGTCGTCGGACAGCGCGGCGCGCCCGGCGTCCAGGGCCCAGCTCACCGGGTTGCCGGACGCCACGTGCCGCATCCAGCCCGGCATCAGGCCCTTGGCCATGAACGCCGACGACAGGAACGTGAGCGGGAGCAGCAGCATCACGTTCAGCCCGATGATGGTGTTGCGGTCCCGCACCAGCAGCGCCAGGGTGTTGGACAGCGCGGCGAGGACGACGCCGACCAGCACCGCCATCGCGACGAGCACCGCGAGGCCGGCGGCGCCGCCCGGGTAGTGCGCGCCCGCCGCCCGGCCGAGCGCGATGATCACCGCGGACTGGAACGCGGTGCTGATCGCCTGCTCGGCGACGCCCGCGTTGGTGATCGCGCCGCGGCGCACCGGGGTCACCAGGAACCGGTCGAGCGTGCCGCGCTCGATCTCGTCGATGGTGCCCATCCCGGCGAAGGAGTTCAGCGACACCGCGTTCATGATCACGACGCCGGGGACGAGGTAGTCCAGGTACGAGCCCGTCCCGAATCCCGGCAGCTCGACGACCTTCTCGAACAGCCCGCCGAACAGGAACAGCCACACGACCGGCTGGACGAGGGTGATGACGAGCACGGCGGGCCTGCGGAGCAGCGCGGACAGCCGGCGGTGGGTCATCCACCACGTCCCGGCGAGGAGCGCGGTCATCGGGCACCTCCGGCGGTGACGGCGTCGGCGGCGGCGGTCCCCTGGGCCGGGGCCTCGGAGGCGGGAGCGGCGTCGGCCTGGGCGAACCGGCGTCCGGCGTAGCGCAGGTAGACATCGTCCAGGGACGGCCGCGCGACGGTCGCGGCGGCGGCCGGGATCCCGGCGTGGTCCAGCGCGGCGAGCACCGCCGGCACCGCGGCGGCGCCGTCGTCGGCCCGGGCGCTGAGCCGAGGCCCGTCCACGAGGACGTCGCGGACGCCCGGCAGGCGGCCGAGGGCCGCCCGCGCCAGCGCCTCGTCGGGCGCCTCCCGCCACTCCAGGTGGACGGCGTCGCCGCGCAGCTCGCCCTTGAGCGCGTCCGGGGTGCCCTCGGCGACGACGCGGCCGCGGTCGACGATCGCCACCCGCCGGGCGAGCCGGTCGGCTTCGTCCAGGTAGTGGGTGGTGAGCAGGATCGCCAGGGCGTCGTCCCCGGCCAGACGCGCGATCTCCGCCCACATCGCCGTGCGCGCCTCGGGGTCGAGGCCGGTGGTCGGCTCGTCCAGGAACAGCACGCGCGGCCGGTGGACGAGGCCGAGCGCCACGTCGAGGCGCCGCTGCATCCCGCCGGAGTAGGTCTTCACCGCGCGGCGCGCCGCGTCGCCCAGGCCCAGCCGTTCGAGCAGCTCGCCCGCGCGGCGGCGCACCTCGGCGCCGCCCATCCCGTACAGGCGGCCTTGCAGGATCAGGTTGTCGCGCCCGCTGGCGTCGGGGTCGGCGCCCGAGCGCTGCGACACGACGCCGATGAGGCGCCGGACCCGGTCGGGGCGGCGCAGCACGTCGTGCCCGGCCACGGCCGCCTTCCCGCGGTCGGGCCGGATCAGCGTGGTGAGGATCTTGACCGTGGTGGACTTGCCGGCCCCGTTCGGGCCGAGCAGGCCCAGGATCTCCCCCGGGCCGACGGTGATGGACAGATCGTCCAGGGCCCGGACGTCGCCGGGATAGGTCTTGACGAGGCCCTCGGCCTCGATGGCGTGCGCCATGGTCGCCTCCGTTGCGCGCGGAGGACCCCGGATAGGCTGGTGACCGCGGTCTCGCCGCCGGGTCCCGCTCCGCGCGTGGATCGGGTGGTGGGTTCCGGTCCCGGCGGCGGTGTTGCCGCACCGCCACCGGGACCACTTCTGCTCAGTTCTCCGTCGCGCCCCTTTCCGCCAGCTCCGCCACCTCGGCGGGGACCCGCCCGGTCTCGTGGAACGCGCGCCACAGGTCCAGGCCCGGCAGCGAACCGCCGGTGATCTCGGCCAGCAGCCCGCGCACCCAGCCGGCCTCCGCCCGCCGGACGGCCAGGTCGTACTCGGCCTCCAGGAGGAAGATGCGGGGCACCTCGTCCTCGGCCGCCAGCGCCGCCGCGTCCTCGGCGATCTCGCGGTCCAGGGCGTCGAGCCGCCTGCGCAGCAGTTCGGCCGCCTCGTCCGGGCCCAGGGCGCCCATCACCGACAGCCCGGCCTTGAACCGCGGATGCTCGCGCTCGGGCACCCCGATCAGCTCCCGGACCCAGTCGGCCAGCTCCTCCAGGCCCGCGTCGGTGATGCGGTAGACGGTCCGCTCGGGCCTCGCGCCCTCCCGGGCGCTCCCCGCCACGGCCAGGAAGCCGTGCTTCTCCAGGTTCCGGACGACGGTGTAGAGCGAGCCCCACTTGACGTCCATGTCCCTGTCCTTGCCGCGCGCGCGCATCAGCGACGCCATCTCGTAGGGATGCATGGGCCTGGCCGACACCGTGGACAGGACGGCAAGGCCGAGGAGGTTGCTCACCTTGCGCCGCTTGGGCATCCCGACTCCTCGTGGACGAATACTCGCGTGCAAGTATATCGAGGGCGCGGCGCCGCGTCCAGGCCGGTCCCGGACGCCCTGATCACCTGGGCCCGCGCCCGGGTAGGAATGCGGCGTGGACTTCTCCAGCTCGGCCGACGAGCTCTACGGCGCCGTCCCGGCCGAGTTCGTCGCCACCAGGACGCGGCTGGCGCGGCAGGCCAAGGCGGACGGCGACGCCGCGCTCGCCAAGCGGATCGGGGCGCTGCGCCGCCCAACGCTGCCCGCGTGGGCGGTCAACCTGCTGTCGCGCTCGGCGGCGGACGACCTGGGCCGCCTGCTGGACGTCGGCGCCGAGATGCGCGCCGCGTGGGGCTCGGGCGGCGGGCTCGGCGACCTCGAACAGCGCCGGGCGCGGCTGATCCGCGATCTCGTGCGCAGGGCGGGCGAGCTGGCCGCCGAGGCGGGCAACCCGCTGCGCGAGCAGGCCGTCCGGGAGGTCGAGGACACCTTGCAGGCCGCCACCGTGGACGCCGACGTGGCCGATGAGGTCCGCGCGGGACGGCTCTCGCAGCCGCGCAGCCACACCGGCTTCGTCCCCGCCGGCTTCCCCGCGGCGCCGCGCCCCGACGGCGACGGCCGCCCGGAGCCCAGGGCCGAGAGGCGGCCCGAGGCCGGGAAGGACCGGGAGCAGAAGCCCAAGACCGGAAAGGCGGGCGCGCCGCTGGAGGAGCGCCCCGCCCAGCCGAAGGCGTCGCGCACGAGCGAGGAGCGCCCCGCGAAGCCGAAGGCGGGCGCGCCACCTGAAGGGCGTCCCGCCGCCAAGCCGAAGGCGTCGCGGACGAGCGGGGTCCGCGCCAGGCGGGCCGAGTCGCTGCGCAAGCGGGCCGAGGAGGCCGAGCGCGCGCTCGGCGAGCGCGCGGAGCGGGCCGGGGCGGCGCGCGAGGAGGCGGAGGCCGCGTCCGCCGAGGTGGGGCGCCTGCGGCACGAGCTGGAGCGGGCCGTCGCCGCCCGCGACGCGGCCGTCCGCAGGGCCGAGCGCGCCGAGCAGTCCCGGGCCAGGGCGGACGAGGCGGCGCGCGAAGCCCGCGAGGCCGCCGCGCAGGCCCGCCGCGCCGCCGGGCGGGACGCCGGGCACCGCTGACCCGCCGCTCGGCACCGGCCGGCCAGGGGTGCGACGAATCGGATATTCAGCATGAAGTAGGTTCGACCCCGAACGTGATTCGATTGTCGAGGGGGGCGCGGTGACGGCACCGGTCGTGGAGCAGCCGACGGACTGGACCGAACCCGGCGCCCATCAGGTGGCGCCGGGGGTGCACCGGATCCCGCTCGCGCTGCCGATCCCCTCGCTGCACGCCGTCAACGTGTACGTCATCGAGGACCCGGGCGGCCCGGTGGTCATCGACTCCGGCTGGGCCATGCCCGACACGCGCGCGTCCCTGGAGGGCGCGCTCCGCACGCTCGGGCACCGGCTGGACGACGTGGCGCAGTTCCTCGTCACCCACGCGCACTGGGACCACTACTCCCAGGCCCTGGCGCTGCGCGAGTCGTTCGGCACCCGGGTGCGGATCGGCCGCGGCGAGCGGCCCTCGATCGAGGCGTTCGACGTCCGCCGGGGGCTGCACCCCCGCCAGGTGGACCTGCTGCGCCGCTGCGGCGCGGGCGACCTGGCCGACGAGATCGCCGGCGCCCCCGTCGACACCTCCGGGCGGAGCGTCCCCGACGCCATGCCGGACGCCTGGCTGGACGACGAGGAGCGCGTTCCCCTGGCCGAGCGGGGGCTGGACGTGTTCGCCACGCCCGGGCACACGCGCGGACACGTCGTGCTCCGCGACGCCGCCGCCGGGCTGCTGTTCGCCGGGGACCACGTGCTGCCGCACATCAGCCCGTCCATCGGGCTGGAGACCGAGCCCGAGCCGAAGCCGCTGCGCAGCTACCTGGCGTCGCTGCGGCTCGTCCGGGACATGCCCGACACGCTGCTGCTGCCCGCGCACGGCCCGGTGAAGGCCAGCACGCACACGCGGATCGACGAGCTGCTCGACCACCACGCCGCCCGCCTCGACGCCGCCGCCGGGCAGGTCCGCGCGGGGCACGCGACGGCCTTCGAGGTGGCGCGGGCCATCCCGTGGACGCGCCGCAAGCGCAAGCTGGACGACCTGGACTCGTTCAGCCGGATGCTGGCGGTGCTGGAGATCGAGGCGCACCTGGACGTCCTGGCCGACCAGGGCGTCCTGGACGCGCACGAGGACGGCGGGGTCCGCCGCTACGCCCCTCGCGGCTGACCCCTCCGCCCCTAGGGCGCTTGCCGGTCAGCCGGGGACCGCGGACGGGTCGCGGCCGAGGTAGGCGAGCAGGCGGTCGTTCGGCCCGGCCGCCGGCGGCACCGGGACCGGCGGCGCGAACAGGCCGTGCCGGGTCGCGTCGGTGACCACAGTCGAGGCGAGCCTGAGCAGCTGGCCCGCGAGGGCGGGCGGGATCGGGCGCGGCCGCCCGGTGGCCCAGGCGACGTCCCAGCCGTGCACCGCGATCTCGATGGCCCCCGTCCCGGCGACCAGGCTCCCGCGCATGGGGCAGCCGCCGACGGTGACCGATCGGTCGTCCTCGGCCGCGGCCGTCCAGGCCCCGAGCAGCCGGTCGGCGCCCGCGCGGAAGCCCACCACGAGCGCGGCGGCGGAAGCGCCCGCCTCGGCGGGCCCCAGATCGTCGTGCCCCGGGTCGTCGTCCGGGAAGAGCCGCACCGAGCCGGTGTCGACGGCCTCGCACAGCGCGGCCAGGGACTCGGCCATATGCCGCAGCAGGGCCTCCAGGTCCCAGCCCCGGCACGGCGTCGGACGCCGGAGCGTCTCGGCCGTGACGGACTCAAGGACGCCGACCGCGAAACCGATCGACCTTTCCAGCAGCCCGGAGCCGTAGCCCCGCAGCGCCGCCGTCTCCACCGCGTCCATCGCACCCCTCATCCTCCTGGGGGCGCCATCCCCCACAAGGACCGACTCCGCCGCGTCCCGAAAGTCACCGGACGGGGCCGATGATTTCCGGTGCGCCACCAAGTCGGTACCAAATGACCGCACGCACCCCTGTTTCGGACGGAGGAGAAGGCATGGCCCTTCCGGAGGTCGTCACGCGCGAGGAGTGGGTGGCCGCGCGCAAGGCGCTGCTCGTCAAGGAGAAGGAGCTCACCCGGGCCCGTGACGCGCTGAACGCCGAGCGTCGCCGCCTGCCCATGGTGCGGATCGACAAGGACTACGTCTTCGAGGGGCCCGACGGCAAGGCGGGCCTGCTCGACCTGTTCCAGGGCCGGAGCCAGCTCATCGTCGGGCACGTGATGTGGGACCCGTCCTGGGAGCGCGCCTGCCGGAGCTGCTCGTCCGGGCTCGCGGAGATCTCCGTGGGGCACCTGCGCCACCTGCGCGACCGCGGCACCGCCTACGCCGCGGTGTCCCGCGCGCCGCAGTCGAAGATCGGGCCGTTCCGGGCGGAGATGGGCTGGGTGTTCCCCTGGTACTCCTCGTACGGCAGCGACTTCAACTACGACTTCCACGTCACGGTCGACGGATCGGTGGCGCCGGAGGAGTACAACTACCGCACCGCCGACGAGTACCGCCGGGCCGGCGAGCGGGCCTTCCTGGACAGCGAGCGCCCGATGGAGCTGCCCGGCTCCAGCTGCTTCCTCCGCGACGGCGACGCCGTCTACCACACCTACTCCGCGTACGCGCGCGGCACCGAGCAGGTCGGCGGCTCCTACTACTTCCTCGACATGACGGCCCTCGGCCGCCAGGAGGAGTGGGAGGAGCCCAAGGGCCGCGGCTCAGGCGGCGTGCAGGCGGGCGGCAAGCTGCCCTATCCCGACGAGTACGACGACGAGTACTCCCACTGAGAGCGCCGCGCCCTTCCCCTTGGGCACCGGTGGTGCCCTGCGCGCGGCGGCCCGGCGGCCGCGTGGTGGTCCGCACGGGGGACACCACGCGGCCACCCGGTGCGCCGATGCGCCGGTGCGGGCCTTACCGCCCGCAGAGGACGTTCCGGACGGCCGTCCTCGCCGCCAGGTCCAGCGGCAGCCCCGGATCGCCCGCCAGCTGCGACGGCACGCTGATCGCGACGCTCCGCCGCGTGTCGGGGGTGACGCCCTCGCGGGTCATGAAGCCGGGCGTGTCACCGCCGTGCCCCCAGTACCCGGCCTTGGAGCAGGGCAGGGGGAGCCAAATCAGCCCGAGCCCGTACCGGGCGCCGGTGAAGTAGCCGTCCATGTCCGTGGGCACGGTCCTCTGCATCTCGGCCAGCTGCGCGGGGCGCAGCAGCCGTCCCCCGATCAGCGCCTTGAAGAACCGGTTGTGGTCCGCCGCCGTGGTGGTCAGCGTCCCGGCCGAGGACGCCCAGCTGTAGTCCATCCGGGTGGCGTCCACGAACGGCCCGCCCACCGTGAACTGCTGGTAGCCCTGCGCGTGCGGCCGCGGAACGTCGTAGCCCGGGGCGAACCCGGTGTGCGTCAGGCCGAGCGGCCGCACGATCCGCCGCATGACCTCCCGGTCCCACTCATGTCCGGTCACCCGCTTGATGATCATGCCGAGGAGCACGTAGCCGGTGTTGCAGTACTCCCATTTCGGGTCGCCGTCCGGCTTGGTCTCCCCCGGCTCGAAGCTCGGGCGGTGCTTCAAGGCCATCCCGACCAGCTCCGCGGGCGTGTGGTGGTCGAACCGGTGCGCCTGGAAGTCGGCCTCCGTCCCGAACGGCAGGTCCTCGGTGTAGTTGTAGAGCCCGCTCGTGTGCTGCAGCAGGTGCCGCACCGTGATCTTCTTGCCGTCGTTGCCGTTGCCCTGGACGAGGCCGGGCAGCCACTTGTCGACCGAGTCGCCCAGGCCGATCCGTCCCTCGGCGACGAGCTGGAGGATCACCGTGGCCACGTACGTCTTGGTGTTGCTGCCCGCCCGGAAGTGGGACCCGCCGCCCGTACGCAAACGCTAGGGACGCCGCGTCACCGCCACGACGGGGCCAGCCGGTGGGTTCCTGCTGCGGTCAGCCCTACCTCGTCCGTTCCAGGACAGGTCACACCCGGGCGCGGTGGGACGGGTGCTCGGGCGGGGCCTCGCGCGGGAAGGCGAAGACCGCCGCGACGGCGACGCCGACCCCCGCGACCCGCAGCACCCCCCACAGCGGGTCGGACGGCCAGTCGCCGCCGAACAGGAACGTTCCGGCCACCACCAGGTAGATCAGGGCGACGATGGTGGCGACGGTCATGCAGACCGCCATCCGGGCGCGCTGCAAGGCGATCATGCCCTGGACGAGCGCGAGCGCCATGCCGACCACGGCGATGTAAAAGTGGGGGCCGGCGAGCACGTCGGCGGCGCCGGCGCCGGCGTAGAAGGTGATCGCCAGGCCCTTCACGCCGATCTCGGCGGCGCCGACGAGGACCCCGCAGGCGACGCCGTAGGACACGCCGGCGGACGTGCGGCGGTGGCGGCCGTCCGGGCGCAGGTGGCCGAGCACCGACCACAGGGCGGGCAGGACCAGGGACGGGACGGCGACGGCGAGCAGCACCGACGGCGGCGGCGGGCGGCCGGGACCGCGGCTCCCGTCGGCCAGCGACGCGGCCACCAGGAGGGCGCCCAGCGCGAACAGGGCGATCCCCAGCCAGTCGCGCCCGCCGAGCCGCTCGCCGAAGCACCCGGCGGTGAACCCCAGCAGGAGGACGCCCGCCGTGCCCGACAGCGGGACGACCAGCGCGGCCGGCAGCCTGGCGAACCCGACGAGCTGGAGTTCCACGCCCGCCACGAGCAGCAGCAGGCCCGCCGCCCACAGCCGGCTGGTGAGCAGCTGGCCGAGCAGGTGCGGGAGGCGGTCGCCGCGCAGCGGCTCCATCCGGGCGCTGGCCGCCTTGAACAGGGCGACGCCGCAATAGCACAGGCAGACCGCGACGAGCGAGGTCGCGACGCCGATCACCCGGGCCTCCGAGAAGACGACCAGAACCTGTAGGGCCGGATACTAATCTTTGGGCACCCGCTGGAATGCGGAATCGGAATTACTCGTCGCCGCGAGTGATCGCGCGGCCGCGCTCTTTTATCGCACCCGCTCCCGTCCCGGGAAACGCGGACGCGGCGCGGGAGGCAAGCGCCGGGGCACGGCGGGTGGAGTCGGGATGGCCCGGTCCACGATGCCCGGACGGCCGGGAGTTACGCTGGCCTTCCGGGCCCCACGGCGGAAGGAGCGGCGATGACGCTCGCCCCCGAGTTCACCGAGATCACCTCTGCGGAGGAGCTGCGCGAGCTGCTCGGCGCCCCGATGCCGCGCGCGGTCGACAAGGAGCGCGTCGCCCTGCACGACTGGGACCGGGAATGGCTCGCACGGTCCCCGTTCTGCCTGATCGCCACCAGCGACGCCGCCGGGAACTGCGACGTGTCCCCCAAGGGCGACCCGCCCGGGTTCGTCCGCGTCCTCGACGACACCACCCTCGCCATCCCCGACCGTCCCGGCAACCGCCGCGCCGACGGCTTCCTCAACGTCCTGGCCAACCCGCACGTCGGGCTGATCCACCTGATCCCCGGGCGCCGCGAGACGCTGCGGATCAACGGCCGGGCACGGCTCGTCCGGGAGGCGCCCTTCTTCGACGCGATGGTCGTCAAGGGCCACCGCCCGGTCCTCGCCCTGGTCGTGGAGATCGAGCAGATCTTCTTCCACTGCGGCAAGGCGCTCATGCGGTCGAACCTGTGGAAGCCCGGGGAGTGGGAGCCCGGCGCGCTGCCCTCGCACGCCCGGATCCAGAAGGACGTGCAGTTCACCAAGGAGAGCGTCGAGGAGCTGGAGGAGTACTACGGCCCCGCCTACGAGAAGAAGCTGTACCGGGGCTGACACGCGGACCGGCGGCCGAAGCGGGCCCAGGGCACGCCTCGTCGACCCCCGCGCATTCGCGCGGGGGTCTCGGCGGTGCGGCCCCTTCCGGCCGCTCTCGTGTGCGGACGGGCTGCGCGGCCGGCGCTCAGCCGCTCTTGCGGCGGAACTGGCGCTGGTGGTCGGCGCGCTCGTGGGTGCCGCGCACCTTCGAACCGCTCCTGCCGCCCGCGCCCGCGTTCTTCTCGGCCGCCGCTCCGCGCTTGCGCTCCAGGGCCTCCCGGAACCTGCGCTTCACGTCGTCCTCGCTGCCGTCCTTCTCGCTGCCGTCCTTCTCTCCTGACGAGTCGGCCATGCGGACCTCCAGCCGTTGTAGGGGCACCCACTAGCCTCACATACCCGGAGGGGAACGCGGGCACCGGACCCGCCGGGAAGATCATTCCGGGGTTTTCCCGGCGGGACGATCATTAGCGGGACGAACTCCCCTAGGGTGTGCTCGTGGAGCCCCAGATCCCGCCGTCCGAGCCCGCGCCGGCCCATCCGCCGCTGGAGGCGCTCGCCGTCCAGCCGCTGGTCAACCGGGACTACGAGTCCCGTCCCGCGCTCTTCTACGAGCGGCTGCGCGCCGAGTACGGGCCGGTGGCGCCGGTGGACGTCCTCGGGGTGCCCGCGTGGCTCGTCATCGGCTACCCGCAGACGCTCGACATCCTGCGCGACGCGCGCGGCGTCTGGAGCCGGCGGCTGGACTCCTGGCGCGCGCGCCGCGAGGGCCGCGTGCCCGCCGACTGGCCGCTGCTGCCCGTGTACGGGCTCGACTTCTCGGTGTTCCGCGACGGCGCCGACCTGAGCCGGCTCCGGGGCGCCTGGAGCGAGGGCCTGCGCCCCTTCCAGGACCGCTCGCGGCCGCAGGCCAAGCAGCTGGAGCAGGCCGTCCGGCGGTACGCCGACGAGCTGATCACCGTGCTGTCGGAGGGCGGCGGCCGCACCGGCTGGGCCGACCTGTCGGCGCAGTACGCGCGCCCCCTCCCGCTGATGGTGATGGGCCGGCTGCTCGGGGCCGACAGCGCCCGCGGCGACGAGCTGATCATGGACCTGTGGCGAGTGCTGGACGCTGGCCCGGACGCCGCCGAGGCGTCCGCGCGGCTGATGGCCGAGGTCACGCAGGTGTGCGCGGCCAAGGCGGCCGAGCCCGGCGAGGACCTGCCGTCCTTCATGCTCGCCGCCGTCCCGGACCTGACGGTGGACGAGCTGGCCCGCGAGATGGTCCTGCTGACGGGGCTGATCGGCGACTTCACCGGGACGCTGGTCGGCAACACCATCGCCGAGGTGGTCATCGGGGAGACCGGGGCCCGCGACAGCCTGTCCGCCGGGATGATCCAGGAGGCGGTCAACCGGGCCGCGATCTCCAGCCCGCCGATGGCCAACCTGTCGTTCCGCTGGCCGAAGGTCGACGTGCGGATCGGCCGGTTCCAGATCGCGGCCGGCGACCCGGTCATGCTGTCGCCCGCCGCCGCGCACCTGGACCCCGCCTTCACCGAAGGCGCGGCGGCCGACTCGATCTACAGCTCCCGCGCGCACCTGGCGTGGGGCGCGGGGCCGCACGCCTGCCTCGGCCGCGACCTGGCCACCACCATCACCGTGATCGCGGTGGAGCGGCTGTTCGACCGGTTCGGCGGGCTGCGGCTGGCGCTGCCCGCCGACCAGCTGCCGTGGCGGTCGTCCCCGATGATGCGGGGGCTGCGCTCGCTGCCGGTCCACTACGAGCTGGCGGGCGAGCCGCCGCCGCCCGCCGGGAGCCCCGACGCGGAGCCGGCCGCCGGGCAGGGCGCGGACGAGCCCGAATCGCGGTCGCTGGTGCGGCGCATCCTGCGTGCCGTCCGCCTCGCCCAGTCCTAGGGGCTCACCGGCCGGGGTCGGCCCGTTCCGCGGCCTGCTCGGCCGCCTCCTCGCGGATCCGGCGCCAGGCGGCCGCCACGTGGGCGTCGCCGGTGGCGGGGGCGCCGATCGCCATGCGCAGTAGCACGCGCCCGCCGGCCTTGGTGTGGGTGAGGTAGAGGTCGCCGGACGCGTTGAGCCGCTCCATCAGCCGCATCGTCGCCGCGTCGGCCTCCCCGTCCGGCAGGCCGTCCCAGCGCGGGCGGAAGCACACGAGCCCGAACGGGGGGTGCTCCAGCAGCTCGAACCCGGGGTCGGCGGCGACCCAGGACGCGAGGTCGCGGGCCAGCCGCACGCCCGTCCGGACGTGCTCGCGCAGCCCCTCCGCCCCGTACCAGCGGATCACCGACCACAGTTTCAGCGCGCGGAACCGGCGGCCGAGCGAGATCTGCCAGTCGCGGTAGTCGATGACCTCGCCCGAGGACGTGGCCTGGTTGCGCAGGTATTCCGGCAGGATCGACAGCGCGCCCACCAGCGGGGCCCGGTCGGCCACCCACAGCGCGTTGCAGTCGAAGTTGGTGAGCAGCCATTTGTGCGGGTTGGTCGAGTAGGAGTCGACGTGGCCGTCCAGCCCGTCGTTGACCCACCGCAGCTCCGGGCAGACGGCCGCGACGCCTGCGTACGCGGCGTCCACGTGGAGCCAGACGCCGTGCCGGGCGCAGACCTCGCCGATCTCGGGGACGGGGTCGACCGCCGTCGTGGACGTGGTGCCGACCGTCGCGCAGACCAGGACGGGCACCGCGCCCGCCGCGGCGTCCTCGGCGAGCAGCGCGTCCAGGTGCGCGGGGGCCATGGCGAGGGTGCCGGGGCCCGAGTCCACGACGCGGACGTTCGCCGACCCGATCCCGGCGACCTTGGCGGCCTTCTCCAGCGACGAGTGGGTCTGGGAGCTGATGTAGAGGGTGTGGCGGCGGGTGATCCCCTCGCGTCCGGCGGTCCCGCCGTCGGCCCGGTGCAGCGCGGCGAGGATCGCGACGAGCGCGGCGCCGGACGCCGAGTCCTGGATGACGCCGCCGCCCGCGCCGTCGCCGCGGAACCGGGCGGGCAGGTCGAGCAGCTCGGCCAGCCAGTCGATCGTCCGGGTCTCCAGCTCGGTGCAGGCGGGGCTGGTCGCCCACAGCATGCCCTGGACGCCGAGCCCGGCCGACAGCAGGTCGCCGAGGATCGCGGGGCCGCTGGCGTTGGCGGGGAAGTAGGCGAAGAAGCCGGGATGCTGCCAGTGCGTGATCCCGGGCATCACGACGCGGTCGAGGTCGGCGAGGACGGCCTCGAACCCCTCGCCGCGCTCCGGCGGGTGGGCGGGCAGGCTCGCGAGCACCTCGCCCGGCCGGGCCCGTGACAGGACGGGATAGGACTCGATCTTCTCCTGGTAGTCGGCGATCCAATCGACGACCTGCCTGCCGTACCGGCGGAACTCCTCCGGCGTCATGTGCCCTGCCACGTGCGCTCCCGTCTGCCGCAGACCCGCCCGGACCAGATCATATGGGCCCCGAACGCGGAGGCCGGCCGGCGCGGCGGCAGGTCAGGGCACCCGGATGCCCTCCAGCGCCACGGTCCACACGCCGTCCATGACCTCGGAGACGACGAGGCCGACCGCCATGTCCGAACGGCCCTCCTGGGCCGTCCACAGCGGGAACTCGACGTGGAAGGCGCGCTCGTCGGCGGCCTCCTGCGGGGCGGCCACCGCGTCGACGGCGCGGAACGCCTCCTCCGGCGGGCTGATCAGGTCGCGCCCGGACCGGGCGATCGTCGCCGCCATGTCGGACGCGGTGTATCTGCGCCCCTCCGTCAGGGTCTCCAGTTCCTCGTAGTGCCCGCGCACCAGCAGGGCGACCACGGCCCGAACGGCGTTCACGCCCTCCTCCGGCAGCATGCGCCACACCGTACCGCGCCCGGCGCGCCAAGATCGGCGTCCTGTTTAGACGGCCCCGCCCGGGAAGATTGTGACCACGAAGGACCATGAGGCCGGCTCGACCGCGCAGGGAGGACGAACGATGCCAGACAAGAGCGACAAGCACGGCCCCAGGCTGGACGACGAGATCGGCCACGAGACGGAGGGCATGGTCCGCGGCGGCCACTCCACGCACGCCGAGGAGTTCAAGGAGACCGAGCCGTACTCCGGCGACGCCGCGTGGGATCCGACCGCCCCCGGCGGCGATCCGCGCGAGGGGTCCCCTCCCGGGATGAGCGCGCGGGACGTGGAGGGCCGCAGCGCGCTGGCCCGGCTGCTCACCGGCGTCCGGTATCCGGCGCGGCCGGACGAGCTGGTCGCCCACGCGTCCGGCGAGGGCGCCCCGGACGAGGCGGTCGGGGCCCTGGAGACCCTGCCCGACCGGGACTACGAGAACCTCGCCGACGTCGCCGAGGAACTCGGCTACGGCCGCGAGAGCCGCCGCTTCTGATCCGCCTCCCGTCCCCGCTTGCGGCGAGCCGCCCCCGTGCCAGCCCTCACGGGGACGGCTCGCCGCGGCTTAATGATCACGGGGTCCGCGGGCGCGCAGGTGGGGGATCTGGCCTCCGGCGGCGACCAGGTCGCGCTGGCGCGGGGACAGGCGGTGCCGCGCCCGGTACGTCTCGTCCCTGGTGAGGTTGCGGACCTCGATCCCGCCGCCGCCCGCAAGGGCGCCGCGGACGTTCCCGATCCGCAGCTCGTCGCCCTGCCGGACGCGGTCGTAGTCGGCCTCGTCGGCGAACTCCAGCGGCAGGATCCCGAAGTTGACGAGGTTCTGCCAGTGGATGCGGGCGTAGGAGCGGGCGAGGACGAGCCGCAGCCCCAGGTGGCGCGGCGCGATCGCGGCGTGCTCGCGCGACGAGCCCTGCCCGTAGTTGCGCCCGCCGACGACCGCGTGCGGACCGGCCCGGCGGGCGCGGTCCGGGTAGCCCTCGTCGAGCCGGGTGAAGGCGAAGTCGGCGAGCTTGGCGATGTCGCTGCGGTATGGGAGGGCCCGCGCGCCCGCCTGGAGGATCTCGTCGGTGGACACGTCGTCCCCGACCTTGATCACGACGGGGACGTCCAGTTCGTCCGGCAGCGGGTCCAGCTCGGGCAGGACGCCGATGCTGGGGGCCTTCTCCAGTTCGGCGCCGCACGCCTCCTCGGGCGGCGGGGGCGCCTCCAGCATCGCGTGATCGGCGCTGGAGGTCTCCGGGAGCCGGACGTCCGGCGGGTCCATGGGCAGGTCGCGCGGATCGGTGATCTCCCCGGTGAGCGCGGCGGCCGCGGCGGTCTCGGGCGAGCAGAGCCAGACCCGGTCGCCCTTCGTGCCGGAGCGTCCGGGGAAGTTGCGCGGGAACGTCCGCAGGCTGTCGCGGCCGATCGCGGGCGCCTGGCCCATGCCGATGCAGCCGAGGCAGCCCGCCTGGTGGATCCGCGCGCCGGCCTGGATCAGGTCGGCCGCCGCGCCCGTCCGCGTCAGGTCGAGGAGGATCTGCCGGGACGTCGGGTTGACGTCGAGCGACACCCGCGGATGCGCCTGGCGGCCCCGGACGATCGCCGCGACGGACGCGAAGTCGCGCAGCCCGGGGTTCGCCGACGACCCGACGACCACCTGGTGGACCTCCCGCCCCGCGACGTCGCGGACCGGCACCACGTCGCCGGGCGAGCCGGGACGGGCGATCAGCGGTTCGAGGGCGGACAGGTCGATCTCCTCGGCGGCGTCGTAGGCGGCGCCCGGGTCGGCGGTGATCTCGGTGAAGTCGTCCTCGCGTCCCTCGGCGCGCAGGAACGCGCGGACCCGCCCGTCCGAGGGGAACACCGTGGTCGTCGCGCCCAGCTCGGCGCCCATGTTCGCGATGACGTGCCGGTCCATGGCCGACAGCGACGCCAGGCCGGGCCCGTGGTACTCGATGACGCGGTTGACGCCGCCGCGCACCCCGTGCCGCCGCAGCATCTCCAGGATCACGTCCTTGGCGCTGACCCAGGGCGGGAGCGCGCCGGTCAGCCGGACGCCCCAGATCTCCGGCATCGTCACGTGCAGCGGCTCCCCGGCCATCGCCATCGCGGTCTCCAGCCCGCCGACGCCGATCGCGAGCATGCCGAGGGACCCGGCCGCGCACGTGTGGGAGTCCGAGCCGGCCAGCGTGGCGCCGGGCACGCCGAAGCGCTGCATGTGCGTGGGGTGCGAGACGCCGTTGCCCGGACGCGAGTACCAGAGCCCGTACCGGCGGCACGCCGACCGCAGGAAGATGTGGTCGGCCATGTTGCGCTCGTCGGCCTGGAGCAGGTTGTGGTCGACGTACTGGACGGACACCTGCGTGCGGACGCGGTCCAGGTCGAGGGCCTCCAGCTCCAGCATCACCATCGTGCCGGTCGCGTCCTGCGTGAGGGTCTGGTCGACGCGCAGCCCGATCTCGGCGCCCGGCGTCATCTCGCCGCTCACCAGGTGCGAGGCGATGAGCTTGCGCGCGACGTTCTGGGCCGCCATGGTCAGATGCCCTTCTCCTCCTGGACGTTCCCCGGGATCCGCTCGGCCGGGTGGGGGTCGTGCTGGGGCCGCTCGGCGGGCTGCCCGCACCAGTGGGCGAGCGCGTCGCGGATCGCGGCGGCGCGCCGGTCGGGCGCGGTCTCGTCGCACGCCCACGCGATGTACCCGTCCGGGCGGACGAGCGCGGTGGTGCGGGTGGCGCCCCCGGCCAGCGCGCAGTGCAGGCGGTCCGCCCACCGCTTGGTCGCCAGGTAGGTCACCGCCGGGTCGTTGGCCGCCACCACCAGCACGAACCGCCCGTCGCCGAGCAGCCCGTACAGCCGCCCCGGGCTGCCCGCGAGCGGGACGTCCGGGGCGCGCTTCCCGGCCAGCCGGTGGGCGCCTTGCGGCGCCGGGTAGGCGATGTCGATGCCGGACACCCTGCCCGCCAGCCGCCGCTCGATGGGCCGGACGTGGGTCGCCGCCCACACCGCCGCGCCGCGCGCCCTCTGCAGCAGGGGCGGCTCCACCAGTGCGAACCGCAGCAACGCCCCGCTGCCGCGCAGGACGAGCCGCCCGACCGGGTACCGCTCCTCGTGGTAGCTGTCGAGCAGCCAGGACGGCGCCCACCCGCGCAGCTCGGCGGCCAGCTTCCAGCCGAGGTTGGCGGCGTCCTGCAGCCCGGTGTTCATCCCCTGCCCGCCCGCCGGGGAGTGGACGTGCGCGGCGTCGCCCGCGAGGAACACCCGCCCCACCCGGTACCTCGGGACCTGCCGCTCGTCGCTGCGGAACCGGGACGTCCAGCGCGGCTCGCCCATGCCGTGGTCTGTGCCGAGCGCGCGGCGCACCACCTCCCGCAGCTCGTCCATGTCGACGGGCTCGGAGTCGGGGACCTGGTGGCGCCGGTTCCAGCCGATCACGCGGTACCAGCCGTCCCCGAACGGCGCGAGGAAGGCGAACGCGTCGCCGGACGTCCCGCCGGTCAGGACCTCGCTCGGCGCGTCGTCCAGCCGCACGTCCGCGAGCATCACCGACCGGACGGCCGCCTGCCCGGGGAACGGCAGCCCGAGCGCCTCCCGGACCGTGCTGCGCACCCCGTCGGCGCCGACCACGTACGACGCGCGGCGGGTCCGCTCGTCCCCGGCGGCCGTGCGGACGTCCACGTCCACGCCCGCCGCGTCCTGCCGGAGCCCGACCGCCTCGGCGCCGTGCACGATCTCCGCGCCCGCGGCCAGCGCCCGTTCCCGCAGCACCCGCTCGGTCTCGTACTGCGGCGTGACCAGGACGTAAGGGAAGCGGCCGGGCAGGCGGGACAGCCGCAGCCCGCGACCTCCGAACAACCGCACCCTCTCGACGCGGGTCCCCGTCGCGGCCAGCTCGTCGGCGACACCGCGCGCGTCGAGCAGCTCCAGCGTCCGGGCATGGACGGAGAAGGCGCGGGTCAGGTTGCTCGTGTCCTCCTCCCGCCGCTCCAGCACGGTGCAGCCGATCCCCGCCGCGGCCAGGTCCCCCGCCAGCAGGAGCCCGGTCGGGCCCGCCCCCACGATCAGCACGTTCCCGGCCGGCTCGCCGGTGGACCTGTCGATGGGTGACATCCCGCTCCCCTCCCGCTCTGTCGGCCGTGCTCGGTTCCCGCCTCCCGAACCTTCCCCGGAACGGGCGTTCCTCACGCGCCTGTACCGTCCGCGCGGGGGCCGGATCCGATTCCCTGGACGCGGCCGGGCGCGGGCGCGGTCAGCCCTGGATGCGGCGGTCGCGGCCCGCCCACTCCCTCTCGCGGAGCTGGAACTTCTGGATCTTCCCGGTGGAGGTCTTCGGCAGCCCGGCCACGAACTCGACGGAGTCGGGCGCCTTGTACCGGGCGAGGCTCCCGCGCACGTGCTCGACGATCTCCGCCTCCGTCGCCGCGCGCCCCTCCCGCAGGACGACGAACGCCTTGGGCCGCTCGCCCCACGTGCCGTCCGGCGCCGCGACGACGGCGACCTCCAGGACGGCGGGATGCGAGTCGATCGCCCGCTCCACCTCCACGGTCGAGATGTTCTCGCCGCCGGAGATGATGATGTCCTTGGACCGGTCGCGCAGCTCGACGTAGCCGTCCGGGTGGCGGACGCCGAGGTCGCCGGAGTGGAACCAGCCGCCCCGGAACGCCGCCGCCGTGGCGTCCTCGTCGTCGTGGTAGCCCCGCATGACGTTGTTGCCGCGCATCACGATCTCGCCGAGCGTCTCGCCGTCGGCGGGCACGTCGGCCATGTCGGCGTCGACGACGCGCAGCCCGTCCGTCTGGATCATCCCGACGCCCTGCCGGGCCAGCAGCCGGGCCCGCTCGGGCGCCGCCAGCGCGGACCAGCCGGGCTGCGGCTCGCACACCGAGTACGGCCCGTAGGTCTCGGTCAGCCCGTACACGTGGACGATCTTCGCGCCGAGCCCCTCCATCTGCCCGATGATCGTGGGGCTCGGCGGGGCGCCCGCCGTGGTGACGACGAGCGGCCGTTCCAGCGGATGCGCCTCGGCGGCGTTGGCGATGGCCACCAGGACGGTGGGGGCGCCGTTGAGGTGGGTGACGCCCTCGGCGTCGATGAGCCGCCAGACCTCCCCGGCGGCGACGGCCCGCAGGCACACCTGCGTCCCGCCGACCGCGACGAGCGCCCACGGCGTGCACCAGCCGTTGCAGTGGAACATCGGCAGCGTCCACAGGTAGACGCTGTCGGGCGTGTGCCGCGAGTGCAGGACCTCGCCGAGCCCGTTGAGGTAGGCGCCCCGGTGCGTGTAGACGACGCCCTTCGGGCGCCCAGTGGTGCCGGACGTGTAGTTGATGGAGATGGCCGCGTTCTCGTCGTCCACGCTCCAGGGGAGGGGGTCGTCGGAGCCGCGCGCGAGGAGCTCGCCGTAGGTGATACCGCCGACCGCCGGGTCGGGTTCGGCTCCGGCGGCGGACACCGTCACGACGTCCGGCAGCCCACCGGCCAGGGGCGCCGCCGTGGGATGCAGCCCGGCGTCGACGACCAGCGCCTTCGCGCCCGAGTGGCCGAGGATGTAGCGGACCTCCTCGGACGCCAGCCGGGTGTTGATCGCGACGAGGACGGCCCCCGCCAGCGGCACGGCGAAATGCGCGACGAGCAACTCCGGCACGTTCGGCGCGAGGTAGGCCACGCGGTCGCCCGGCTCGATCCCGATGGCCCGCAGCGCGTTCGCGAGCCGTGTCACCTCGGCGGCGAACGCGGCGTAGGGGACGCGGCGGTCGCCGTGCACGTACGCGGTCTTGCCGGGGAACACCTCCGCCGACCGCTCCAGGAAGGACAGCGGGGTGAGCGGGGTGTAGCCCGGTCCGTTGCGCATCGCGATCCTCCGGTGCCGTCGGCCGGGGCGGGCGCGACCCCGGCGCGGATGTGACCCGCGTCTCCAAGGCTCTCACGCGGAGGGCGTCAGCCGGCGCCCGCCGCGGGGCGGTTCCGGCTCTCCAGGCCCAGGTGGATGCGGTAGCGGTCGGCCCGGTAGATGGCGAAGGTCACCTCCACGCAGATCCCGCGGCTGGACGTCCGCTGCTGCAGGAAGAACACCGTGCCGCCCGGCTCGATCCCCAGCAGCCGCGCGTCGCCCGCGCCGGCCGGGCCCGCCTCGATGGTCTGCTCCCCCGCGTCCATCACGATCCCGTACTCGCGCTCCAGCACGTCGAACAGCGAAGTGTCGGGCGGGCGGCGGTCGAACAGGCCGGGCGCGAGCGACGCGGGGATGTGCGAGCGCTCCACCGCCATCGGCTCCCCGTCTGCCAGCCGCAGCCGCTCCAGGACGTGCACGGCCGCGCCCGGCCCGGCGCCGAAGAGCGCGGCCAGGCGCGCGTCCGCCTCGATGGTGCGGGACGCGAGGTCGACCGAGCCGGGCCGCAGGCCGAGGGCGCGCATGTCCTCGGTGAACGAGACCAGCTCCTTCGGCATCTGCACCTTCGGACGCGCCACGAACGTGCCCTTGGCGGGGATGCGGCGCAGCCTCTCCTCGGCGACGAGCTGGTCGACCGCCTGCCGGACCGTCATGCGCGACACCCCATAGGTGCGGCACATCTCGCGCTCGGACGGCACGGGCGCGTCCACCGGCAGCCGGTCCTGTTCGATCAGGTCCAGCAGGATGGCGCGAAGCTGGAGGTACTTCGGCAACGGCCCGGAGGAATCGATCACCCCCCATACATATCCGATTCCGGACGTTCTCCGGCCGTCACTGGACGCCGCGCCGGGCGATGCAGCACGCTGGGCACCAAGATCGAAGTGAGGAGCGCGACCGTGACGGTGTCCAGGCTTCGCGACATCCCCGGCATCGGCGTGGACAGGGTCGGCGACGCCGCCGACGCCGCGGCCGACCCGGAGTTCCTCCGGCTGGAGAACCTCGACACCGACGTGCGGCCCCCGGCCGCGGCGCTGGCCGCGACCCGCGCCGCCGTGGACGCCGACGACGCCAACAGCTACCTGCCGTTCCAGGGGCACCGCGGCCTGCTGGAGGCCACCGCCGCGCACGTGGGGCGCCTCTCCGGGCGCTCCTACGACCCGGACACCGAGTGCGTGAGCGTCGCCGGCGGCCTGAACGGCATCCTGAACACCCTCCTCGCGACCGTCGAACCGGGCGAGGAGGTCGTCCTGTGCGACCCGATCTACGCCGGGCTGGTCAACCGGGTCCGCCTCGCGGGCGGCGTGCCCCGCTTCGTCCCGTGCGAGGCGACCCCCCAGGGCTGGGTCGTCGACCCCGAGCGCCTGGCCGGCGCCGTCGGCCCCCGCACCGCCGCCGTCCTGATGATGGGGCCCGCCATGCCCACGGGGCTCGTCCTGGACACCTCACATTGGACGGCCCTGGCCGGCGCGCTGGACCGCCACGACGCATGGCTCGTCTACGACGCGGCGATGGAGCGCATCCGCTTCGACAGCCGCCCGCCCGACCACCCCGCCCGCGTCCCGGGCCTGGCGGCGCGCACCATCACGGTCGGGTCGGCGTCCAAGGAGCTGAGGCTCATCGGGTGGCGCGTCGGCTGGGTCGCCGGCCCCGCCGAGATCATGCGGGACATCCGGCTGGTCGGGCTCACGAACGTCGTCTGCCAGGTCGGGATCGCCCAGGAGGCGGTCGCGGCGGCGCTGGCGGCGCCGGACGCCGACGCCGACGTGGCCGCCGCGACCGGGATCTGGCGCGAGCGCTGCGAGCTGATCCTGGAGCAGCTCGCCGGCCTGCCGGTGGTGCGGCCGCACGGCGGCTGGTCGCTGCTGCTGGACACCCGGCCCCTCGGCCTGACGCCCGCCGACCTGTCCCGCCGGCTGTTCGACCGAGCGAAGGTCGCCGCGACGCCGATGGACGGCTGGGGCCCGAGCGGCGCCCACTACCTGCGGCTCGTCTTCGCCAACGAGCCGGTAGACCGCCTCGCCGACCTCTCCACCCGCTTCCACCACGCCCTCGCCTAGTTGCGCTGCAGGATGGAGACGGCTCTGACGGTCGCGTAGCCGCGCCATTCCAGGTGCGCCGCCGGGGAGTAGGTGGCGAAGTCCACGGCCCAGCCGCCGTCGTCCTGCTGCTGCTCATCGAGGCGCGCCAGCTCGGCGGCCACCACGTCCGGGGTGAACAGGGCCCGCACCGGGCGGTCCGGGTAGGGCGCGAAGTCGAGCGGGCGCATCATCTCGTCCTCCAGCCCGCCCTGGACGTGCACGAGCCCGTCCTCGGGGATGTGCTTGCCGAGCAGGGCGATCAGCTCGGTGTCCTGGACGCTGTCGGCCAGCGACAGCACGAAGGCCAGCTCCAGGGCATGCAGTTCATCCCTTGTCCGGACGGTGTCCAGGCAGTAGCGGGTGGCGCGGCCGAGCCAGGGATGCGCGGCGACCGCCGGATCGTGCGCCGCGACGCGCTGGGCCGTGGCGGTGACGATGGCCGTGATCTGCAGCGACGAGGTCCGCGGATCGGCGTCCGCCCAGAACGGCGCGCACCCCGCCGGGTCGGGCACGTGCAGCCCGAACGGCAGGCCGCCGTCCGGCAGCGCCACCGCCTCCAGCCAGTCGCACAGCGCCGCCGCCTCCGGCGCCGTACCGGGGGCGAGCTGCTCGAAGACCTCGAAGGCGTGCAGGGCGGGCCCCGGCTGGCTCGTCCTCGACCGCAGGTCGGGTTCGAGTCCCCGGCCGTAGCCGCCGTCGGGGTTGCGGTAGGCGTTGAGGGCGGCCAGCAGCGCCTCGGGGTCGCCCTTCCCGGTCAGCATGTCGAAGCGGCGGCGGTCCAGCGGGCGCGCATGCGTGGCCATGAAGTCGGCGGCCTTGTTCAGATCCATGGCTCCAGCGTGCCCGCCGCCGCCACAAGCGTCTTGTCGGTTTCGGTCATCACCGGGTCATCCGGCCCGGCCGCTGCTAGCCGGCGCGCAGGGCCAGGCCCAGGGCGCGGAACTGCTCGACCGGGTGGTGGTAGCCGCGTTCGATGTGGTGGACGCCGCGCAGCGTGGACGGGCCCTCCGCCACCGCCGCCGCCAGCACCGCCGAGAACCCGGCCCGGATGTCGGGCATGGTCACGTCGCCGCCGCGCAGCTTGCTCACCCCGCGCACGACCGCCGAGTGCAGCGCGGGCGTGTCGTGGTAGCGGCAGGCGGGGCCGCCCAGGCAGGTGTCGTACACCTCGATCTCCGCGCCCATGCTCTGCAGCGCCGGGACGTAGGCGAGCCGGTTCTCGTACACGGTCTCGTGCAGCACCGACATGCCGTCCGCCTGAGTGAACAGCACCATCAGCGGCGTCTG
Organism: Actinomadura rubrisoli; assembly: GCF_004349215.1. Lineage (GTDB taxonomy): Bacteria > Actinomycetota > Actinomycetes > Streptosporangiales > Streptosporangiaceae > Spirillospora > Spirillospora rubrisoli. Next base: position 7,468 of record NZ_SMKU01000008.1, on the reverse strand, counting down.
CCAGTCCGTCGCGAACCCCGGGTGCGTGTCGGTCTGCACCGCCGCGGGGCGCAGCCCGTCCGGTGCCGACGCCATGATCCAGTCATCGGTGATCTCGAACCGGGCGCCCATCCCGGTCAGCGTGGTGATCGCGGTGACCAGGCGGTCCTGCGGGCAGCCGTGCACCCGGACCTCACCGCCGGTGACCAGGCCCGCCACCAGGTAGGAGAACGCCTCGATGCGGTCCCCGGCGAGGCGCGTCTGGGCGCCGCTCAGCCGCTCGACGCCCTCGACCACGATCCGCCGGTCCGGCGCGAAGGAGATCCGGGCGCCCATCCGCTGCAGGAACAGCGCCAGCTCGATGATCTCCGGCTCCGTCGCGGCGTTCCTGATGACCGTCTTGCCCTCGGCCCGCACCGCCGCCAGCAGCACCGTCTCGGTGGCGCCGACGCTCGGGTACGGCAGGTCGATCCGGGTCCCGACGAGCCGGGACGCCCGCGCGTGGATGCCGTCGGCGGCGATGGTGACCTCGGCGCCGAACGCCCGCAGCGCGTCCACGTGGAAGTCGACGGGGCGGCGGCCGATCGGGTCGCCGCCGACCAGCGGGACGAACGCCTCCCCCGCCAGGTGCAGCAGCGGGCCGAGCATGAGGATCGGGATGCGGTTCAGGCCGGTGAACGCCTTGCCGACGCCCGGTTCCGACACCGGGCCCGGCACGACGGTGATCTCGCCGCCGGACCGCTCGACACCCGTCCCGACGTGCTCCAGCATCCCCGTCGTGATCCCGACCTCGCCGACGTCCGGCGCGTTGCGGATCGTGCTCGGTTCCGCGCCGAGCATCGCCGCCACCATGTGCTTGCTGACCGCGTTCTTGGCCCCGCGCACGGTGACGTCGCCGCGCAGCGGGCCGGACGGCTCGATCTCCCACAGCTTCTCGGTCATTCGTGCAGCCTACGGCCGCCCTGCGGGTGCACCAACCGAATCCATCCAAAGGCCACGTCCGGTCTACCGGACGGTCAGCGCCGGAAGCCGTCCCCTGTTGGTGGCCCGCGCCGCCGCCAGGGGCGCCCGGGCGCCCGTGCCGGTGAAGATCCGCGCGACCCGGGGAGGGTTCCACGGCGACAGCAGGTACGACCCCGGCTTGATCGTCTTGTCGATCTTGAACGTGTAGGTGCTCCGGACGACCGTCGTCCGCCCGCAGCCCTTGGCCGCGGTCTTGGGCGGGGCCGTCCGCACCGCGGCCTCGACCCGCCGGTCGCTCGGACGCGACGGCAGGACTCCGGCGGACGCGGGGTAGAGCCACAGCGCCTGCGCATGCCCGTCGCCGACGCTCCAGCCCCACTTGCCCTGGGCGGCGGGCGGGCACGCCGACCGGTTGGCCCGCCGCTCCACCATCCGGACGGTGACGGTGTTCCCGGGGTGGGCCTGAGAGGGCGTCACGCTCAGCAGCACGTCGATCCGCTGCCGGTTGGTCGGGCTCAGCGCCTTCGCGGCGCCGACGACCCGCGCGGCGGGATTGATCGTGTAGGCCAGCCGTCCCCGCGACACCCCGGTCCCCGGCTGGACGGGCCGGTGGCTGACCACCGGGGTCGCGTGCGCGGGCTCGTCGTCCCCGAACGCCTTGGCGATGCCGAACGTCCCGAATCCGCAGACGAGCCCGAGCGCCACCATCCCGGCGAGCGGCTTGAGCAGGCCGGGCCGTTCCTCCGGGGCCTCCGGCGCGACAGGTGCGTCCTGCGCCGCAAGCGCGGCCGGGGGCTGGGGCCGCGTCCACTCGTTCCGCGCCACGGCGTCCACCAGGGCGGCGTAGGCCGCCGCCGACTTCGGCCGGGCCGGCGGGTACTGCGCCATGCCCCGCACGACGAGCGCCCGCGCGCGCTCCGGCAGCCGCTCCAACTGCACGCCCCGTTCGCCCGGGGGGCGCCCCGTCAGGCACTGGTAGAACACGGCGGCCGCCGAGTACAGGTCCCCGCCCGCCGTGACGCTGCCGTCCCGCCGCTCGGGCGCGGTGAAGACGGACGTGCCGCGGACCGCGAGCCCGAACCCGGTGACCTTGCAGGCGCCCCCGACGACCAGCACGTTCGCCGGCGTGAGGTTCCGGTGGACGATCCCGGCCTGGTGCGCCGCCGCGAGGCCGAGCAGGCAGCCCTTGAGCACCCGCAGGGCCGCGTCGAGCGCCATCGGCCCCGACTCGCCGATCAGCCGCTCCAGCGTCACCCCGTCGACGAGCTCCATGACCAGCGCCCGCCGCCCCTCCACGTACTCGTGGACGCGCACGACGTGCGGGTCGCGCAGCGTCGCCAGCAGCCGCGCGTCGTCGTCGGCCAGCTCGGCCCGGTCGAGGATGACGACCTGCTCCCCGAACCCGTCGCGGACCGCCTGGACGACGCGTCCGGCCGGACCCTCGCTCAGGACCCTCACCACGGAATAACCCGGAACGTCCCAAGTCATGGCCTGTACCCTGCCGCGCCGCCCGTCCACTCGCAACCTCGCCAAGGTCACAATGCGCGGCGGGGCGCCTCCATCCCCGCGAGAACCGCAGAACGGAGGGCCGATGCTCACAGTCAGGGGCCTGTCGGGGCGCGCCGCTACGGTGAGGCGCCATGAGTGATCGACCCCCGTTTCCGCCGGACGAGGACGCCCTGGTGCTCCCCGCCGAGCTGCGACGGCGCCTGCATCCGCGGCGGGGCGGCTCGCCGGGGCCGCGGGTCACCGTGGACGAGACCGCCGCGAAGCGGATCCGGGGGCTCGTGGACGAGGTGTGGCCGGACGCCGATTCCCTGCGGAGGACGCTCGTCGGCCCACCGAATGGGTGGAGCGCGACCAGCGGTACCTCACCGGGAAGCCCGATCCGGCGGGCGCGGGACGACGTTCGCCGCGTGCGCCCTGGTCGAGCTGAGCACCCTCGCCGCACGTACCGTCCGAGGGCCGCGCTCTGAAGGTGCGGCTGCACAGCGGCGACGAGATCAAGGCGGATCAGGAGGCCGCCCGGCACATGCGCGCCCTGCTCGCCGCCGCCGACGAACCCGTCTTCCGGCAGGCGGCGGAACGGCTGGCGAGTCACCGGAACACGCAGGCGCAGAAGATGGTCGCGTCCTATCTGGTGGTTCTTGCGTCACGCCCTCAGCACACCCGGGCAGCTCACGATGGACGCGGTGCTCCAGCCGGGCTCCTGCCCCATGGGCCTCCAGGTCACGCTGGCCGACGCCACCGGGGCCGGCGCCCTCCCCCTGTTCGCCAGGACGCTGGACGAGGGGCACGTCGGCGCGTCCGAGCACAGGCGGCTGCTCAACGTCATCGCCTTGCTGCCCCGGGACGCGGCGTTCCAGGCGCTGATCGACCGGTCGGACGAGAAGTACGTCCAGCCCGTGCTGATCGCGGCGATGACGCGTTCCCCAGCACGGGCGCTGCGGCTCCTGGTGCCCGCCGCCGCCCGCTCGAAGACCGCCGCCGCGCTACTAGCCGACCATGTGCGGGCCCACCCGGAGACGACCGCGGCGATGCTGCCCCGGGCTCGCTTCCGAGACACGCCGGACCGTCGAGGCGGCCGTCCCGTCCACCGCGCGGATACCCGAGGCGGACCCGGACGAGCTGCCGACGCTACTGGTCGAGCCGCCCTGGGCCCGCAAGCGGAAAGCGGCGAAACCGGTCGTCATCACCGGGCCGACCCCACCTGACGAGCGGAAGGTGACCTGGGCGCCCGGCGAGCGCGAGGCATGGGCCGTCCCGTACCTGCCGAGCCGGGGGCGCCGCTATCCCGCCATAACCGATCGGCCGCCTCACCGCCACCGCCCTGTTCGCGCAGAGGCCCGAAGACCTGATCTGCCCGCTGCTCGCCGACTGGGACGACCCGCACTCCTCCTGGCACGCCGACGACATGCCCTGGCTCAAGACCATGGCCGGACGCTACGGGCCCGACGCCCTGCCGCTGGTGACGAGGGCCGCCGAGCAGAACCCCGGGGCCTGCGGCAGGGATCCTCGTCCCCTACCTGACCGCCGGGATCGCCAAGCTGATGGCCGGCTGGCTCGCGCGGAAGAAGTCCGGCCAGCAGACGACCATCGCCTGGTTCGGCAGGCATCGCACCGGCGCCGCCCGGATGCTCCTCCCCGCCGCGCTGGGCGAGGCGGACACGTCCCGAAGGCAGGCCGAGGGGGGCCTTGCGGTTCCTCGCCGCCGAGCTGGGCCCCACGGAGATCGTCGCCGCCGCCCGCAATCTCGGCGCCGGAGCAGCCGACGCGATCGAGGCCCTACTGACGGCCGACCCGCTGGAACGCCTGCCCGCCCGCATACCGGACGTACCGGAATGGGCCGCGCCGGGCATGCTCCCGCAGATCCTCCTGCGGGGCCGCGAACGGGCGCTGCCGGACACCGCGACCGCCCAGGTGGTCATGTTGCTGGCGATGTCGAAGCTCGGCGAGGTGTACGCGGGCATAGAGATGGTCCGCGACGTGTGCGACGCGCATTCCCTCGCCGGGTTCGCGTGGGCGCTGTTCGAGCGCTCGGAACGGTACGGCGCGTCCGCCGGGGACGGCTGGGCCCTCGACCAGCTCGGCCGGTTCGGCGACGACGCGACGGCGCTGCGGCTCGCTCCGCTTCACCGTGGGCTTCGACGAGGCGCTCGACCCGTTCGTCATCGGCGAGGACGGGCGGCGCCGCAAGACCCTCCCCCGCCTGTCCTCCGGTGACGACGCCGCCCTGTCCCCCGCCGCCTACCAGCGCTTCTCCTCAATGAAGAAGGTGGCGCGGACCGCCGCCGACCAGATCCGCCGGTTGGAGACGGCGATGGTCACGCTGCGGCGCTGGACGCCCGCCGAGTTCGGTCCCCTCTTCGTCCGGCACCCGGTCATCTGACACATCGTGCGCCGCCTTATCTGGCTCGCCGAGGAAGGAACCCAGGACACCGCGTTCCGCCTCGCCGAGGACCGCACGTTCACCGACGTCCACGACGACGCGTTCACCCCGCCCGGCTCCGCCGCCATCCGCATCGCGCACCCGCTCGACCTGGGCGACACCCTCCGAGCCTGGCGGGCGACACTGGACGACTACGAGACCCTCCAGCCCTTCCCCCAGATCCGGAGAACCGGTCCACGCGCTCACCGGGGAGGAGCGCGCAAGCGGCCGCCTCACCCGGTTCGAGGACGCCACGGTGCGGACGGTGAGGGCCCTCGCGATGAGGCACCGTGGCTGGGACCGCGACAACCCCGGCGGGATCTTCCGTCCGCTGCCCGGCGACCGCCGCATCATGGTCGACCTGGACCCGATCACCGCCTCCGAGCTCATCGCCGACCTCACCGCTCGGAGCACCCGCAGGACGTAGCCGGCGCTCTAACCAGAGAGCAGCGCCCTCAGTTCCCGCGCAGCCGGTAGCGCTGCCGCCTTGTCGGGGATGGCGTTGAGAGTCATGCGGGCGGCCCCCAGATACCTCGTCGTCCGGCGGTCCTGCGGTAGAGCGGCCACCATGCGGGTGGCCTCCTCTAGCCCTGACGTGGGGTCGGTACGTGCCCCCAACGCTGCCCGGTGCAGTTGTATCTCCACAGTGACGTGATAATCGGCGTCCGGCCGCAGCAGAGTGTTCTGAGCTTCGGTCGCCTGCCGTACGTCACCGGCAAGCGTGTAGATCAGGCTCTTATCGAACCAGAGTCCCTCCTCGCGCCGTGCCCAGTCGGGATCGAAGACTGTGGACGTGGACATCTTGTCGAACGCCGCCTCTGCGGATCTGAGTGCCGAGACGGCCTCGCCCATACGTCCCAGACAGGCAAGCACCTGTGCCTCAGCGGTGAACGCGGCGGCCAGCGGGGCGCTGGGTCGCTCCCCAGCCAGGCGCCGGGCCTCGGACGCGACGCGGAGCACCTCCTCCAAGTCCTCGCTAGGGTCACCGCGCCGGTAGAGCGCCTCCCTGCTGCGGAGCCACGACGCCAGCAACGGATCGTCCGACTGATCGGCGAGTGCGCGGGTCTTGCCCCACCACCGGCGCGATTCTCGGCGCTGGCCCAGGTCAACGAGCTTCCCCCCGATCAGCATCGCGTGTCGTGCCGCGGCATGCGCCAGGTCGCGCCGCACAGCGTCGGGCTGCTTGCGTTTGAGGTGCGGGGCCATGACCGTGAAGTCGGCCGCCAGCGCGGCAAGGATCACGGCGGGAGGCTCGACGCGGGCTCGCCGGCCATGGACGACGGCGGCGTCCTCCCAGTCGTCGATCATCGCCTGCGACACGCTCGCCCCAGGAAGGGAGGGTTCGCTGGCCTGCCATGCCTCGGTGAGTTTCGCCAGGATCGGCGCGACGGTCGCGCTCGCGGTCAAGGCCGCGGCATCGTGGATGAGTTCACGTCGTCTCACAACGTCGTCCCAGGGGTCGAGTAGAGGACTTTGATCCACGGTACTCGCAGGGCCGGTGATTACCAGCTGCTCAGAGGGCGGAGGGGCGGGGAACAGTTCGTCTTGCGGGATTCCGTGCACGGCGGCGTAGGCGGGGGCCCAGTCGGTGGGGAACACGTGCCCCTTTTCGTGCCGGGTGACCTGCTTGGCCAGGCTCCTGACCTTGTCGCTGGGATGGCTGGTGATGCCGATCGCTTCGCGCAGCCGACGGGCGGTCTCGAAGGGCCCCCAGCCGCGTGCTTCGCGGGCGGCCTGGAGGTGGACGGCCCACGCGGGGCGCTGCTGGACGGTCATGACCCTTGACACCCTTCACCGCTGGGACGGGAACACGGGGATGTCCCCTGGCCTGAGGCCATTGTGAGCGTTCCGTGACGCACCGTGCAGGGTTTTCACTCAATGGTGCGGGGCCACGCACCAGCCACCGTTCCCGTGTGGTCCAAAAGATCCTTCTCGGTGCGTGGCCCCGCCCAGAGACAAGGCGACCCCGGACGCGGTGATCTCATGAAGCCATCGCGAAGGAGAAGGCCGCGCTCCGAGAGGAGTTCCCGCGTTGGTCAATCATCCACACCACCGATACCGGCCGCTGGTGGGCGACTCGCGTATCCCTGGTCAGTGAGGATCTGTCCGGGGTCGAGGGCGCCACGCTGGACGCCGACACCGCTGAGGGCCTGCGGGGCAAGCTGCGTAAGGCCACCGGCATCGAGGAGAGCAGGCAATGACTGAACAAGAGGAGGCCCGGCACGCGCTGGCCGAGCAGTTCCCCGACTGGCTGATCGATGCCGAGGGACATCCCGGCGGCACGATCTGGCATGCCTCGCGCCTGATCCCGCCCGGACGCGGCGGGAGCGTCGGAGTGCAGGCCGACGAACCCGGTCTCCTGCATGAGTTGCTGGACGAGGCTGACCGCACCGACGCCCGGCTTGCGTTGCGCGATGTCGCGGCCGGTCTCCGCGAGCGCGGCGTCACCGTCCATGCCTTCGCGACCAACCTAATCGTCACGGAGCGGGGGCCAGACGAGCCGGAGCGGCTGATCACCTGCAAGCGCGGGACATTCCACTGGGGAATGGGCAAGGAGATCGGCCCGATCGGGGACGTGCCCGGGGCGGTGGGGCACAT
>NZ_SMKU01000089.1 GCF_004349215.1 Actinomadura rubrisoli | reverse complement strand
GACAAGGTCAAACCGCCGACCCCGCCCCGCAGGCTCCCCAAGGCCATCTCGCTGGACGAGGTCGAACGGCTCCTGGCCGCGGCGGCCGGGCCGTCCGACGGCGACGCCCGCGGCCTGCGCGACCGCGCCCTGCTGGAGCTGCTGTACGGGTCGGGCGCCCGCATCTCCGAGGCCGTCGGCCTGGACGTCGACGACCTCGACCTGCGCGAGGGGTACGCCCGCGTCGCCGGCAAGGGCGGCAAGGCCCGCGTCGTCCCCATCGGCGACTACGCGCGCCAGGCCGTGGACGCCTACCTGGTGCGCGCCCGCCCCGAGCTGTCCCGCGCGGGACGCGGCGGCCCCGCTCTGTTCCTCAACGCGCGCGGCGGGCGGCTGTCCCGGCAGGGGGCGTGGATGGTGCTGCGCGCCGCCGCCGACCGGGCCGGGCTGACGGACGTCTCCCCGCACACGCTGCGCCACTCGTTCGCCACGCACCTGCTGGACGGGGGCGCCGACGTGCGGGTCGTCCAGGAATTGCTCGGACACGCCTCCGTGACGACCACACAGGTCTACACTCTGGTGACCGTCCAGCTGCTGCGGGAGGTCTACGCCACCTCGCACCCCCGCGCGCGCAGTTGACAAATCCCGACGATCGGCGCGCGTCGGCTTGAGACGCGGAGTGCGGGGGCCTAGAGTCCCCGTTCTGGATGGCATTTTCCGGCCACCGGGGAGGGATCTGGTGACCAGCACAAAAGGTGCGGAGGGGGTCCTCTCCTCCGCCACCATAGAGACCGACCCGAGCAGAGCCCTCGGGCCCACCCAGCGACCCGTGCCCGTCTTCGCGGAACCGGAGCCACTGGAGGAGCACGGGCCCGCGCGGATCGTCGCGATCTGCAACCAGAAGGGCGGCGTCGGCAAGACCACCACGACGATCAACCTGGGCGCCGCGCTCGCCGAGTACGGCCGCCGCGTCCTGCTCGTCGACTTCGACCCGCAGGGCGCCCTCTCGGTCGGCCTGGGCAAGGGCGACCCGCGCCAGCTCGACGTCACGATCCACAACCTGCTGCTCGAAAAGGACACCGAGTGGGAGGACATCGTCATCGAGACCGGTGTCGACGGCATGGAGCTGCTCCCGAGCAACATCGACCTGTCGGGTGCCGAGGTGCAGCTCGTCCACGAGGTCGGCCGCGAGTACATCCTGCAGGCGGCGCTGAAGTCCGCCATTCCCCACTACGACTACATCCTCATCGACTGCCAGCCGTCGCTCGGCCTGCTGACCGTCAACGCGCTGGCCGCCAGCGAGGGCGTCCTGATCCCGCTGGAGTGCGAGTACTTCGCCATGCGCGGGGTCGCCCTGCTGATGGAGACCATCGACAAGGTGCAGGGCCGCATCAACCCCGAGCTGGTCATCGACGGCGTCCTCGGCACCATGTACGACTCGCGCACCCTGCACACCCGCGAGGTACTCGGACGCATCGTCGAGGCGTTCGGCGACAAGGTCTTCCACACCGTCATCAACCGCACGGTCCGGTTCCCGGACGCGACCGTCGCGGGGGAGCCGATCACCTACTTCGACCCCAACTCAATGGGCGCGAACGCCTACCGGGGCCTGGCACGCGAGGTACTCGAAAGGTGGGCTCAAGTCGGGTAAGCCCACCCGGCGTCGATGAGATCCTCCGCCCCACCGCCCGACCGGCAGGCGACGCCACGACTCCTAGATCACGGCGTACTTCTCCACCGACGAACTACTCGCCCTGGAGCAGCTTCGCCTCGCCCTGCGCGCCGAGCACGTCCCAAGCCGCCAACGACCCAACCGCCGCGATCGCATGCGAAGCCAGTTGCGGGCGAAGCGAGAACTTGATCACGCAGCGATCGCCGCAGTGCCGCTGCAATAGGTAGGTAGTTGCCTCAAGCGTCGACAACCTCAACGTTGCGATCGCGTGCGAAGCCAGGTTCGAGCGTGCGAGAACCTGATCGCGCAGCGAGCCCCTGGGCGAGTCGGAGCGATGCCAGCGATCGCCGCAGTGCCCGTTGAAGGAGGGCGTTCAACGCCCGACGCCGAGGGCACTGCCATAATGCAGGGTGAGCACAATGCCGCGGCAGGGGGAGGACGCGCCCGCCTCCGCTACCGTGAGCGACGTGGACGAGGCGTCGCCGGAGCGAGGGGCAGAGGAGGCCGGTGACGGCCAGGGGTTCCACGTTCATCTCGACAACTTCGACGGGCCCTTCGACCTGCTGCTCGGGCTGATCTCCAAGCACAAGCTCGACATCACCGAGGTGTCGCTGCACAAGGTCACCGACGACTTCATCGCGCACATCCGCTCGCACGGCACGGAGTGGGACCTCGACCAGGCCAGCCACTTCCTGCTGGTCGCGGCGACCCTGCTGGATCTCAAGGCGGCGCGGCTGCTGCCCTCCGGCGAGGTCGACGACGAGGAGGACCTCGCGCTGCTGGAGGCCCGCGACCTGCTGTTCGCCCGGCTCCTGCAGTACCGCGCGTACAAGGAGGTCGCGCAGGTGATCGCCGGGCGGATCGCCGAGCAGAACCGGCGGTTCCCGCGGATCGTGCCGATGGAGCCGAAGTTCGCCGACATGCTGCCGGAGGTGCTGCTCGGCCTCGGTCCCGAGGAGTTCGCGCGGCTCGCCGCCAAGGCCCTCGCGCCCAAGGCGCCGCCGTCGGTGTCGGTCGAGCACATGTACCAGCCGAAGGCGAGCGTCAAGGAGCAGGCCGCGCTCGTGGTGGAGCGGCTGCGCAGGCTCCGCAGGACGACCTTCCGCGTCCTCGCGTCCGATGCCGAGGGCACCTACGAGGTCGTCGCGCGGTTCCTGGCGCTGCTGGAGCTCTACCGCGAGCAGGCCGTCACGTTCGAGCAGCCGGAGCCCCTCGGTGAGCTGCACATCACCTGGACGGGCACCGACGAGGGCGACGTCGTGGTGGTCGACGACTATGAGAGCTCACGCGAGCCGCCGAAGGACCAGAACGTTCAGAAGGACGGGGGAGACGATGACTGACCGACCCGGCGCGGACCTGCCCCGGGAGGATCCGGACGAGCCCGGCGACACCGGCCCGGCGCTGCCCGGGCTGCGCGCCTCGATCGAGGCGATCCTGCTGGTGGTGGACGAGCCGGTCGCCGAGATCACCCTCGCGCAGCTGCTGGAGCGGCCGCGCGGCGAGGTCGGGGCGACCCTGCGCGAGCTGGCCGCGGAATACACCGAGCAGGGCCGGGGGTTCGACCTCAGGGAGGTCGCCGGCGGCTGGCGGTTCTACACCCGGGACGTCTGCGCCCCGGTGGTGGAGCGTTTCGTCACCGACGGCCAGCAGGCGCGGCTGACCCAGGCCGCGCTGGAGACGCTCGCCGTCGTCGCGTACCGGCAGCCGGTGAGCCGGGCGCGCGTGTCGGGGATCCGCGGCGTCAACAGCGACGGGGTCATGCGGACCCTGACGCTGCGCGGCCTGATCGAGGACGCCGGCCAGGAGCCGGAGTCGCAGGCGCACCTCTACCGCACGACCGGGTACTTCCTTGAGCGGCTGGGGTTGCGCGACCTCGACGAGCTGCCCGAGCTCGCCCCCTACCTGCCCGACGACCTGCCAGACGACATAGTTGAGGACACGTGACCGAGAAAGAGGGCGTACGGCTGCAGAAGGTCCTGGCCGAGGCCGGGATCGGCAGCCGCCGCCACTGCGAGGAGCTGATCGGCGAGGGCCGCGTCACCGTCGACGGGAAGAAGGTGTTCCGGTTCGGCGAGCGCGTCGACCCCCGGTACGCCGTCATCCATGTGGACGGGCGCCGGGTCGAGACCCGCGCCGAGATGCGGTACTACGCGATCAACAAGCCGCGCGGCGTGGTGAGCACGATGTCGGACGAGCGGGGCCGCAAGTCCCTCGCCGAGTACGTGGACGTGCCCGAGCGGCTGTTCCACGTCGGGCGGCTCGACACCGACACCGAGGGGCTGATCCTGCTCACCAATGACGGGGAGCTGTCGCATCGCCTCACCCACCCCAGCTTCGGGGTCTCCAAGACCTACCTGGCCGAGGTGCACGGGCCGATCCCGCGCGACCTCGGCAAGCGGCTGCGGGCCGGGGTGACGCTGGACGACGGCCCCGCCGCCGCCGACAAGTTCCGGATCTTCGACCAGGTCGGTCGGCGCGTGCTGGTGGAGATCACCCTGCACGAGGGGCGCAAGCACATCGTCCGGCGACTGCTGAACGAGGTCGGGTTCCCGGTGCAGCAGTTGGCCCGCATCGAGTTCGGGCCGATCAAGCTCGGCCAGCTGAAGCCGGGCACGATGCGGGCGCTGACCGTCAAGGAGATCGGCGAGCTGTACAAGGCCGTCGGCCTGTAGGGCCGGACGCGAGGAGGGACGACACAGTGGCGGTACGCGCGGTGCGTGGGGCGACCCAGATCGACGCCGACGACCGGGAGCAGATCCTGGAGGCGACGACGGAGCTGGTCAGCGAGGTGATGAGCCGCAACGGGCTGAGCACCGACGACGTGATCAGTGTGGTCTTCACGGTCACGCCGGATCTGACGGCGGAGTTCCCGGCGCTCGCCGCGCGCAAGCTCGGCTTCCACGACGTGCCGCTGCTGTGCGCGACCGAGATCGGCGTTCCGCGCGCCCTGCCCCGGGTGATCCGGTTGATGGCGCATATCGACACCGACCGTCCCCGTTCGGAGGTGCAGCACGTCTACCTGCGAGGGGCCGCCGCCCTCCGCTTGGATATCGCGCAGTAGCGCGGGATGGGTAGGGCGCAGTAGCGCGCAATGGGTGGGGTGCGGTAGCGCGCCGGGGTGCGTCACAGCGCGGCGGAGCAGGACGGGCGGACGCGCGGCGCCGCTAGGCTGGCGGCGTGAACGAGGACATGGAGGGCCGCCGCGTCGTCGTGGTCGGAACGGGGCTGATCGGCACCTCGATCGCCCTCGCCGTGCGCGAGCGCGGCGCCGAGGTGCTGCTCACCGACCGGGACCCGGCCGCGCTGGCCCAGGCCGTCGAGCTGGGCGCCGGCGAGCCGCTCCCGGACGGCGCGCTCCGGGAGCCCGCCGACCTCGCCGTGCTCGCGGTGCCGCCCGCCGCCGTGGCCGTCACCCTGCTGGACGCGCAGAAGCGCCGTCTGGCCACCACCTACACCGACGTGGCCAGCGTCAAGGCGCTGCCGCTGGCGCAGGCCGCCGGGCTCGGCTGCGACCTGTCGTCGTTCGTGGCGGGCCATCCGCTGGCGGGCAGCGAGCGGTCCGGTCCGGGCGCCGCCCGCGCCGACCTGTTCCTCGGCCGCCCGTGGGCGCTCTGCCCGCCCGCCGGTGCCGCGCCGGAGGCCGTCCAGGCCGTCACGGAGCTGGCGCGGGCCTGCGGTGCCATGCCCGTCGAGGTGGAGGCCGACGAGCACGACCGCGCGGTCGCCCTCGTCTCGCACGCCCCGCACGTGGTGTCGGCGGCGGTCGCCGCCCGTCTCACCGGCGCCGACGACGTCGCGCTGGGCCTGTCGGGCCAGGGCGTCCGGGACGTCACCCGGATCGCCGCCAGCGACCCCCGGCTGTGGGTCGGCATCCTGTCGGCCAACTCCGAGCCCGTCGCGGACGTGCTGGAGGCCGTCGCCACCGACCTCGCGGTCGCCGCGTCGCTGCTGCGCGACGGCAGCGACGAGGCCGCCACCCACGTCGCCGACCTGCTGCTGCGCGGGAACGCGGGCCGGTCCCGCATCCCCGGCAAGCACGGCGGCGACCAGCCCGCCTACGCCACGGTGCAGGTGGTCATCCCCGACCGTCCCGGCGAGCTCGCGATGATCTTCCAGGCGATCGGGATCTCCGGGGTCAACATCGAGGACGTGACGATCGAGCACTCGCAGGGCCGCCCGCTGGGCATCCTGGAGATCTCGGTCGTCCCCGAGGCGGCCGAGCGCCTGGCCGGCGAACTCCGCGCCCGGGGCTGGTCGGTGTCCGGCTGACCGACGACCGGAACGGAGCGCAGCGGAGTGGAGGGCGGCGGTCGGCCGTTCTTGTCGGGGGGCTGGGGGGCGTCCTCCAGGGAGGCGGAGTCGGGTCCGTGGATCTGCTGGGACGTTGTGGTGGTCGCGGGCCGGTAGCCTGATGCGTTGGGGCCTGTACGGGACGCGTACGCACCGTCGCCCGCTTCGCCCGCCGCGTGTGCCGGCGGGCGTTCTGCCGCGAAGGAAAGGGAGCGATCGTGCCGCTCGTCATCGCCATGGACGGCCCTTCCGGGTCCGGTAAGTCCAGCGCGTCCAAGGGCGTGGCCCGCGCGCTGGGGCTGCGCTACCTCGACACCGGCGCGATGTACCGCGCCATGACGTGGTGGATGCTGCGCAACGGCGTGCCCGTCGAGGACGGGGGAGCGGTCGCGGCGCGCGTCCTGGAGCCGGTGATCGTGTCCGGCTCCGACCCCGGCGCGCCCACGATCACCGTGGACGGGCAGGACGTGGCCGAGGAGATCCGCACCCGCGAGGTCACCAACGCGGTGAGCGCCGTCAGCTCCGTCCCGGCGGTCCGGGCGCGGCTGGTCGAGCTGCAGCGTGAGATCATCGGCTCGGGGGGGATCGTGGTGGAGGGACGCGACATCGGCACGGTCGTCGCGCCGGACGCCCGGGTCAAGGTGTACCTCACCGCCAGCGAGGAGGCGCGGGCCCAGCGCCGCGCCAGGGACCTGGCCGCCGACCCGGCCGCCTCGGTGGGCCGCACCCGGGACGAGCAGGCCCGGCGGGACCGGCTCGACTCCACCCGGAAGGCGTCGCCCCTGGCCAAGGCGGCGGACGCCCATGAGATCGACTCGACCGAGATGGGCCTCGGCGAGGTCATCGAGGCGGTCGTCCGCCTCGCCAAAGAGCATGAGTGAGCGGGCGCCCGCGCCCGTGGGGACGATGACAGTGAGCGAATACGAGATCGAAACGGTCGACGTCGTCGAGGACGTCGGCGAGGACGAGGGGCCCGCGCCGGTCGTGGCGGTGGTGGGGCGGCCGAACGTCGGCAAGTCCACCCTGGTCAACCGGATCCTCGGCCGCCGCGAGGCGGTCGTGGAGGACGTGCCGGGCGTGACCCGCGACCGGGTCGCCTACGACGCGACGTGGAGCGGGCGGCGGTTCACGGTGGTCGACACCGGCGGCTGGCTCCCGGACGCGTCCGGGCTGGCGGCGGCGATCGCCGAGCAGGCCCGGCTGGCCGTCGAGCTGGCCGACGTGGTGATGTTCGTGGTCGACGCGACCGTGGGCGCCACGGACGTGGACGAGGCCGTGGTGGAGATCCTGCGCGGGTCCGGCAAGCCGGTGGTGCTGGTCGCCAACAAGGTCGACGACATCGGCGCCGAGGCGGACGCGGCGGGGCTGTGGTCGCTGGGCATCGGCGAGCCGCACCCGGTCAGCGCCCTGCACGGGCGCGGCAGCGGCGACCTGCTCGACGCGGTGCTGGAGGCGCTGCCCCAGGAGGCGCCGGCCGAGACGTTCGGCGACACGGGCGGGCCGCGCCGCGTGGCGCTGCTGGGCCGTCCGAACGTCGGCAAGTCCAGCCTGCTGAACAAGCTGGCGGGGGAGAACCGGGCCGTGGTGGACGCGGTGGCCGGGACGACCCGCGACCCGGTCGACGAGATGATCGAGCTGGGCGGCAAGACCTGGCGGTTCATCGACACGGCCGGGATCAGGCGGCGGCACCGCGAGAACCAGGGCGCCGACTTCTACGCGACGCTGCGCACGCAGTCGGCGCTGGAGCGGGCCGAGGTCGCGGTCGTGCTGGTGGACGCCGACGAGCCGCTCGCCGAGCAGGACCTGCGGATCATCTCGATGGTGATCGACTCCGGGCGGGCCCTGGTCGTCGCCTACAACAAGTGGGACCTGCTGGACGAGGAGCGCCGCCACTACCTGGAGCGCGAGATCGACCGGCAGCTCCACAACGCGCGCTGGGCGCCGCGGGTCAACGTGTCCGCCAAGACCGGGCGGCACATGGAGAAGCTGGTGCCGGGCATCGAGACGGCGCTGGAGGGCTGGAGCACGCGCGTCCCGACGTCCAAGCTGAACCAGTTCTTCGCCGACCTGGTGAATTCCCATCCGCACCCGGTGCGGGGCGGCAAGCAGCCGCGCGTGCTGTTCGCGACGCAGGCGGGGGTGCGGCCGCCGCGGTTCGTGCTGTTCACCTCCGGGTTCCTGGAGGAGGGGTACCGGCGGTTCATCGAGCGGCGGCTGCGCGAGGAGTTCGGCTTCGCCGGGACGCCGCTCGACATCGCGATGAAGATCCGCGAGAAGCGCGGCAAGAGCAAGCGCTAGGGCACTGAATCCGCATCGGCCCGCCCGGACGTCTTCCCCGGGCGGGCCGCGGCATGTCAGGATGCCTCTTGCGGGCCGCCTGTAAGCTGACGCTTACTTGGTGCGCCGGCGGCGGATACATGTTCTCGTCCGGGAGACCGGTCTCCCGGACGTCCGGGCGCGGGTCGAGGGGTGCGACGTGAAGCTCTTGCTGCTCATCTCCTGTGCTGTCGTCTGCGTGGCGCTCAGCTTCGCCTGGCGGGAGCCGTGGATCGGCGGTGTCGGCCTGGTCATCGCCTTCATCGCCATGTTCACCGACCGCGACGACGTGCGGATCGACGACGAGAAGGGCGGCTACGAGACGACCAAGAGCGTCCGCAACATGCGCGGCCGCGACCGCTGACGGCCTCAGCGGTCGTGCCCTCCGTGCTCGCCCGCCACGCGCTGGTCGCCCGGCGGGAACGGCTGCGCAGGTCCGGGCTGCGCGGGCGGCGGGTTCTCCCGCGCGTACCGTCCGTACACCAGCGGCTGCGTCGTCCCGGACCCGCGGGGCTCCGCCTCGCCGTCGAGCGCGGCGGCCTCCCGCACGCCGACCACGGCGAAGCGGCCGAGCGCGAGCGCGGCGAAGAACACCACGAGAACGCCCAGCCCGGTGAACCCGGCCAGCTGCTCGGCGACGCGCCGCCCCTCCTGCGTCCCGAGCGGCGCGCCGACGCCCGGGACGTCCCATAGCGCGGCGACCGGGCCGCCGACCGCGAACCAGGCGCCGCCCAGCACGCCGAGCCACGCCCCGAACATCGCGAACGCGCGGTTGGCGCTGAAGAGCACGATCAGCCCCGACAGCACGACCGCCGCGGCGGGGGCGACGCTGAGCTGCAACCGGTCGGTGTCGTAGAACCAGGGGTCGTCGGGCGCGAAGCCGAAGTCCGCGTACGGGCCGGCGAAGGGCAGCAGGCCGCCCCACAGGCCGAGCAGCACCAGCAGCGTTCCGCTGAGGCCGCCGCGGGATCGCGGTACTCGCATGGTCCCAGCCATGATCAGTCCTCCTGACCGGGTGGCATGATTCTGTTTTGAGAAACCCTTTACCCGGAGGGGATCGCTCCAAGCACGGCGGAAGAGGGGAACGGCCGCATGGCGTCCGAGGTCGTGGTCGTGCACGCGCGGGAGGAGCCGCCGGACCGGTGGCGGGCCGCCGTCTTCCTGGCCGGGCCCACGCCCCGCTCGGACGACGTCGCGTCATGGCGGCCGGGCGCGGTCGCCGAGCTGCGCGGCCGCTGGCGGGGGGACGGGACGCTCGTGGTCTTCGTGCCCGAGGCCCGGGACCGGCGGTACGGCGACCACGCCGGCCAGGTCGAGTGGGAGGAGCGGTGCCTGCACCTGTCGGACGAGGTGCTCTTCTACGTGCCGCGCGAGCCCGCGACCATGCCCGCGTTCACCACCAACGTGGAGTGGGGGATGTGGCACGACAGCGGGCGGGTGGTGTTCGGCGCCCCGCCCGAGGCGCCCGGCAACCGCTACCTGCTGCACTACGCGGCCAAGTTCGGCGTCCCGGTGGCGGCGGACCTGCCGGGGACGGTCGCCGCCGCCCTCGAACGGATCGGGCCGGGCGCGTCCAGGACGGGCGGGGAGCGCGAGGTCCCGCTGCTGCTGTGGCGCGAGGAGCCGTTCCAGCGCTGGTACGCGGCGCAGCGCGGCGCCGGGAACGTCCTGCTCGGCGCGCGGGTCGTCTTCCGCTTCGACGTGTGCTGGGGCCTGCACGTCCGGGTGCGGGTGACGGCCGAGGGCCGCGTGAAGGACAACGAGATCGTGGTCGGGCGGCCGGACGTCTCCGTCGTCGTCCTCTACCGCGCGGGCGCGACGCTCGACGAGACCGAGGTGGTGCTCGTCCGGGAGTTCCGGAGCGCGGGCGCGGCGGCGGACGGGTTCGTCCACGAGCTGCCCGGCGGCTCCGGGACGGGCGGGCCGGCCCGGACGGCGCTGGACGAGGTGGCGGAGGAGACCGGGCTCGTCCTCGCGCCCGGACGGCTGCGCGAGCACGGGGCGCGGCAGGTGAACGCCACACTGACGGCGCACCGGGCGCACCTGTTCTCCGCCCGGGTCACGGCGGACGAGCTGGCGCGGCTGAACGGTTCGGGGCCGCACGGGCTGGCGGCCGACAGCGAGGTCACCCACGTGGAGGTCGCCGCGTTCGGCCGGATCAGGCGGGAGCGGCTCGTGGACTGGGCGACGCTCGGAATGATCGCCGAGGCC
Source organism: Actinomadura rubrisoli (assembly GCF_004349215.1). Lineage (GTDB taxonomy): Bacteria > Actinomycetota > Actinomycetes > Streptosporangiales > Streptosporangiaceae > Spirillospora > Spirillospora rubrisoli. Next base: position 17,609 of record NZ_SMKU01000089.1, on the reverse strand, counting down.
CTCGCGGACGGCGACGAGTAGACCGGCGGGTACGGGCCCGGCGGCAGGACCTCAAGCGTGGTCCAGGTCAACTGGCCGAGGCGGTGTCGACGGCGGCGGCGTCGGAGGCGCGGGCGTAGGCGTCCCGGACGAACGTGCCGAGCGCGGCGATCGAGGACCGCGACTCCGGCAGCAGCGGCCCGAACATCTGGAACACGTGGAGCTGCCGGTCCCACACCTGCAGCGTCACGGGGACGCCCGCCTCGGCCAGCCGCCGCGCCATGATCTCGGAGTCGCGGTAGAGCAGCTCGGTGGAGCCCGCCGTCAGCAGGACGGGCGGCAGCCCGGACAGGTCGGCCCGCACCGGGGAGACCGCCGGGTCGGCGAGGTCGAGATGGCCGAGGAACCCCTCGACCAGCCGCTCCAGCAGTGCGCCGGGGGCGGACGGGTCCAGCCTCATGTTCGCGTGCGCCAGCTTGCCGGTCAGGTCCATGTCGAACATCGGGGACAGCGCCGCGAGCGCGGCCGGCATCGGCAGCCCCTCGTCGCGGGCGCGCAGGGCGGTCGCGAACGTCAGGTACCCGCCCGCCGAGTCGCCCATGACGACGATGTCGCGGGGCGCGACGCCCCGCTCCTCCAGCAGCCACCGGTAGGCGGTGACGCAGTCCTCGACCTCCCGCTCGAACGGGACGGCCGGGATCATCCGGTAGTCCACCGAGAGCGCGGGCACCCCGGCCGCGGCGCTGAACCAGGCGACCATGCGCCGGTGCGTGTTGAGGCCGCACGAGACCCATCCGCCGCCGTGCAGGTAGAGGATCACCTTGTCGAGGCGCGGCGACGCGCCGGGGCCCCGGACCCATTCCGCGCCGAAGCCGTCGAAGGGCACCTTCTGTGTGCGGGTTCCGCGCGGCGGGCGCGTCCGCGCGGCGAGCCGGTCGAGCGCGGCGAGGCGCTTGAGCGCCGCGTCGTCCAGGGGCCGCGCCGCGAGCCTCGCCAGCCGGGGCCGCAGCAGGCGCCGCACGCCCGCCGAGACCGCCCGCGAGCGCAGGCTCGCCGTCGCATGCCGTTCGATCACCAGGGTGGCGGGCCGTCCGGGCGTCACGCGTCCTCCTCGCCTCGACGAAGTAAGTAGATGGTGACATCCGGGCGCGGCGGGGCGGAAGGCGCCCCCGGGCGACGGTCAGGGGCGCTTGCCGCATTTACAAGGGTGAGTTCCCATTTTGCCTCGCACATCTGGCGACGGTGGCGATTCCAGCTTGCATGTGCGAGCGGCTAGGCTTGCCTCGTGACGACGTTCAGGATCAGCGAGGCGGCCGCGTTGCTCGGGGTGAGCGCGGACACCGTCCGGCGCTGGGTGGACGGCGGGCGCCTCCCGGCCGAGCGGGACGAGCACGGCCACCGGAGGGTGCCGGGCGCCGAGCTGGCCGCGTTCGTGCGCGATCAGGCGCGCCGGAGCGGCGGCCAGGGCGGCGCATCCGGGTCCTCCGGAGGGTCCGGATCGTCCGACCAGGGCGAGCGGTTCTCCTCGGCGCGCAACCGGATGCGCGGGATCGTCACCGAGGTCCTCCGGGACGGGGTGATGGCCCAGGTGGAGATCCAGGCGGGCCCGTTCCGGGTGGTCTCGCTGATGAGCCGCGAGGCGGCGGACGAGCTCGGGCTGCGGGTCGGCGTGGTCGCCGAGGCCGTCGTGAAGTCCACGAACGTCGTCGTCGAAGTGTCCGAGCCGGGCTGACCCCGGCGTCCCCCTTGAGGAGAAACGTTGTCCAAGCGCGCTCCGGTGGCCGTCGTGTCCCTGCTGGTCGCGGTGCTGGCAGGGTGCGGCGACACCGGCGACGGCACATCGTCCGGCACGGGCGGTGGCGGCCGGACGCTGACGGTGTTCGCCGCCGCCTCCCTCACCGAGACGTTCACCTCCCTGGGCAAGACCTTCGAGGGCGCGCACCCCGGCGTGAAGGTCAGGTTCAACTTCGGCGGCAGCTCCGCGCTCGCGCGGCAGATCACGCAGGGCGCCCCCGTGGACGTGTTCGCCGCCGCCAGCCCCGCCACCATGAAGACGGTCGTCGACGCCGGCGACGCGGCCGGGGCGCCCCGCGTGTTCACCAAGAACCGCCTCGTCATCGCCGTCCCGAAGGACGATCCCGGCAAGGTGGGCGGGGTGCGCGACCTGTCCCGCCCCGGCCTCAAGATCGTCCTGTGCGCCGAGCAGGTGCCGTGCGGGGCGGCGGCGAAGAAGGCGCTGGACGCGGCCGGAGTCCGGGTCAGGCCGGTCTCGCGGGAGCAGGACGTGAAGGCCGTCCTCACCAAGGTGCGGCTGGGCGAGGCCGACGCCGGGCTCGTCTACCGCACCGACGCCAGGGCGGCGGCGCCACAGGTCAGGGGGATCGAGTTCGCCGAGGCGGCCACCGCGGTCAACGGCTATCCGATCGCCGAGGTCGCCAAGGCGCCGCAGGCCGCGCTGGCGAAGGAGTTCATCGGGCTGGTGCTCGGGGGACAGGGCAGGACCGTGCTGACCCAGGCGGGGTTCGAGGCACCGTGACCCCGTTCCGTCCGTGGTGGGCATGAGAGCCAGGCGCGACCGGCGGGCGCGGGACGACCGGCTGCCCGGCCGTCCGCCGTGGATCCTCGTCCTGCCCGCGCTCGCCGGGCTCGTCTTCCTGGTGCTGCCGCTCGCGGGGCTGCTCGTCCGCGCGCCGTGGTCGACGCTCGGCACCCGGCTGGCCGAGCCGCAGGTGCTGGAGGCGCTGCGGCTCTCGCTGGTCAGCGCCACCCTGGCCACCTGCCTGTGCCTGCTGTTCGGCGTCCCGCTCGCGTGGGTGCTGGCCCGCGTCCCGTTCCCCGGCGCCCGGCTCGTCCGCGCCCTGGTCACGGTGCCGCTGGTGCTGCCCCCGGTCGTCGGCGGCGTGGCGCTGCTGCTGGTGCTCGGGCGGCGCGGCCTCGTCGGCGGCCCGCTGGACGCCGCGTTCGGCATCACGTTCCCGTTCACCACGGCCGGGGTCGTCCTGGCCGAGACGTTCGTGGCGATGCCGTTCCTGGTGATCAGCGTCGAGGGCGCGCTGCGCGCCGCCGACCTGCGCTACGAGGAGGCCGCCGCCACCCTGGGCGCCACCCGCTGGACGATCTTCCACCGGGTCACGCTGCCGCTCGTCGCGCCCGGCATCGCGGCCGGGGCGATCCTGTGCTGGGCGCGGGCGCTCGGCGAGTTCGGCGCGACGATCACCTTCGCGGGCAACTTCCCCGGCCGGACGCAGACCATGCCCCTCGCCGTCTACCTGGCGCTGGAGACCGACCCGCAGGCCGCGATCGTGCTCAGCCTCGTGCTGCTCGCGGTCTCGGTGCTGGTGCTGGCGGTGCTCAGGGACCGGTGGGTGAGCACCTCGTGACGGACGGCGCCGGGGGGCTGGACGCGCGGCTGGTCGTGCGGCGCGGCGCGTTCGGCCTCGACCTCGCGCTCAGGGCCGCGCCCGGCGAGGTTCTCGCGCTGCTCGGTCCGAACGGCGCGGGCAAGAGCACCGCGCTGCGCGCCCTGGCCGGGCTCGTCCCGATGGCGGGCGGGCACATCACCGTGGACGGGACGGACCTGCGCCCGCTGCCCGCCGAGCGCCGGGGGATCGGCATGGTCTTCCAGGACTACCGGCTCTTCCCGCACCTCAGCGCCCTGGACAACGTCGCGTTCGGGCCGCGCTGCCAGGGCGCCGGCAAGCGCGCGGCGCGGCGCCGGGCCGCCGAGTGGCTGGAGCGGGTCGGGCTCGCCGGGCACGCCGCCGCCCGGCCCGGGACGCTGTCGGGCGGGCAGGCCCAGCGCGTCGCGCTCGCCCGGGCGCTGGCCGTCCGGCCCGGCCTGCTCCTGCTGGACGAGCCGCTCGCCGCCCTCGACGCCCACACCCGCCTGGAGATCCGGGCCGCACTGCGCCGCCACCTGGCCGGGTTCGCGGGCGCGGCCGTGCTCGTCACCCACGATCCGCTGGACGCGATGGTGCTGGCCGACCGCATCGTCGTCGTGGAGGACGGACGGCTCGTCCAGCAGGGGACGCCCGCCGAGGTCGCCCGGCGCCCCCGCACCGACTACGTCGCCCGCCTGGTCGGCCTGAACCTCTACCGGGGACGGGCGGACGCCGGGACCGTCGTGATCGGGGACGGTCCCGGGACGCTCGACACAGTGGACTCACTCCAAGGTGAGGTCTTCCTGGCGTTCGCGCCATCCGCGGTGGCCCTGTACCGGAGCCGTCCCGACGGGAGCCCCCGCAACCTCTGGCGCACGCGCGTCGACGCGATCGAACGGCAGGGGGACCGCGTCCGGGTACAGCTGTCGGGGCCGCCTTTCCCGGCCGTCGCCGAAGTGACTCCGGCGGCGGTGGCCGAGCTCCAATTGTCGGAGGGCAGCCTCATATGGGCGGCCGTGAAGGCCACCGAGACCCACGTTTACCCAGCTTGAGCGCCTCCATGCCGGGGGCGGCGGCACGCCGCCCTTGGCGCCCGTACACAGGTGATATCAATCACAAAAGGCATCGGGAAGGCCCAAAGGGGGACTGGATTGGTCCAGACCAAATGGCAAAAACGGCGGGTCTTGTTCATCATGCAAAGATCTGCGAACAGCTGAAGGAGTTGCCCGTGTCCAACCAGGTCCCCGGCCTCGACCAGACCCCTACCGGTCACCCCGAACTGATTGACTGGGTACGCGGGATCGCCGAGCTGACCAGGCCCGACCGCGTCGAGTGGTGCGACGGCTCGGACGACGAGTGGGAGCGCCTGACCGGCCTCCTCGTCGAGCAGGGCACCTTCAAGCGGCTCGACCCGGCCAAGCGGCCCAACAGCTTCTACGCCGCCTCCGACCCGAGCGACGTCGCGCGCGTCGAGGACCGGACGTTCATCTGCTCCGAGCGGGAGCAGGACGCCGGCCCCACCAACAACTGGATCGCGCCCGCCGAGATGCGCCGGACCTTCGGCGAGCTGTTCGCCGGCTGCATGAAGGGCCGCACCATGTACGTGGTGCCCTTCTGCATGGGCCCCCTGGGCGGAAAGATCTCCCAGCTCGGCGTGGAGATCACCGACTCGCCCTACGTCGCGGTCTCGATGAGGATCATGACCCGGATGGGCGAGGGCGCGCTGCGCCTCATCGAGGAGCGCGGCTCCTTCGTCAAGGCCGTCCACTCCGTCGGCGCCCCGCTGGAGCCGGGCCAGGCCGACGTGCCGTGGCCGTGCAGCTCCACCAAGTACATCTCGCACTTCCCCGAGACCCGCGAGATCTGGTCCTACGGGTCCGGCTACGGCGGCAACGCGCTGCTGGGCAAGAAGTGCTACGCGCTGCGCATCGCCTCGACCATGGCCCGCGACGAGGGCTGGATGGCCGAGCACATGCTCATCCTCAAGCTGACGCCGCCGAAGGGCGAGACCCGCTACGTCGCCGCCGCGTTCCCCTCCGCCTGCGGCAAGACCAACCTCGCCATGCTGGAGCCGACCGTCCCGGGCTGGAAGGTCGAGACCATCGGCGACGACATCGCCTGGATGCGCTTCGGCGACGACGGCCGCCTCTACGCGATCAACCCCGAGGCCGGGTTCTTCGGCGTCGCGCCGGGCACCGGCGAGGGCACCAACGCCAACGCCGTCAAGACGCTGTGGGGCAACAGCATCTTCACCAACGTCGCGCTCACCGACGACGGCGACGTGTGGTGGGAGGGCCTCACCGACGAGCCGCCCGCGCACCTGACCGACTGGAAGGGCAACGACTGGACGCCCGCGTCCGAGACGCCGGCCGCCCACCCCAACGCCCGCTTCACCACCCCCGCCGGGCAGTGCCCGATCATCGCCGACGAGTGGGAGGACCCCAAGGGCGTCCCGATCTCGGCGATCCTGTTCGGCGGCCGCCGCGCGTCTGCGGTGCCGCTGGTCACCGAGTCCTTCGACTGGCAGCAGGGCGTGTTCCTCGGCGCCAACGTGGCCTCGGAGAAGACCGCCGCCGCCGAGGGCAAGGTCGGCGAGCTGCGCCGCGACCCGTTCGCCATGCTGCCGTTCTGCGGCTACAACATGGGCGACTACTTCGGCCACTGGCTGGAGATCGGCAAGGCCACCGAGGCCGAGAAGCTGCCGCGCATCTACTACGTCAACTGGTTCCGCAAGAACGCCGACGGCAAGTTCATCTGGCCCGGCTTCGGCGAGAACAGCCGCGTCCTGAAGTGGATCGTGGAGCGCCTCAACGGCCAGGCCGACGCGGTCAAGTCCCCGATCGGGCACCTGCCGACCAAGGACGCGCTCGACACCGATGGCCTGTCCATCGACGAGGCCGACCTCGACACGCTGCTGTCGGTCGACACCGAGGTGTGGAAGCAGGAAGCCGCCCTGGTCCCCGCCCACTTCGAGACCTTCGGCGACCACCTGCCGCAGGCGCTGTGGGACGAGTACCACGACCTGGTGCGCCGCCTGGAGGCGTGACCGTCCCGAAGGCCCCTCCGCGCCCGCCCTCCGTGCCTTCCGCCGGAGGGCGGGCGCGCGTCGCGGAAGGACAAGGACCCCGGCTGAACCTCAACTCAAGTTGAGGTCGCGTAGGATTCAGGACATGACGCGGCTAGAGCACCGGGTACACGAACTGACGGTCGGCCAGCTCGCCGAGCGGAGCGGCGTGGCGGTCTCCGCCCTGCACTTCTACGAGGCCAAGGGGCTGATCAACAGCCGCCGCACGGCGGGCAACCAGCGGCGGTTCGCCCGCGACACGCTGCGCCGGGTGTCGTTCATCAAGGTGTCGCAGCGGGTCGGCATCCCGCTGAGCGAGATCAAGGACGCCCTCGGCACCCTGCCCGACGAGCGCACCCCCACGGTGGACGACTGGGCGCGGCTCTCCGAACGGTGGCGCAGCGACCTGGACCTGCGCATCTCCCAGCTCGAACGGCTGCGCGACGACCTCACCGAGTGCATCGGCTGCGGCTGCTTGTCGATCAGCAAGTGCGCCCTCGCCAACCCCTACGACCGGCTCGGCGACGAGGGCCCCGGCCCGCGCTGCCTCCTCGTGGACCCCCCGGACACCGCCGGCGCGCAGACCGGCTCGACGTGCCGTCCGACCAGGGCCGCCGCAGGCAAGGCACAGGACCCACCCGAAACCTGCGCCCCCGTCTGCGTCCCCGAACCCTGACCGCCCGTCCCGGGTTCCGTCCGCCCTCCCGGCCTCGGGGTCAGCCGCCGCCTGGGGCGCGGCCGTGGGGGTCGATGCGGCGTGGCGCGGGTTCCCGTCCCACGGGCTGGGTGGGTGCGGGACGAGCCGGGATCTGCGTGATCGGAAGCTCGGCCGGCTCGTCCGCCAGCGTGAACTCCTCGCCGTGGTGCGACAGCTTGAGGCCGGGGCCCTCCAGCAGCTCGTAGCAGGCCGCCTCGGCGGTCACGTTGATCCGCAGCCGGTTGCCCCGGTACCACATTCGGAACGCCAGGCGGCTGATGCCGCCCGGCAGCCGAGGCGCGAACCGCAGCCGCCCGCCGCCCGCGCGCATCCCGCCGAACCCCGCGACCAGCCCGCTCCACGCGCCCGCCATCGAGGCGATGTGCAGCCCGTCGCGGGTGTTGCGGTTCAGGTCGTGCAGGTCCATCAGCGCGGTCTCGCCGAGGTAGTCGTGCGCCAGCTCCAGCTGCCCGACCTCGGCCGCCACGACCGCCTGCGTCTGCGCCGACAGCGAGGAGTCCCGGACGGTCAGCCCCTCGTAGTAGTCGAAGTCGCGGACCTTCTGCTCCTCGGTGAACGCCTCCCCGCACAGGTGCAGGGCCAGGACGAGGTCCGCCTGCTTGACCACCTGCTTGCGGTACAGGTCGAAGTAGGGGTAGTTCAGCAGCAGGGGGTAGTGGTCGGGTTTGGTGGCCGCGAAGTCCCAGCGGGCGTGGTTGGTGAAGTTCTCGCTCTGCGGGTGGACGCCCAGCCGGTCGTCGTAGGGGATCAGCATGGCCGCGGCGGCGTCCCGCCACGACGCGGCCTCCTCGGCGTTCACCCCGTGCCGGTCGGCCAGGTCGGGGTGGCGCATCGCGGTCTCGGCCGCCGCCTGGAGGTTCCGGCGCGCCATCAGGTTGGTGTAGATGTTGTTGTCCACGATGGCGCTGTACTCGTCGGGGCCGGTGATCCCGTCGATGCGGAAGACGCCGCCGACGTCGTGGTGGCCGAGGCTCCGCCACAGCCGGGCCGTCTCCACCAGGATCTCCAGGCCGACCTCCCGCTCGAACCGCTCGTCCTGCGTGGCGTCGACGTACCGGACGACGGCGTCGGCGATGTCGGCGTTGATGTGGAACGCGGCCGTGCCCGCGGGCCAGTAGCCCGAGCATTCGTGGCCGCGGATCGTCCGCCAGGGGAACGCGGCACCGCTCAGGCCGAGCTGGTTGGCGCGCTCGACGGCCAGCGGAAGGGTCATCTGCCGCCAGGCGAGCGCGTCGGCGGCGGCACCCGGGGAGGTGTAGGTCAGTACGGGGAGGACGAAGGTCTCGGTGTCCCAGAACGTGTGCCCGTCATAGCCGGGACCGGTCAGCCCCTTGGCCGGGATCATGCGCCGCTCAGCGCGCGCGCCCGCCTGGAGGACGTGGAACAGCCCGAACCGGACGGCCTGCTGGATCTCCGCGTCGCCGTCGACCTCCACGTCCGCGCCGCACCAGAAGTCGTCCAGGTAGGTGCGCTGCTCCTTCAGCAGGCCGTCCCAGCCCGTCTGCCGCGCCCCCGCCAGCGCCCCGACCACCTGGTCGTGCAGCGCCGGGCGGGACCGCTGGCTGGACCACCCGTACGCCAGGTACTTGACGATGCGGAGCTTCTGCCCTGGCTCCAGGCGCGTCGCGACCGTCAGCCGCCCCACGTCCGGCGAGCTCTCGGTGTCGACGGCCATCGACTCGGGGCCCGCGATCTGATGCGACATGCCCGCCGCCATCCGCAGCCCGCTCTGCCGGGTGCGGTGCAGCAGCAGCACCTTCGTGCCGTTGGCGACGTGCTCCTCGCTGATCAGCGGATGGTCCAGGATCGCCGAGGAGCGCGGGTCCTTGCCGCCGTCCGGCAGCGCCTCGTTCGCCACCAGCTCCGACTGCGCCACCACCCGGACGGCCGCGTCCACCGGCTCGATCTCGTAGCAGATCGCCGCGACCGCCCGCTGCGTCAGCGACACCATCCGGATCGAGGTGACCTTGACCCTCCGGTCGGCCGGCGACGTCCACTCCACGTGCCGCGTGAGCGTGCCCGCCTGCATGTCCAGCACCCGCTCGTGGTGGTGGACGCGGCCGTACCGCACGTCGAACGGCTCGTCGTCCACCAGCAGCCGGATCACCTTGCCGTTGGTGACGTTGATGACCGTCTGCCCGGACTCGGGGTAGCCGTACGCGACCTCCGCCTGCGGCAGCGGCCGCTGCTCGTAGAAGGAGTTGAGGTAGGTGCCCGGCAGCCCGTGCGGCTCCCCCTCGTCCAGGTTGCCGCGCATGCCGAGATGCCCGTTCGACAGGGCGAAGACCGATTCGCTCTGCGCCAGCCGGTCCAGCCGCAGCTCGGGCTCCCGCACGCACCACGGCTCCACCAGGTAGACGGGCCGCTCGGCACTGGTCGCCTGCCCCTCAGTCACGCTGCCTCCTCGCCTAGCGGCTCGGAAGCCGCCTCGCCTAGCGGCTCGGCCATGCGTGACCTCCAGTGCTCTGCTTTCTGGTTCGCTTCGCTCACTTGTCCTCCAGCAGCTCGGACAGGTCGCCGACCACCACGTCCGCGCCGTGCGCGGCGAGCGCCGCCGCGTGCTCGCCGTCGACCCGGTTCACGCCCACCACGTAGGCGAACCCTCCGGCGCGGCCCGCCTCGACCCCGGCGAGCGCGTCCTCGAACACCACCGCGTTCGCCGCGGGGACGCCCACCTCCCGCGCCCCGGCGAGGAACATGTCGGGCGCCGGCTTGCCGGGCAGGTCGCGCTCGGCCGCCACCACGCCGTCCACGCGCGCGTCGAACAGGTCGGCGATGCCGACCGTCCTCAGCACCTGGACGGTGTTGGCGCTGGACGACACCACCGCCGTCTTCAGCCCTGCCTCCCTGGCCGCGCGGACGTAGCCGATCGAGCCGTCGAACACCTCCACGCCCTTCTCCTCGATGAGCGCGAGGACGAGCGTGTTCTTGCGGTTGCCGAGCCCCCGGATGGACTCGGTCTCCGGCGGGTCGTCCGGCGACCCCTCCGGAAGCTCGATGCCGCGCGACCGCAGGAACGAGCGCGTGCCGTCCTCGCGCTTCTTGCCGTCGACGTACTCCCCGTAGTCCTTCACCGGGTCGAACGGGACGAACTTCTCGCCCGTCCGCCGCGCCCGGTCGCGCAGGAAGCCGTCGAACATCTCCTTCCACGCGGCGGCGTGCACCGCGGCCGTCCGGGTCAGCACCCCGTCGAGATCGAAGAGACACGCCTGCGCCTCGTTGGGCAGTCCCAGCATCGCACCCCCTGAGAATGTCAGTATCGAAGAACCCCGTTCCCGCGCCGGGAGCAAAGAACCCGGACCTGCGCGGAACAACACCCTGCGCGAGCCGGTTGCGTTCGAACGGGGCATCCAAGATCCACGTACAACCCCTTGGTCAGGGTCGCATACGAGGAGGACAGAGCCAATGGAGCAGGCGCGCATCGGCGTCACGGGGCTTGCGGTGATGGGCCGGAACCTGGCCCGCAACCTGGCCCGGCACGGCCATCCCGTCGCGGTCCACAACCGCACCTCCGCCAGGACCAAGGCCCTGGTGGAGGAGTTCGGCGACGAGGGGACCTTCCTTCCCGCGGAGACGCCCGAGCAGTTCGTGGCGTCCCTCGAACGGCCCCGCCGCCTGGTCGTCATGGTCAAGGCCGGGGCGCCCACCGACGCGGTCATCGAGGAGTTCGCGCCGCTGCTGGAGCCCGGCGACATGATCGTGGACGGCGGCAACGCGCACTTCGCCGACACCCGCCGCCGCGAGGCGTCTCTCCGCGAGCGCGGCGTCCACTTCGTCGGCACCGGGATCTCCGGCGGCGAGGAGGGTGCGCTGAACGGGCCGAGCATCATGCCCGGCGGCTCGCCGGAGTCCTACGCGGCCCTCGGACCACTGTTGGAGGACATCTCCGCCAAGGTGGACGGGACGCCCTGCTGCACCCACGTCGGCCCGGACGGCGCCGGGCACTTCGTCAAGATGGTGCACAACGGCATCGAGTACTCCGACATGCAGCTGATCGCCGAGTCCTACGACCTGCTGCGCCGCGCCGCCGGGCTCGCGCCCGCCGAGATCGCCGAGGTGTTCCGCACCTGGAACACCGGCCGCCTGGAGTCCTACCTCATCGAGATCACCGCCGAGGTCCTGGCGCACACCGACGCCGCCACCGGCGGGCCGTTCGTGGACGTCGTCCTCGACCAGGCCGAGCAGAAGGGCACCGGCCGCTGGACGGTCCAGACGGCCCTCGACCTCGGCGTCCCGGTCGGCGGCATCGCCGAGGCCGTCTTCGCCCGCTCCGTCTCCGGCCACGCCGACCTGCGCGAGGCGTCCCGGAACCTGCCCGGCCCGGCGCGCACCGGCGGCGGCGCCGGAGCGGGCTTCGCCGACGCCGTGGAGAAGGCCCTCTACGCCTCCAAGATCGTCGCGTACGCGCAGGGCTTCCACGAGATCCAGGCGGGCAGCGCCGAGTACGGCTGGAACATCGACCCCGGCGCCATGGCCACGATCTGGCGCGACGGCTGCATCATCCGCGCCCGCTTCCTCGACCGCATCCGCGCCGCCTACGAGGCCGACCCGCACACGCCCACCCTGCTCACCGACGCCCACTTCGCCGAGGCCGTCGGCGACGCCCAGGACGCCTGGCGCGAGGTGGTCGTCACCGCCACCCGCCTCGGCATCCCGGCGCCCGGCTTCGCCACCGCCCTGGCCTACTACGACTCGCTGCGCGCCGACCGCCTGCCCGCCGCGCTCACCCAGGGCCAGCGCGACTTCTTCGGCGCCCACACCTACCGCCGCGTCGACCGCGACGGCTCCTTCCACACCCTCTGGGGCGGCGACCGCACGGAGGTCGGGACCTGACGACGACCGGACCGCCGCTCCGGCTTCGCGCCGGGGCGGTCCGGCTTCGCGCCGGGGCGGCGTGTCAGCCCTCGCGCCAGTCGGGCGAGTCCAGGGCCCCCGCCGCCTGCGGCCCCATGAGGCCGAGCGCGCCGTCCACGAACAGCGACGCGCCCGTGACGTAGGACGCCCCGGGACCGGCCAGGAACGCGATCGCCTCCGCGACCTCCCGCGCGTGCCCCGGCCTGGCCAGCGGGTACCCGGGCCGGCTCTCCGGCTCCGGCGGCTGCTCGTGCTGCCCGGTCATCGGCGTCGCGATCTCCCCGGGCGCCACCGTGTTGACCGTGATCTGGTACTGCGACAGCTCCAGCGCCAGCACCCGGGCCAGCATCTTCAGGCCGCCCTTGGCCGCGCAGTACGGCCCCGACCCGACCCGCGGGTACTCCTCGTGGACGCTCGTCACGTTGACGATCCGTCCGCCCTCGCCCCGGTCGATCATCCGCCGCGCCGCCCGCTGGGCGCACAGGAACGCCCCGTCGAGATCGACCGACAGGACCTCGCGCCACTCCTCGAACCCCATGTCGAGCACCGGCCGCGCGCTCCCCGTCCCGGCGTTGTTGACCAGGACGCCGGCACCGCCCAGCTCGTCCGCCAGCTCGTCCACGACCCCGGCCGCCGCGACGGGATCGGCCAGGTCGTGCCGCCGCACGGCCGCCCGCCGCCCGGCGTCGGCGACCTCCCGCGCCGTGCCCTCGGCCCCCTCCCGGTCGGACCGGTAGGTGATCCCGACATCGAACCCCCGCCGCGCCATCGCGACCGCGGTGGCCTTCCCGATCCCCGAGTCGGCCCCCGTGATGATCGCCACCCGGTCGTAGCCGCTCACGACTCGTCCGGCTCCTTCTCCACCCCGGCGATCGGGTCGCCCGCCTTGGTGCCGCCCCCCGCGTCCGCGGGCTCATAGCCCTCGGCCGCGCTCCCCGTCCCCGGGACGACCCGCGCGCGCGGCTGCTCCTCCTGCCCTGAACTGGCCCCGGGTCCCCGGTCGGCCGGATCACTCTTGTTCACCATCGGACTGTCCCCTCGTGAGCTGAACGGTTCGTCCAGCACGTTCTTACCGAACAGGACGTCCCTAACCCGCTCCCGCGACCCGGTTGCGGACTTCGGGTGGTCCGCCGCCTATGGGCGGTGTAGAGAGGTTCCCGGACGGCAACGGGAGGCGGCGTGGGGCGTGGGCAGCGGATCGATCAGACGAACTGGCCCCAGGACGGCCCGCACCGCCGCCTCCTGGAGCTCCTCGATCGCGTCCACCGCGACAACGGCCAGAAGAGCCGCCGCGACATCGCCGCCGAGATGCACATCGAATCCGCGTCCTACATCAACGACTGGCTGCGCGGCCGGCGGCTCCCGGTCGACGGACGGCAGCTCGAAGACCTCGTCAGAGCCATGGACGGCGGCGACGGCGACGTCCGCGCCGCCGCCCGGCTGTACGAGGAGGCGAGGACGGCGCAGGCCGAGCCGTCCGCGCACCCCTGGGCGGCCCAGGTCGCGGGTCACATCGCGTGGACGCTGGTCGACGCCCAGCGCGACGCCTCGTCCTTCCAGGAGGCGACGGCCGCCATCGCCCAACGCCTCGGAACGCTCTGCTCCGAGGCCGAAGCGACCCTGGACGACGATCCCTGGCTCGACACCGAACTGGCCGCCCGCTTCACCCGATGGACCGACTGGCTGCTACGGACCTCCCTCGCCGAGGCCATGTGCGACCTCTCCCCGGCGGAGGCCGCGCTGCTGGTGCTCGTCCCGCTGCTGCACCACACCCACCTGGTCCGGACGCTCGCCGGGCTCCGCGCGGTCGATCCCCTCGACCTCGGCACCGGCCGGGGCGACGGGCCGCGCCGGGAGTACGAGACCTTCCTTGGCGGGCAGCGGGAGATGGTCGACCGGGCCCGGGCCCGCAGGCTTCCGGACCGCGATCCCGCCGCGACCGAGATCGGCTGGTGGCTGTTCCACCGCTGGGTCGCGCGCTTCCCGCAGTCCTACCGGCTGGGCGCCGTCCGGGAACTCCTGGACGCCGTGGAGACCCCCGACCCCCGCATGCGCGACGAGGTGCTGGACGCCAAGACCGTCCAGCGGTTCCTGGCGGCGCTCCGGCTCGACCTGTCCGAGCTGGGGGACACCGACCGCAAGAACGCGCCGCAGTTCGAGATCGTGCTGTTCGCGGGAGAGCCGCACGAGCAGCGCGTCCGGGAGCTGCTGATCGGCCAGGTCCTCACAGTCTCCTACGCGCTGACGCTCGATCTCGTCCGGCTGCCCGACATCGTCGCCCGGCACCTGGGCATCCCGCATCCGGTCACCCTGCCCGAGCTGCGCGCGACCGTCCTCGACCGGGCGAAGTGGGTGCTCCAGTCCGACTGCCTGGTCCTGGGCGCCGAATGCCACCATCCCGCAGAACTCAAGGGGCTGCGCCAGTACGCGGGCCAGGTGGACGCCCTCCTGCACACGATCCGGCAGGGGTGCGGCGACCATTCCACGATGCAGGTGCTCACGCGGCTGCCCTCCCGCGCGTCCGCCGAGGGCGTCACACCCAGGACCGACGACGACGGACGCCCGATCTTCCAGCGCGTCAGCCGGTTCCGGCTCGACGAGCGCCGCGTCCAGGACCTGCTGATGGGGGAGCAGCTCTACCAGGATCGCGGCCTGGCCGTCCGCGAGCTGTACCAGAACGCGCTGGACGCCTGCCGCTACCGCAGGGCCCGCCTCGCCTACCGCAGCCAGGGAGACTGGCGGGAGGACTGGAAGGGCCGCATCCGGTTCACCCAGGACGTGGACGAGAACGGCCGCGCCTACCTGGAATGCCTCGACAACGGGATCGGCATGACGGAGACCGTCCTCACCGACGTCTTCGCGCAGGCCGGTACGCGCTTCACCGACACCACGGAGTTCCTCGTCGAGTCGGCCGACTGGCAGAGCTCCGATCCGCCGATCCCGTTCCACGCCAACAGCCGGTTTGGTATCGGCGTCCTGAGCTACTTCATGATCGCGGACGAGATCGAGGTCATCACCCGCCCGCTCGACCGCGGCCACCGGTCCCACCCGACGCTCAAGGTCTCCATCTTCGGTCCGGGCCACCTGTTCCGCATCGAACATCTCCCGGGCGACCGTCCTCCGGGTACCTCGGTGCGGCTATTCCTTCGGGAAGGGGAGAAGGCGCCGTCCTGTGTAGAAGAGCTGCGCCGCCTGCTCGGGATCGCCGAGTTCGAGACCCGGGCGCGGCACGGGATGCAGGAGGAACGCTGGGAACCCGGAGTGCTGAAACCGCGCGTGCAGCCGTCCTGGGAGGACGACGGGCTCAACGTCAGCGGTGAGCTGGTGCCCTGGAGCGATGGCCGGGGAGGCCAGGTCGTCTGGTGCGAGAAGGGCGGGGGACTCCTGGTGGACGGCCTGCATGTCAGGCCGTCCGTCCGTCACGGGGTTTTCGCGGGGTTGGGCGACAAGGTTCTGCACGGGGTGGTGGTGAACCTCACCGGCGAGCACGCACCGAAGCAGCTCTCGGTCGATCGCAGGAAGGTCCTGGACGACGTGTCGGCCGACGTGGAGAGCCTTCTTCGTGCCGCCGCCGGGGAACTGGTGTCCGTGGGACGCGAGCTGCTCGATGTTCGCTGGCTCAGCCTGGTGACTGCGGCCGGACCCCGCGTGGGCGACCTCGTCGCGGAGGCCGCCGCGGCCGCCGGAACCGCCGTCAGAAACCGCTTCGAGCACCTCGACGTGTCTCGCGTCGGGTGCTTTCTCCAAGACTCCTACCTTGTCATGGAGAAAGACGAACAGCTGCGCCTTCCTGAAGAGGGGGCGTCTATTCTCTGGTACCGGGATTTTGGTTCATACGTGCCGGATCACGTGCTCCTGTGGCGCCTCATCGCTCACGGTGCTAGCGAGGAGCTCGACCGAATTAAGGTGGATGGGCTCCCGGGCGTACTCGCGGCGACTCCGTCGGACGCTCTTCTCATTGGCGGTAATCGGGGATTCATATCGAGCAACGAACCGGCTAGGGTGAGCGACTGGGAATGGCAACGAGAGGATTTTAGAGTTCATCCAGGCCACATCTTGTGGATTGCCATGCTCACCGGCACTTCACCCCGTCAGGTCGCTCGCCGGGCCCTCTCGCTCGGTTACCGGGAAGTCGATCCAGGGTGCTTCGGTGCTGGCGTCGACGTCGATCGGGTGGATCTGGCCTTGCTCAGCATGGCGGCGAACGGCAAGCCCCTCTGGTGGCATGTTGGCGAACCGGTCCCTCCGAGGCATCTCGCCGCGGTGGCACTTCAGTACGGCATCAGCTTCCCCGAGACCAGGCGCAGGATGTCGAACTACGGCTTTCGCGTGCTTCCTGAAGACCCTGCCACCGGAACTCTGGATGAGCGAGATCTTCGGCTGCTGAACCGGATTCCGGATTGCCGGAACGAGCGCAAAACTCTTCCGCTGCCCGCTTCCCATATTATTCAGGCGGCGGGGAATCTCGGGCTTTCAGTGGCGGAAGTGGCGGAGAGAATGGCCGACTTTGGCTTTCAGGTCGAGCGGAGAGCGCTGCCCGATCGCCCATCGGCTGAGGATATCGTTCTTTTCCGGTGGTCCTTTGGCCGGGACCAAGGCCGCTGCGATCCCCGCTCTCCCCTTCCTCCGGGGTTCATCGTTCAAGCGGCACTGGAGCTCGGCCTTGATCTTTCAGAGATCGCGGCGAGATTGACCGGATACGGGATTCCTGTGGCTGCTTCCCTGCCGCCGCAAGTGTCCGATAAGGACATGGCGCTGTTGAGTCGCGACGGCGATGGCGCGCCCCCATGGTGGTCGCCTGACCGGCCAATCGCTATGTCTCGCTTGCTGATTGTCAGTGCCAAGGCAGGCGTGCCGCCTGACAGGGCAGCGGCACGCTTGGCGGAGTACGGACTCGATGTGCCGCAGGACGGGCTGCCGGAGGGTGTGGACGATGCAACTCCTCGTGTGCTGTCCAAGGTGATCAACGGAAACTACCCCTGGCTGGATCCGGGAACGCTGGTGAGCCGCGGTCACCTCGTCCGAGCTTCGGCCGACCTCGGCCTCCCTCCGCAGAATGTGGCTGAGCGGCTTGCGCGGTACGGCATGTCCCTTCTGGAGGAACCGCGCCCGAACACGGATCCCAAGGACATCGTTCTGATGCGTCAGACGCAGAACGGCACCACCAATTGGCTGGACGTCGACGAGCCGGTCCCGCTCCTACATCTGCTTCGAGCCTCGCGAAGGACGGGGATGAGTGTTGAGGAGGCGGCCGCGCGGCTGCGGTGGCTGGGCATGGACGTTCCCGACGTCCAAGAGAGCGTCGCCGAAGCCCTGCGGAGGCTGCCCCGGGCCCCGTAGCGGGCATGCGCCAGGCGTGCGCAAATGTGCCGTCGTAGATGGAAAGTGCGCAGGTCAAAGCCGTGATCCACGGCCGGCCGCCACCCCATCACACCCGGGCACGGACACAGGGGACAACTCCGGCGCACGCTGCTTCTGTCAGTGAGGGACGCGATGGGAGCGGATGGGCATGGGGACGATCGTGGAGCTGGCGCCGGTGGTCGGCGGTGTGTTGAACGTGGTGGCGGCGGGGATGGGGGCGCTGGTCGCGCTGGGCGCGTGGAGGAGGAGGGGG
>NZ_SMKU01000088.1 GCF_004349215.1 Actinomadura rubrisoli | reverse complement strand
TCATCCCGGCCGGCGGCATCGACACCGGCGCCGAGGCGCTGAAGACGGCCGAGGAGGCCAAGACCTTCGGCGGCAAGGCCGGCCAGGCGCTGTGTCACGAAGGCGATGGCGTCGGCGTTGGTGTTGAGGAGCTTGAGGTCGACGTTCTTCAGCCGGTCGCACTTGGCGTGGTAGCACGGGTCGTACGCCTTGCCGGCCTTGCCGCCGAAGGTCTTGGCCTCCTCGGCCGTCTTCAGCGCCTCGGCGCCGGTGTCGATGCCGCCGGCCGGGATGCCCTTCTCGATGAACGGGCCGTAGTCGGAGCGGCCGTTGAACTCGCTCTCGGTCGTCGGGAGGTGGCGGCTCGCGAAGTAGTCCCGGAAGATCTTCTCGATCGCGCCCGAGCCGGCGGGCGGCCTGGTGCCGGTGCGGCGGGAGTGGTCGCCGTCGTACACGCCCCGGGTGCCGTTCACCGAACCGAGCATGTCGAAGTTGAGGTTCAGCGCGATCTTGCCGCGGTCGGCGTCGCTCAGCCCGCGCACGTAGTGGCCGGAGCCGCGCAGGCCCTCCTCCTCGGCGCCCCACCAGGCGAACCGCACCCGGTTGCGCAGCCCCTTCGCGCCCAGCGCGCCGATCTTCTCGGCGATGGTGAGGAGGGTGGACACGCCCGTCGCGTTGTCGTTGATCCCCGGGCCCTTGCGGACGCTGTCGAGGTGGGCGCCGAGCAGCACCACGTTGTCGGCCCGGCCCTGCGCCGTGTCGGCGACGACGTTCGTCGCGGGCTTCCTGCCCTGGGCGACGTCGGTCTTCACCCGTACCTTGAGGCCGCCCTTCTTCGCCTCCTTGGCCATCTCCGCGCCCAGCCGGTTCGTGATGCCGAGCACCGGGACGGCCTGCGGCCTCTCCAGGGTCCCGTCGATCGGCCCCTTCTCGCCGGGCCTGTTGTAGATCAGCACGGCGGCGGCGCCGGCGGCCCTGGCCTTGGACGCCTTGCTCTGGAACGTGCACGCCCCGCGCTGGAGGAGGGCGATGCCGCCCTTGGGGAAGCCCTTGAAGTCGGCGGCCTCGCAGCCGCTCGTCCCCACGCCGGACGCGGGGACGTCCACGGCGGTCACGCGCCCGGTCACGTCCCCCGACCCGGAGTACGTCAGCGTCAGGAAGTCGTGTTCCCGCTTGTAGGCGGCCTGGTGCGGCGCGGTCCGGGCGAGCGCCGCCGCGGACTTCTCCCGCCAGTAGGGGAACGTGAACCTCTGGACGACCGGCTTGTACCCGGCTCGCCTGAGCCGTCCCACGACGTACTGCACCGAGACGTCGAACCCCGGCCGTCCCACCGCGCGGTTGCCGCCGTTGTAGTCGGCGATCTCCTGGAACGCGGCCAGATGCCGCCGGATGGCCTTGAGCGTGACCAGCCGGGCGAGATCCGGCCCGGCCGGCGCGCCGTCCGGCAAAGGCGCGGCGCCCGCGGGGGGCACGGCACCGGCGGACGGGCCGGACATCAGGGCGGCCGACAGCGCCACGGCGACGGACGAACCGGTGGCGGCCACGAGCAGCTGGCGCACGTGCACTCCTGCGAACGGGATGAGAGCTGACCAGGAGCGATCCTCGTCCCGGGCGCCGCCCGTCTCAACGGATACGAAGGCCCGCAGACCAATTCCATACCGGTGCCTTACCGTGCGCGGCCCACCGGCAGACCAATCCGGGCGTCAGTCGGGCGGGTGCAGGTCCACCGGGAAGCCGGGCGGGGCCGCCTCCAGCCACGCCAGGAAGCCGGTCAGGGCCGACGCGCCCATCGCCAGCTCGACGGTCAGGTCGCCGTCCCTGACCTCGATGATCCCGACGCCCGGCAGCAGGCCCTCCGCCTCGTCCGGGGACGGGCCACGGCGGTTGGACACGACGAGGCCCCGGCGGTGGATCACCTGCCGGGGCCTCCTGCGAAAGCCGAACACGCGGTGCCAGTGCAGCTCGTCGCCCTTGTAGCGGCCGATGCCGAGCCGCCACGCGCCGGGCGCGCCGTCCCGGGGCAGCACCCGCAGGCTGCACTCGACCGTGCCGCCGCCACGCACGAACAGCCAGCGGCGGGCGGTCATCGCCACGAACAGCAGCGCCACGACCAGGACGACGGCGGCGAGCACCCCGCCCGCATCCAGTGCCAGGTGCCCGCCCAAGTCCCCCCGCCGTTCGCTTTCTATGCCTCGATGCCCGCCGCGCGCAGCCGCGCCCGGGCCCGCCTCTCCAGCGTCGCGCCCTCGTCGCCGGCCGCGAGCGCGTCCTCCAGCGCCGCACGGGCGGCGGGGACGTCGATCTCGTCGCTCACCTCGGCCTGCTCGGCCAGGATCGACACCTGGTCGTTCGCGACGGAGAAGAACCCGCTGCCGACCATCGCGGTGACCATCGCGTCGCCGTTCGCGGGCTCGATCTTCACCACGCTGCCGTCGAGGAGGACGCCCAGCACCGGGGCGTGGCCCGGCAGGATGCCGAGCGAGCCCTCGATGGTCTGCGCGACCACCATCTTGGCCTCGCCGGACCAGAGCTCGCGCTCCGGCGAGACCAGCCCGACCTTCAGTGTTGCCACCGTCTCTCCTCCGATCACTGGAGCGGTTCCGGCGGGGCCGCCCCTGCCGGGACGGCCCCGCCGGAGCGGATCACTTCTCCAGCTCCCTGGCCTTCTTCTCCACGTCCTCGATGCCGCCGCACATGAAGAACGCCTGCTCGGGCAGGTGGTCGTACTTGCCCTCGGCGAGCGCCTTGAACGAGGCGATCGTCTCGTCCTTCGGCACCGTCACGCCGGGCTGGCCGGTGAACTGCTCGGCCACGTACATCGGGTGCGACAGGAAGCGCTCGATGCGCCGCGCCCGCTGGACGGTGACCTTGTCCTCTTCCGACAGCTCGTCGATGCCGAGGATCGCGATGATGTCCTGCAGCTCCTTGTACTTCTGCAGGATCCGCACGACCTCCTGGGCGACGGCGTAGTGCTCGTTCCCCAGGATCTGCGGGTCCATGATCCGCGAGGTGGAGTCGAGCGGGTCCACCGCCGGGAAGATGCCCTTCTCCGAGATGCCGCGCGACAGCGTCGTGGTGGCGTCCAGGTGCGCGAAGGTGGTGTGCGGGGCCGGGTCGGTGATGTCGTCGGCGGGCACGTAGATCGCCTGCATCGAGGTGATCGAGTGACCGCGCGTCGAGGTGATCCGCTCCTGCAGCACGCCCATCTCGTCGGCCAGGGTCGGCTGGTAGCCCACCGCGGACGGCATGCGGCCGAGCAGCGTGGAGACCTCCGAGCCGGCCTGGGTGAACCGGAAGATGTTGTCGATGAACAGCAGCACGTCCTGGTTCTGGACGTCGCGGAAGTACTCCGCCATCGTCAGCGCGGACAGCGCGACCCGCAGGCGGGTGCCCGGCGGCTCGTCCATCTGGCCGAACACGAGGGCGGTGTCCTTGAGGACGTCCGCCTCGTCCATCTCCACCCAGAGGTCGTTGCCCTCGCGGGTGCGCTCGCCGACGCCGGCGAACACCGAGGTGCCGCCGAAGTTGCGGGCGACACGGCGGATCATCTCCTGGATGAGGACGGTCTTGCCCACACCCGCGCCGCCGAACAGGCCGATCTTGCCGCCCTTGACGTACGGGCACAGCAGGTCGATGACCTTGATGCCGGTCTCCAGCATCTCCGTCCTGGACTCCAGCTGGTCGAACGCGGGGGCCTTGCGGTGGATCCCCCAGCGCTCGTTCACCTCCAGGGACGCCGTCGGGACGTCCAGCGCCTCGCCGAGGGCGTTCCACACGTGGCCCTTGGTGATGTCGCCGACCGGCACCGCGATGGACTTGCCGCTGTCGCTCACCGGGGCGCCGCGGACCAGGCCGTCGGTCGGCTGCATGGAGATGGTCCGGACCATGTTGTCGCCCAGGTGCTGGGCGACCTCGAAGGTCAGGGTCTTCTCCTCGCCGCCCAGCGTCACCTGCGCGTTGAGGGCGTTGTAGATGTCCGGGATGGCGTCGGCGGGGAACTCCACGTCGACGACCGGGCCGATGACCCGGGCGACGCGCCCGGTCGCGGTCGCCGTCTCTACCTGAGCAGTCATACCCTTCTCACTCCCCGCCAGAATCGGCGAGCGCGTCAGCGCCACCGACGATCTCGCTGATTTCCTGGGTGATCGCGGCCTGCCGCGCCTGGTTCATCTGGCGCGTGTAGACCCCGAGCAGTTCGTTGGCATTGTCGGTGGCCGACTTCATGGCCCGCCGGACGGACGCCTGGAACGACGCCGCCGACTGCAGCAGCATGTGGAAGATGCGGCTCTCGATGTAGTTGGGCAGCAGCAGGTCGAGCGCGGCCTGCGCGGACGGCTCGAACTCGTACGCCGGCGGGACCTTGGAGTCCGCGCTCTCCTCGATCTCCAGCGGCATCAGCCGCCGGACCTGGACGCTCTGCGTCAGCATCGAGACGAACTCGGTGTAGACCACGTGGATCTCGCCGACCCCGCCCTCGGCGTCGGTCTTGAGGAAGTCCTCGGCGAGCCGCCGCCCGATCCGCTCCGCGTCGTTGAACGCGGGCCGGTCGCTGAAGCCGTGCCAGTTCTCGGCGACCTCCCGGCCCCGGAACCGGTACCAGGTGATGCCCTTGTTGCCGATGACGTACGGGACCGGCTCGCGGCCCTGCTCCCGCAGCGCGGCGATCAGCGACTCGGCCTCGCGGATCACGTTGGCGTTGTAGGCGCCGCAGAATCCGCGGTCGCTCGTGACGATCAGCACGGCGCTGCGGTTGTCGGCCGGCTGCTCGTGCAGCAGCGGGTGGTCGATGCCGACGTGATGGCTCACCAGCGCCGTCAGGGCCTGCGTGATCTGGTCGGCGTACGGCTTGGAGGCCGCCACCGCCTGCTGGGCCTTGACGATCCGCGACGTGGCGATCATCTCCTGGGCACGCGTGATCTTGGCGGTCGACTTGACCGTCTTGATCTGCTGCCGGAGTTGGCGTAGCTGTGCGGCCATGGCCGTCAGTCCTTCTTGACGCGGGTGATCGTCTCCTGCTCGCCGGCCTCGTCCTCGATCGCCTCGGCGGGCTCGTCCGCGCCCAGCAGGTCGCCCTCGCTGGTCTGGAAGCCCTTCTTGAACTCCGTGATGACGTTCTTGAGGCTGGTGAGGCCGTCGTCGGAGAGCTGCCCGGTCTCCCGGATGGAGGTGAGCAGGCCGCCCTCCTCGCGCTCGACGTAGTCGAGGAACTCGCGCTCGAAGCGGCGCACGTCCGCCACGGGCACCTCGTCCAGCTCGCCGGAGGTGCCCGCCCACACGGACACGACCTCCTGCTCGACCGGGAACGGGCTGCCCTGCGGCTGCTTGAGCAGCTCGACCAGGCGGGCGCCGCGGTCGAGCTGGGCGCGCGAGGCGGCGTCGAGGTCGGACGCGAACGCCGCGAACGCCTCCAGGTCGCGGAACTGCGACAGCGCGAGGCGCAGCGTGCCGGCGACCTTGCGCATCGCCTTGATCTGCGCCGAGCCGCCGACGCGGGAGACCGAGATGCCGACGTTGATCGCCGGACGGACGCCCTGGTTGAACAGGTCCGTCTCCAGGAAGCACTGCCCGTCGGTGATCGAGATGACGTTCGTCGGGATGTAGGCCGACACGTCGTTGCCCTTGGTCTCGATGATCGGGAAGCCCGTCATCGAGCCGGCGCCGAGGTCGTCCGACAGCTTCGCGCAGCGCTCCAGCAGACGCGAGTGCAGGTAGAAGACGTCACCGGGGTAGGCTTCGCGGCCCGGCGGGCGGCGCAGCAGCAGCGACACCGCGCGGTACGCCTCGGCCTGCTTCGACAGGTCGTCGAAGACGATCAGGACGTGCTTGCCCTGGTACATCCAGTGCTGGCCGATCGCCGACCCGGTGTAGGGGGCGATGTACTTGTAGCCCGCCGGCTCGGATGCGGGGGCCGCCACGATCGTGGTGTACTCCAGCGCGCCGGCCTCCTCCAGGGAGCGGCGGACGTTGGCGATCGTGGAGCCCTTCTGGCCGATGGCGACGTAGATGCAGCGGACCTGCTTCTTCTCGTCGCCGGAGAGCCAGTTCTCCCGCTGGTTGATGATGGTGTCCACGGCGACGGTGGTCTTGCCCGTCTGCCGGTCACCGATGATCAGCTGGCGCTGGCCGCGGCCGATCGGGGTCATCGCGTCGATCGCCTTGATGCCGGTCTGCAGCGGCTCGCCGACCGACTGCCGCTGCACGACGGTCGGGGCCTGCAGCTCCAGCGCGCGGCGCTCGGTGCTCTCCACCGGGCCCTTGCCGTCCAGCGGGTTGCCCAGCGCGTCCACGACGCGGCCGAGGAAGCCGTCGCCGATCGGGACCGAGAGGACCTCTCCGGTCCGGCGGACCTTCTGGCCCTCCTCGATCTTGCTGAAGTCACCCAGGACAACGGCGCCGATCTCACGCACGTCCAGGTTCAGAGCCAGGCCACGGGTACCGTCCTCGAACTCCAGGAGTTCGTTCGCCATCGCGGAGGGCAGCCCCTCGACGTGGGCGATACCGTCGCCGGAATCGACGACGGTGCCGACCTCTTCGCGCGCGGCGGCCTCAGGCTCGTACGACTGGACGAAGCGCTCCAGCGCGTTCCGGATCTCATCCGGACGGATCGTCAGCTCCGCCATGATTCCTCTCTTGCTCCCTTTGGGGTCAGCTCGGCGGCGTCAGCCGGTGCCGAGCCGCCGGCGGACATCGTCCAGCCGTCCGGCGATCGTGCCGTCGATGATCTCGTCCCCGATCTCGATCGACAGGCCGCCGATCGTGGTGGGGTCCAGCTCGATGTTCAGATGTACCTCGTGCCCGTAGGCGGCGGCGAGCACCGCGGCGAGCCTGGTGCGCTGCGCCTCGGTCAGCTCGACCGGCGTGTGCACCAGCGCGACCAGGCGCTGCCTGCGCTGGGCGACGATCCTGCCGTACTCGGCGAGCCCGCCTTCCAGGCTACGTCCTCGCGGGTGCAGCACCAGCTCGGTGATCAGCGCCAGCGCGGACGGCGTGACCTTGCCCTCCAGCAGCGCCTCGACCAGCCCGAGCTTGCGCTCGTCCGGCAGGCCCGGACCGGCGAGGGCGCCGCGCAGCGCGGCCTCGCCCTCGACGACCCGGGAGAACCGGAACAGCTCGTCCTCCAGGTCGTCGATGCGCCCCTCAGCCTCGGCGCGGGCGGACTCGGCGGTGACCGCGAGGATCTCCACCGCGTCCGACAGCTCCGACGGCTTCGACCAGCGCAGCCGGACGACGTCGGCGACCAGCCCGAGAGCGACCGGTGAGACCTTGCCCTCCAGCAGGATCCGGACGAGCTGCGCCTTGTCGGCGCCGTCCCGCGCCGGGTCGGAGACCGCCCGGCGCACGCCGTGCTCGCGCTCGATCAGGTGCAGCACCGCGAACAGGTCGCCACCGAGCGTGGCCAGGTCGGAGTCGCCAGAAGCAGTCGCCTCGAAACGCTCCTTCGCCTCGGCCAGCGACGCCCTGCTCACCGCTCCCGTGATGGTCATGATGTGATCTGCTCCTGCGTGCGGGCGCGCTCCTCAAGCTCCTCAAGGAAGCGGTCGACCACCCGGCTCTGGCGGGCGCTGTCCTCAAGGGACTCGCCCACCACGCGGCCGGCCAGGTCGACCGACATCGCGCCGATCTCGGCCCGCAGCGACTGCAGCGCCTGCTGGCGCTCCGCCTCGATCTGGGCCTTTGCGGCCTCGATGATGCGGCGCGCCTCGGCCTGGGCCTGCTCCTTCATCTCCGCGATGATCTGAGCGCCCTGGTCCTCGGCCTTCTTGCGCAGCTTGGACGCCTCCAGCTGGCCGTCCTTCTGCTGGGCCTTGTACTGCTCCAGCGTCTGCCGGGCCTCTTCCTGCGCCTGCTCGGCCCGCTTCAGACCGCCCTCGATGGCGTCGGTGCGCTCCTCCAGCGTCTTCTGGATACGCGGGGTGAGCATCTTGCCGACGACGAGGACGACGACGAGGAACGAGAAGATGCCGACGACGAGCTCGTACGTGTGCGGGATGAGGGGGTTGCTCTCCTCCGCCGCTAGAACGGAAGCCGCTGTGATCATGTCTTCAGCCCTTCCTCAGGTCCGGCCCGCGATCAGACGCTCTTGAAGAGGAAGGGCGCCACGAGGCCGATCAGGGCCAGCGCCTCGGTGAGGACGAAGCCCAGCAGCATGTTGGTGCGGATGACACCGGTGAGCTCCGGCTGGCGGGCGATGGCGTTCACGCCCTGGCCGAAGATGATGCCGACGCCGATACCGGGGCCGATGGCCGCGAGGCCGTACCCGATGGCGGTGACGTTACCTTCGACGGCGGCGAGGACTCCCGTCATGGTTCTTCCTTTTCTGTCGGCCGGCGGAGTGTCCGCCGGTCTGGCTTGTCGAGCCGGTCTGGCTATCGAGGTGGTCGGTCGGGCCTAGTGGTCCGCGTGCAGGCCGCTCTGGATGTACATGGCGGCCAGCATCGTGAACAGGAACGCCTGGAGGAACTGGATGAACATCTCGAACGCGGTCATCACGCACGTCATGATCACGCCGATGATGCCCACGCCGAACCCGGCGGCCGTGGGCTTCTCGAACAGGAACCAGAAGCCGACGAGGCTGAAGAACGCCAGGATGATGTGGCCGGCGAACATGTTGGCGAACAGTCGCACGGCGTGCGTGAAGGGCGCCAGGATGAAGGTCGAGAGGTACTCGATCGGCACCAGCAGCACGTAGATGGGCTTGGGCAGCCCCTTGGGGATCAGGTTCGAGAAGTACTTCGCCGCGCCCTGGTGCTTGATCCCCAGGTAGATCTTGAGGAAGTAGACGCTGAAGGCCAGGACCGCGGGGAACGCGATGTGCGAGGCGATCGGGAACTGGACGACCGGGATGACCGCGAAGATGTTCCACACCCAGATCAGCAGGAACAGCGACATCAGCAGCGGCATCCACTGCTCGGTGTTCTTGCCGAGGAACGGACGGCCGATCTGGTCGCGCACGAAGACGTAGCCCATCTCGCCGATGTTCTGCATGCCCCGGGGCACCAGCTTCGGCTTGGCGAACGCGCTCCATGCGATGGCGCACGTGACGAGCGCGCCGATGACCGCGAACAGGACGGGCTTGGTGAGCCAGGCCGGGCCGCCCGCGAAGAGGGGCGGGAAGTCGAAGAGCTCGACTCCGGGGGCCACGAACTCCTCTTCGCCGGAGGCGAGGACCGTCAGCGCGTTCACGCGGCGTTCCCTTCATGAATGTGGTGGATCACGCAGGCTTCCTCGGCGGCGGGGCCGCTCAGAGGGAATGGCGACCGAACTTCACGTAGACCAGGTAGATGGCGAGCACGACACCGATGATCAGGCCGATCGGGGTGAACCAGACCAGGCCCGTCCACTTGGACAGCAGCCAGCCCAGGCCACCCCAGATGAACATCCCTGAGAGGAGATACGCGGGCATGGACCAAGCGGCGTCGGCGAATTCCCCTTGACCGTCCTCCGGCCGAGGTTTCTGCTCGCTCATCGCGCTCCGGACGATAGCAGGCCATACAGTCGGTGGTCATATTGGAGTAGTCCAGAGATGCCGGCACCGTCCGCGGGGCCATGGTCAAGGACTCCGGTCCAGCGCGTTCTCGGGCTCGTCAATGTAGGGCCTCCCCTTCTGCAGGGCGACACGGAACTCGGCGGCGATCCACGCCAGGGCCAGGCCCACGACCGACCAGCCGAACACCGTGGTGTTCCAGAGGGACACCCCGTCCATGGACGTGACCAGCACCATCACCGCGAGGATCTTGACCGCGTAGCTCGCGAGGGCGGCCAGCATCATGGTCTGCGAGGAGACCTTGGAGGCCCACGACACCGCGAGGGCGCTGATCGAGAAGAAGGCGGTCACCACGACGGTGGCCAGTGCCGCCGCCAAGGCGCCCTTGGCGCCGGCGACCAGCAGGCCGATCAGAACGGCGCCCACCCCGGCCGATACGGTCGGGATCGCGGCGCCGCGGAGGATCCGGGCGTCGGAAGGTTGCATCAGGGCTCCGGCTGGTCACGTTCAGTGTTCGTCTCTTGTTCGTGAAAGGTATCACAAGCGTCCGGATTGTCCACAATTACCCTAGAGGTAACCGCCTCGGCCGACGCCGGACCCACCCACGGGCCGCACTCGCACCACGGACCTTAACCCAGGTCAGGACACCGATTCCGGGGAACGCCCCTGGACGCGCCGCCGCCGCGCCGGACCGGCGGCCACACCGCGTGACACGCGCGCGGAGTGCACGCTCTCTACCCGCGGGATCCGCCCTTACACGTCCGTCCGCAGACGTTTCGCAAACCGTCACTCTCCGGTCACTTCGCCCGCCGTCGCGGACGCGGTCCAGCAGCCGGGGGACGTCCCGGTTAGACGGGCATTCTGGGGCGCTCGGCGGAGCGGTCCTTGTCGCCGTGCCCGCCGGGCCCGGGCTCGGCCGCGCCGCCCCGGCGGCGGCGCCAGGGGGTGGCCAGCATCAGCAGCATCCCGGCGATCGCCACCACCAGCGTGACCCCCAGCGTCTTCCACGCGTGGTCGAACAGCGTGAGCCCGATCAGCCCGGAGGCCAGCAGCCCCACCCAGAAGTACATGATCAGCACGGCCCGGCGGGTGGAGTGGCCCAGCTCCAGCAGGCGGTGGTGCAGGTGCTGCTTGTCGGGCGAGAACGGCGACCGGCCCTGGTTGGTGCGCCGCCACACCGCGAGCAGCATGTCCATGAACGGCACCGCCGCCACCGCGGGGATGAGCAGCAGCGGCACGTAGAACGGGAAGAGCCCGTTGGCGAGGATGACCGGGTCGAAGCGGCCCGTCAGCGTGATCGTGGACCCGCTGAGCAGGAGCCCGATCAGCATCGAGCCGGTGTCGCCCATGAAGATCCGCGCCGGGCTGA
This sequence comes from Actinomadura rubrisoli, assembly GCF_004349215.1. GTDB lineage: Bacteria > Actinomycetota > Actinomycetes > Streptosporangiales > Streptosporangiaceae > Spirillospora > Spirillospora rubrisoli. The sequence continues at coordinate 17,459 of NZ_SMKU01000088.1, read as the reverse complement.
AGTTGTGCGGCAGGAACCCCGCGCACATCCCGAACAGCACCGCGGCGGTGAGCGTCGCGCTGCTCAGCGTGGTCACGCCGTTGACCTTGGACAGGATGTAGGCGTAGGAGAACAGGGCGAGCGCGGCGATCCCGACCACGCCGGCGGCCAGGCCGTCCAGGCCGTCGATGAAGTTGACCGCGTTGATGGTGGCGACGACGACGAAGACGGTCAGCGGCACGCCGTAGCCCGGCGGCAGCGACAGCGGCTCGCCGTTGGGCAGCGGGATCACATAGATCTGGATGCCCTGCATGATGAAGATCCCGGCGGCCGCGACCTGCCCGGCGAACTTGGTGAGCGCGTCCACCTCCCACCGGTCGTCGGCGATGCCGATCAGCACGATGAGCCCGCCCGACAGCAGCAGCGCCCGGCCGACGCTGATGTCGCTGTCCGCGAGGACCTTGCGCATCTCCGGCAGGCCCGAGGCGACGATCAGCGCGGCCACCATCCCGCCGAACATCGCGAGGCCGCCGAGCCGGGGCGTCGGGATGACGTGGACGTCGCGGTCGCGGGGGACGGCCTGCGCGCCGAACCAGACGGCGAACCGGCGCACGGCCGGGGTGAGCAGGTAGGACACGAGGGCGGCGGCCAGGATGGTGAGCAGGTACTCCCGCAACTCCCCCGCGCCTCCCCTCGCCGATGTCCCCGCCGCCGCGGGCCCCGGCTCGCGCCGCCGGCCCGGTCCACACGCCCGTCACCCAGGTAGACGGCCGTCCGAGGCGAAGGGTTCGCCTCCCGACCGATCAACTCTAATCCTCCCGGAGAGCGCCCGCTGCGAGTTGGGGCGTCCGAAATCGGTGGGCGACCGGCCGGCGAGGACGATGGCCCCTCCGACGATCATGAGGGCGAGCCCGGCGAGGCACCGGTCTCCCAGCGAGAACGCCCACGGGCCGCGCTCCAGGACGTCGTCGCCGACGTCCGCCGCGACGAGCAGCCCGCCGATCGCCGCGAGCGCCGCGCCGGTCCTCCGCCCCGGCCCCGGCACCGGACGCCGGGCCGCCAGCGCCGCCGCGCCGACGGCCAGGGCGAGCACCGCGGTCCCGGGCCAGCTCCCCGTCCAGTGCGGCGGGGCGTAGCGGGGCGGCGGCACGACGATCGCCCGCTTGGGCAGCTTGACCCGGACCGTCATCCCCTCGTGCGGGCGCAACCCGCTCTGGGTGAAGTCCACCGCGTACGGGCCGTCGCGGTCGCGCAGGCAGCGGGTGGTCTCGCCGGCCGCCCCGGCCTGGCAGCTCGCGTACCGCAGCGGCACCGGCGCCTCCACCCGGACCGCCGCGTTGCCGATCGGGACGTCCCAGCTCGTCCCGATCGCGTCCCAGACGAGCTCGTCGTGATCGGCGTAGGGGGTGAACACCCAGGCCATCTCGTACTCGATCACGTACGCCTGCCGCCCGGTGACCTTGCGGTGCCGGTCGCCGACGCTGATCCGCACGTCGTGCAGCAGCTTGAGCGTCTTGGCGCGGGCCGGGGCGCCGGTCGAGGAACTGGTGCTGACGTTGCGCACGTCGTAGAGCCGGTCGGCGTGGCGGAACGGGACGCGCCGGACGATCCCGTGCTCGCCGCCCCGGGCGAAGTCGTAGGTGATCGTCTCCCTGACCTGCAAGATGCCGTCGGTGCGGAGGGTGAGCACGACGTCGTAGGTGGGGATGCTCTCCCCGGACTCCGGATCCGGCAGCGGGACGGCGGCGCGGGCGGGCAGGCCGAGGAGGACGGCCACGAGCAGAACCCCCGCCGCGACCGCCGACCCCCGGACACAATCACGCACGTCAGGCATAGTTCCACCGTTACGGCCGGACCGTCGCCGTAACGAACCGATTACTCTGCGGGTCATTCGGTCGCTCTCCGTCCAGGCTACGCGCCGGGCTGCGCGCCTGATCCCCGGCGCCAGATGCCTCGCGCGACCATGCGGGCGCACGTGGCCTCGTCTGCGCGAACCCGCCGTAAAGTCGTCGCGTGGGGAAACGGGGGCAGACCACGGACGGGGCGGCGCGCCTCGGCCGGCCGCCGGGCGTGCCCAAGGGGCCCGCGCCGTGGCCGAGCGTGCCGGACTTCGCCGTGCCCGCGCTCCTCGCGACCGTCCAGCTCACCGGCACCTGGGGGCTGGCCGAGCTCAACGACCTGCGGCCCGGCCAGGAGCGCTGGATGGCCGCCATCGCCTGCGTCGTCATCGCCTGCGTCGCGCTGATCTGGCGGCGGACCGCGCCGGTGCCCGTGCTGGCCGCCGCCGTCGCCTTCTCCGCGTTCGGCGTGGCGGCGATGGGCAGCAGCGACACGCTGGTCGCCGGGCTGGCGGACGCGGTCGCCCTCTACTCGCTCGCGGTGCGCCGGGAGCGGCGGGAGGCGATGATCGGCGGGGTGGTCGCGGGCGCCGTGGCGCTCGCCGTGGTCGCGCCGATGCTGCGGAACGTGACCGACATCCTGCTCAACGGCACCGTGAACGTCCTGTACTACCTCCTGGTCACCGCGCTCGGCCAGCTCAGGCGGCAGTACAAGCGGCGGCGGCGCGCCCTCGCCGAGCAGCTCGCCGAGGCGGAGCGGGCCCGGCGGGCGGCGGCGGAGTCCGAGCGCGAGCGCCTGGCCCGCGATCTGCACGACGTGGCGGGCCACCACCTCAGCGCCGTGGTCGTCCACAGCGGCGCCGTCGCCCGCACGGCCGACCCGGCGCTGGCGCGGAACGCCCTGTCGGCCGCCGCCGACACCGGCCGCGACGTCCTCACGGCGCTCAGCCGGCTGGTCGACGTCATGGGCCCGGACGACCCGGACGGCCGGGACGGCGGCCTCGGCACGCTCCTCCCGCAACTCTGCCACGGCCTGGCCCGGCTCGGCGTCCCGGTCTCGCTCGCGATCGAGGGCCGCGCGCGGCGGCTGCGTCCCGAGGTGGGCATCGCGGCGTACCGGATCGTCCAGGAGTCGCTCACCAACGCGATGCGGTACGCGCCGGGCGCGCCGGTGGCGGTCGAGGTCCGGCACGTCCCGGGCGCGGTCGAGGTGGCGGTCGCGAACGAGGCGCCCGGCGAGGACGCCGCCGTCCACGCGCTCGGCTCGGGACGGGGCATCGCGGGCATGCGCGAGCGCGCGGAGGCGCTCGGCGGCACCCTCACCGCGGGCCCGCCGGACGGCTCCGCGATCACCGCGGCCAGCGCCGCCGACGCCGCCGACTCCGAAGAGGCTCCCGAGCGCGGGCCCGGGCCCGGCGGTTGGACGGTCCGGGCCGTCCTGCCCACCTCGCCCTCCGGGGGGCGGCGGAGGTTCGGGTGGTCGGAGGTGCTCGACGCGACGGTGGCCGCGTTCTGCGCGATGGTGCCGGCGCTGCTGGCCTTCACACCGCCCGACCCGATCCTGGGCGATGTCTCGTACGGCGAGACGGTGCTGATCACGGCCCTGCTGCTGGCCCGCGGCATCCCGCTGTGGTGGCGGCGCCGCGCCCCCTACCTCGCGCTCGGCGGGCTGGCCGCGCTGGACATCGCCGGGGCGCTCACCGTCGGGGCGCACACCTCGCCGTTCCTCGGGCTGCTCCTGGTCGGCGGCCCGGCGGAGATGGTCGCCGTCTACGCGGTCGCCGGTTACGCCCGCCGGGGCAGGCCGACGTGGCCCGCGCCGTTCATCGGCGCCGCGCCCTGGGCGGTGACGTTCACGACGCTGATGGTGACGGACCCGGACACCGACCAGTCTTTGGGCGTCGTCCCGTTCGGGCTCGGCGCGGGCGGCGTGTTCGGGATCCTGGTGCTGCTGCCGTTCTGGGCGTGGGGCAAGGCCGTCACGGGACGCGGCCAGCGCTGGGAGGCGACGGCGCGGGAGACGATGGCCGCGCGCAAGGGCGAGGCCGTCCAGGCGGAACGCCACCGGGTCGCGCTGGGGCTGCGCGCCACCGTCCTGGACCACACGGCGCGGCTGGTGCGCGCCGCCGAAGCGGGCCTGGCCGGGACGGGCGAGGACGCGCAGGCCGCGCTGGTCGCGGTCACCGAGCACGCGCGGGCCGCGCTGCTCGACATGCGGGCCCTCCTCGACACACTGGAAGACACGCCGGAAGAGGCATGACCGGTACGTGATCTTCGTCTCGTCCGAGGACGCCCGGCCGGGTCTTCTCCCGGCCCGGAACCATCCGGCCATCCCTTCCAAGGCGGGCGCCGAACGTGCCGTTTCTCACGGGCGGACGGCGCCGGATCCAGAGCGCACGGCCTGCCAGACCGTTGGACGACAGGGACGCCGTATTGGTTCGGCCCGTTTCCGGTTTCGGCCACCCCCGGCCGCGAACTAAGTTCCCGATAAAGATGATCTTGCCATCGCTGCTAGATTTCCCCGCTAAACCGAGAAACCTGAGCATGGAGGGACCTATGCGGCGAATCGCTGCAATCGGCCTGGCAGCCGGCACCCTGATGACCGGTGTGGCCGTTATGAGCACCCCCGCCAACGCGGCCGTCGCCACGAAGGCCCCCGCGACGGCGCAGGCCCCCGCGGCCGCGACCGCGGCCGCCGCCAGGAGGTGGGTGCCCTACAACTCCTACGCCAACATCAACGCGTGGGGCACCTACACCCGTTCGGGCGGCAGCGTCTACGTGAGCGGCTACCTCCAGGACACCAAGAGGAACGGCTACACCGCCTGCGTGCGCTTCCTCTTCAAGGAGGGCACCCGCGGCTACTGGTCGCGCCACAAGATCGTCGGTGTGCGGAACGGCGTCGAGTACAACTTCGACGGCGTGGCCAAGGTCAAGATCAGGGCCAGCTCGTCCTACAGCGGCCACCTCTACGTGCAGGAGTGCGGCCGCAAGAAGTCGACGGGCAAGTACTACTACGGCAAGACCAAGCGGCTCTTCTGAGCCCTCGGATCCGCCGCTAGAAACATGGGGCCCCGCCGCATCGCGGCGGGGCCTTCCGTTCACCAGTCCAAATCGAAGAATCCCGAAACACCCCTGATCTGTATCGCCGTGCCGCCCTTGGCGAGATCGACCAGCCCATAGCCGGTGATCAGATATCCGCCGGACGCGTCGACCTTGAGTATCTCGCTTCCGATGAAGGGCCCGTCCGGCAGCCGGATCGACCGCAGCACGCGTCCGTCGTCGGCGGAGATCTCCTTGAGCCTGTCGGCCTCCGGCGCATAGGTGGGAGGCTCGCCATTACCGGAAAAGGCTTCCAGCCTGCCCTCGAACACCAGGACGCGGCGGCCGTCCGGATAAGCGGCCACACCTTCATAGGCCCGGGGGCTCGCGATGTGGCGGATATCGTGGCTGACCTGGGCCAACCGCCCGCCACCCGCGCGCGTCACCGGCAGGCTCCGCAATTCGTGGACCTCTTTGAAGTCGGTGTAGGCGTTTCCCTCGACCCGTGAGCGCACGAAGAACAAGAGGTCGCCGCGGCTCGACCACGACAGCCTGGAATCCCCCGCGCCCTGCGACTCGCGCCATTCGCGACGCGCACCCGTGGCGGTATCGATGACTCCGATTCTGCCGTTCACCGCGCTCTGCTGCGGGGTCGGCTCCGGCAGGCACGCCTCGATAGCGTAGGCCAGCTTCCGGCCGTCCTCGGTGACCGCGATGGCGCCGTTTCTGGTCACCCGGCCCGTCATGGCCGAGCCGGCGAGAGGCCGGTAGTCGACTATCTTTCCGGACGCGCTGACCGAGATCCGCATGATCTGGGACCTGCACTGCTTCGCGCCCCTCTTCTTCGCGAAGACGAAAAGCGTCCTATTGTCGCCGGCAGCCGCCAGTGCCTCGAAACTCATCCCGGCCGGAGCCTGCTTGGCGTCCATCACCCGGCCGGTCCGGGAATCGTGGACCTCCACCCGCGAGGAAGACCGTCCCTCGGCGATGTAGCTGGCGAACAGGAACCGCGGCATCGTCGGGACCTTCTGCAGGCGCCGGTCGGGCTCGCCGACCAGCTGCCTGATGCCGAGCAGCCCGGCGATCATCACGAGGATCGCGGCCACGGCGCAGAGCGGGAGGACCCAGCCCCGCAGCGGGGCGCCGCGCGCGTTCGGCTCGGCGCGGGATCGCCGGTGCTCCGGGAGAGGCCGCGGCTTCGCTTCGTCCACCGTGTCCGCCGTGGCGCGCAGGGCGTCGCGCAGCCGGTTCTCGATGTCGGTCATCGGGCCTCCTCTCCCAGCTCGCGGGCCAGCGCGCCGAGCGCCCTGGCCATCGTCGACCGGACCGTTCCAGGGCGGATGCCCATGGCCGCGGACACCTCATCGTCGCTGAGATCGAGGTAGTAGCGCAGCACCAGTGCCTCGCGCTGGCGGCGCGGCAGCCGCCGCAGCGCCCGCATGACCTCGCGGCGGTCCTCGCCGAGCAGCACGGCCGACTCGGCCGACCAGATCGGCGGCTCGTGCGGCTCGGTGTACCGCCACATCACCCGGCGCCGCCGCAGCGTCATGCGGCACCCGTTCAGCACCGCGGCGCGGACGTAGGCGAGCAGCTTGCCCTCGTCGTCCAGCCTCGGGGGGCGGTCCTGCATGCGCAGGAAGACGTCCTGGACGACGTCCTCGGCGGTGGCCTCGTCTCCCACCAGCAGGACGGCCATCCGGACGAGACCGGTCTGGTGCTCCTGGTAGAGCGCGACGAGATCGCGGGTCAGGGGGACGACCACGAAGGTGATCATAGGCGTGGCCGTACGCGCGGACCCGGGAAAGAACGGATCGTCTGACGGCCGGTAAAGGACACTGTGCTCCTCGCCGCACCCCATGACGCCGGCGGACGTTCAGGACACCAGCGATCGCACCTCCGGCTGCTGGAAGAGGTTCCGGAAAAGGGAGCTGGGCTCCAGGCCGATCTCCTCGATGAGGAGCCGCCGGTAGCGCAGGAACACCCGCCAGGCGCTCACGTGGTCGCCCCGCGCCAGGTGGGCGGCGGCCGTGAGCCGGTGGGGCGTCTCGCCCAGCTCGTCCACGCGGGTGGCCGCCTCGGCCAGTTCGATGGCGCCGGGCGCGTCACCGGACGCGAGGGCGTGCTCGGCGAGCCGTTCCAGCGCGTGCAGGCGCAGCCGGTCCCAGCGGTCCCGCGCGGCGCGCACCCCCTCGTCCGTCCAGCCGGGGAGCAGTTCCCGCGCCAGCAGCGCGGTCCCGGCCGGGGCCACCGCCCGGGCCTCCCCCTTGACCACGGCCCGCGCGACGCGCTCGGCCTCGCGCAGGTCGACGTCGACGCCCCCGGCGAGCGCGACCTGCGCGGGCGTCACGTCCAGGACCCGGTCCCCGGTCTCGCGGCGCACCCGCCACAGCGCCTGCCGCAGCCGCTTGCCCGCCTCGGGGGACGGCACGTCGGGCCACAGCCTGCTCTGGACGGACGCCCTGCTGAGCCCGCCCGGCTCCAGCGCCACCGTGACGATCAGGGCGCACAACGCGTGGGGCAGCCGGATCTCGGTGTCCCCCGTCCGGCAGCGGAAGCAGGAGAGGAGATCCAGCCCGACGTCGTCGGCCCCCGCAGTCTCTTCATCACCATGCATGCCCAGTAGATGCGCGAGCCCCGCCGTCCGCTGCTCGCCTCCGCCCACAATCTCGACAAATCCGCCGAAGGTCTCCGCGTCCCCTTAGGGTCATCGTGTGCGGGCGGACGGGGACGTCGGGCGATGGCCGCGCGCTGCCGACTGGGGCGTGCCGCTGCTGCTGGCGTGCGCGCAGTTGTCCGTCACCTGGCTGGTGACCGACAAGAGCGGCGACCCGCTCGGCGACCGCTGGACGGCGGCCGCGCTCGTGACCGGGTTATCGGCGGTCGCGCTGCTGTGGCGCCGGATCGCCCCGGTGCCGGTGCTGGTGGCGACGGTGCTGCTCAGCGCGTTCGGCATCGCGGTGGCCGGGTCCTCGGACGCGCCGATCGGCGGGGTGGCCGACGGGGTCGCGCTGTACTCGCTGGCGGTGCACCGCGAACGGCGACAGGCGGTCATCGGTTGCCTGGCGGCGTTCGCCGTGGCCTTCGCGGCGGACCTGCCGCAGTCGGACGGCGCGGGCGAGGTGTTCACCGGGGCGCTGGACGGGGTCACCTACCTGGGCATCACCGCGTTCGGCCAGCTCCGGCGGCAGCACAAGGCCATGCGGAGCGACCTTCAGGCCCGGCTGGCGCGGATCGGGCAGGAGAACCGCGCGGCCGCCGAGGCGGAGCGCGAGCGCCTGGCCCGGGACGTGCACGACGTCGCGGGCCACCATCTCAGCGCCGTGGCCGTCCACAGCGGCGCCGCCGCCCGCCGGGACGATCCGGAGCTGACCTCCCAGGCCCTCGCCGTCGCCGCCGAGACGGGCCGCGAGGTGCTGAAGTCGCTGAGCGGGCTGGTGGACGTGGTGAGCCCGCGCGCCGACGGCGGGCTCAAGGCACTGCTCCCGCCGCTGTGCCAGGGCCTGAACCGGCTGGGCATCCCGGTGTCCCTCGCGGTGGAGGGGCGCGTGCGGAAACTGCCCGCCGAGGTGACCACCACCGCGTACCGGATCGTCCAGGAGTCGCTCACCAACGTCATGCGCTACGCCTCCGGCGCGCCGGTGCGGGTGACCGTCCTCTACCTTCCCAGGACGGTGGAGGTGAGCGTCGAGAACCAGGCCCCCGCCGACGGAGGGACCGTCCCCGCGCTGGGCACCGGCCGGGGCATCCGCGGCATGCGGGACCGCGCGGCACGGCTCGGCGGCGACCTCAGCGCGGGCCCGGCTCCCCTGGGCGGCTGGTCGGTGGTCGCGCGCCTGCCGACGACGACCACGTCCGAGTACGGCGGGGGCTGGCCGGAGATCCTGGACGCCGTCACGATCGCCTTCTGCGTGACGCTGCCCATGCTGGGCTTCGTCCCCCCGGAGCCGTTGATCTCGGGCTGGCCGCTCGCGGAGCTGGCGCCGACAATGGCGGTGCTGGCCGTACGGGCCGCCCCGCTGTGGTGGCGGCGTCGTGCCCCCTACGCCGCGCTGGCCGCGCTCATCGTCATAGACGTGATCTGGGTCGCCGTAGGCGCGCTGTGGTCGGTCGACTTCCTCGTGCTGTTCGCGCTCGGCTGCCCGGCGCAACTGGTCGCGGTCTACTCGGTGGCCTGCTACCACCGCGGCAACCAGTGGACGTGGCCCGCTGCGCTCCTGGCCCCGCTCCCCTGGAGCCTCGTCCTGGGCCTCGCGTTGGTCATGGACCCGGAGTTCTCGGCGGACGGCCCGGATCCCGACGCATTCATCTTCGGGCTGGTGCTCGCCTTCCTGGTCACCACGCCCCTGACGTTCGCGATGTGGGGCTGGGGCACGCTGGCCGCGATCAGAAGCCGCCGCTGGGGGACCACCGCGCTGGACGCCGCGACCGCGCGGACGGGCGAGGTCGTCCGGGCCGAGCGGAGCCGCGTCGCGGCCGGGTTGAGCGCCACCGTCCTGGACCGCACCGCCCGGCTGGTGCGGGCCGCCGAGGCCGGCCTGGCCGGGACGACCGGCGACGCGCGAGCGGCCCTTGCGGTCGTGGCGGACGAGGCACGGGCCGCCCTGACCGATATGCGCCGACTACTGGACGCGATGGAGGAGAAGACATGAGCATCCGGGTCCTGGTGGTAGACGATCAGACCATCGTCCGCGCGGGGTTCACCGCGATCATCGGCGGCGAACCGGACATGCGGGTGGTCGGCCAGGCCGGGGACGGCGCCGAGGCACTGCGCATGGTCCCGGAGAAGCGGCCCGACGTGGTGCTGATGGACATCCGGATGAGCGGCATGGACGGTCTGACCGCCTCCCGCGAGCTGGCCGCCATGGGATCCCCCGCGCGGGTGCTGGTCCTCACCACCTTCCACCGCGACGAGTACGTCTTCGGCGCCCTGCGCGCCGGAGCGTCCGGCTTCCTGCTCAAGGACTGCGACCCGCAGGAGCTCGTGGACGCCATCCGCACGGTCGCCTCGGGCGAAGCCCTGCTCGCCCCCGCCGTCACCCGCCGCCTCATCGACGCCTTCGTCACCGGCGCGATCGTCCCGCCGTCCGCCGCCGACGAACGCCTGGACCTGCTCACCCACCGCGAGCGCGACGTCCTCGTCCACGTCGCCCAGGGCCTCAGCAACACCGAGGTCGGCGACACCCTCGGCATCAGCACCGCCACCGTCAAGACCCACGTCAACGCGATCTTGGGCAAGCTCGACCTGCGCGACCGCGTCCAGGCCACCATCTTCGCCTACGACACCGGCCTCGTCCGCCCCAGAGGAGCCAACCCCTGACCGGCGCCTCTCCCCCTCAGGGTCTACCCCGCCTCTATCGGACGGTCGGCAGGGAGTCCGTCCCAGTGCAGGAAGCGTGCGCCGCCCCAGCACGATTCCCTTGATACATGGCCCAAGAGGAAACGCAGCCGGGAGCCGGCACAGCGTCCAGCGAAGAATCGGACAGCCGGTCCCAGGACGCGGACGAAGGGCTCGATGCCGAGTGGCTCCTGCCCGCCCTTCCCCTCCTTGCGGCGCGGGGCATCCGCGCCTTCAGCGACGACGGATTCTGGGCCTGGGCGGCCACGGGCCTGTTGGTGCTCGCGCTGGTCATCGGCGCGGCCCTGATTGTGATCTCCGTGCGGCGCCGGGCGTACGGGACGCCCATCTGCGTGGCCGCAGGCGCGATATTCGTGGGGATCATCGCCTACGTCAGGAACGACTTTCCTTAACGGCGGCAGTCGGTCCGAAGGGCGTTCACCGCCTGACTCTTTCGCCCTCGGTCTTCGCGCGGACGAGGTCGCGGAAGACGCGGCTCGGGTGCACACCGAGGGAATGCCGCACCTTCTCCTCATAGCCGAGATACACGCGACGCGCCGCGATCGTGTCGCCCATCGCGACATAGGCCGAGAACACGATCTGGTTCGGCTTCTCCGCGAACTCGTCGATGCCGACCGCCTCCAGGCCGATCTCTATCGCCGCGAGCGCGTCCCCCGCGTCCAGGCACGCCGCCGCCACCTTCTCCAGCGCGAGCAGCCGGAGACGGTCCCACTGGTCCCGCTCCCGCAGCACCGGCTCGTCGGTGAAATCGCGCAGCAGCTCGGTGCTCAGCAGCCGGATGATCAACGGGTCGACGTCGTGCAGCCGTTCGGATCGGACCGGAGCAGGTTGCGGGCGATCGTCTTCGCCGCCCAGTAGTCGATCGTGACGTCGCCGGCCAACCGCACCCGGTCGCCGTCCACCACGATCAGGGCGTCCTCGGTCGTGCTGCGGATCCGCCAGAGCAACTGGCTCAGCCGCTTGCCCGCGCGTGCGGGCTCAAGGTCGGGCCACAGGTCGGTCTCCAGGACCTTCCGGGGCAGGAAGCCGTCCTCGAACGCCAGCCGGACGACCAGCCGGCGTCCGGCGGCCGTGAGCGCCCCCTTGTCGCCCACGAGGGAGCAGGAGAACTCAGGGAGGAGATAGACGTCGATCTGTTCCCGGGGTGCATCTACCCCCATGACAACCCCCGTCGTCATCGTTCCGGTGAGGAATCCAGAGTCCGCGGCACGCGAACCGCGGCATCGATCCCATCAGCGGGACGTCTCCTGAGGATCTCCGAAGCGTCGTCGAACCGTCTCGCGCGCGAAAGAGCGGCCCCCTCATCATGCGAGAGAGCCGCCTGCGGCAGGACGATCCGGAAGTCTCAGCCCAAGCGGAGGGTTACTGCGAAGGCTGCTAGGAGCTGCTGGGAGGGCTGCTGAGAGGGCTGCTGAGAGGGCTCAGTCCGCCTGTTCCGAACGCGTGCGCGGCTCGTCCTTGCTCAGGGAGGGCTTCGCCACCGCCTCGGCGGGGGCCTCCTTGGTGAGCGAGGGCTTCGCGGAGGGGGCGTCGCCGTGGGGCTCGCCCTTGATGAGCGAGGGCTTCTCGCCGGTCGCCTCGGTGAGCTCCTCGCGGTCCTCGCCGGGCTCGTCGTCGGTCAGCAGGACGCCGACCACGGAACGGATCTTGTCTTCGGGGATGGCGCCCACGCGCAGCAGGCGCGGCACGGAGCCGGTGAGGTCCACGATCGTCGAGGCGTCGGCGTGGCCGGACGGGCCGCCGTCCAGGTACACCGAGACGGAGTCGCCGAGCATCTTCTCGGCGTCCGCGGCGGTGCGGGCGGGGGGCTGCCCGCTCAGGTTGGCGCTGCTGACCGCGAGCGGGCCGGTCTCCTTCAGCAACTCGACGGCCAGGTCGTGCATCGGCATCCGCAACGCGACGGTGCCCTTCGTCTCGCCGAGGTCCCACATGAGGTTGGGGTTCGCGCGGCAAACCAGCGTCAGGGCGCCGGGCCAGAACTCGTCGATCAGGTCCTGGCCGTAGGTGCCGAGGTCATCCACGAGCGCGGTCGCGGCCCGGACGGAGCCCACCAGGACCGGCGGCGGCATCTCGCGCCCGCGCCCCTTGGCCTCCAGCAGCGTCGTCACGGCGGGAGGCATGAACGCGTCGGCGCCGACCCCGTACACCGTGTCGGTGGGCAGGACGATCAGCTCGCCGCGCCGAACGGCGGAGAACGCCTCGGCGATCCCCCGGGTGCGCTCCATCGGCTTGGAGCAGTCAAAGCGTCGGCTCACGGTCGGCTGTTTCCCATCTGCGCAGCGCTCGTCGTCATGGCAGGGCCCAGGATAACCGCGCGCGGCGCCAACGTGCGCTCCGCACGGTCGCCGATCTTTCAGTCGGCGACCAGGCGGGCCGTGACGAACCTGTCCCGGTTCGTCAGATCACGGCGGTTGCGGACGTCCCGCCAGCCGTTCTCCTCGGCGAACACCCAGTACACGCCGTTGCCCTGCAAATCGCTGTGCTCTACCGCGGCGTAACCGCCAGGGCGCAGCAGGCGGCGAGCGGTGCTCTCGACGACGCGGATGGCGTCCAGCCCGTCGTCCCCACCGCCCCAGAGCGCGTCGGCCGGATCGTGGTCGCGGACGTCGCGCGGGACGTACTCCCACTCGCTCATCGGAATGTACGGGGGATTGCTGACGACGAGGTCGACGGTGCCGTTCAGCTCGGTGAGGGCGGTGCCGAAGTCGTCCAGGTGCAGGCGGACACGGCCCCGCTCGTCCAGCTCCTCGATGTTGCGGGTCGCGTGGACGAACGCGGTGGGGTCCTTCTCGACCGCGTGGACGCGCGCGCGGGGCGCCTCCAGGGCGATCGACAGCGCGATGGCCCCCGAGCCCGTCCCGAGATCGACCACCAGCGGGTCGCGGACGTCCATGTCGCGGAGCGTCTCCAGCGCCCAGCCGACCATCACCTCGGTCTCCGGCCGCGGGACGAAGACGCCGGGGCCGACCTTCAACTCCAGGAAGCGGAAGAACGCCCGGCCCGTGATGTGCTGCAGCGGCTCCCCGGCCTCGCGCCGCGCGACGAACTCCCAGAACCGGGCGTCGAACGCGCTGTCGGGGACGCCGTGCAGCTCCGAGCGCTTCACGCCGTGGACGGCCGCGGCGAGCTCCTCGGCGTCGGCGCGGGGCGAGGCGGCCCCGGCGTCGGCGAGCCGCGCGGTGGCCCTGGCGATCTCGTCGAGCAGCAGTTTCATGATCCTTGGGCTTCGGCCAGTCGGCGTTCCACGTCGGCGTCGACCAGCGCCTGCGTCACGTTGTGCAGGTCGCCGTCCAGCACCTGGTCGAGGTTGTAGGCCTTGTAGCCGACGCGGTGGTCGGAGATCCGGTTCTCCGGATAGTTGTAGGTGCGCACCCGCTCGGAGCGGTCGACGGTGCGGACCTGGCTCTTGCGCTCGGCCGACGCCGCCGCGTCCGCCTCCTCCTGCGCGATCGCCAGCAGCCGGGACCGCAGGATGCGCAGCGCCTGCTCCTTGTTCTGGAGCTGGCTCTTCTCGTTCTGGCAGGAGACCACGACGCCCGACGGCACATGAGTGATCCGGACCGCCGAGTCGGTGGTGTTCACGCTCTGCCCGCCTGGACCGGACGAGCGGTACACGTCGATGCGCAGGTCGTTCGGGTCGATCTCGACCTCGACGTCCTCGGCCTCGGGCGTCACCAGCACGCCGACCGCGCTGGTGTGGATGCGCCCCTGCGACTCGGTCGCGGGCACCCGCTGCACGCGGTGGACGCCGCCCTCGAACTTCAACCGCCTCCAGGCGCCCTCTTCCCCGCCCTTCGCCTTCACCGCGACCGTGACGTCCTTGTAGCCGCCCAGGTCGGACGGGTGCGAATCGAGGACCTCGGTCTTCCAGCCCACCCGCTCGGCGTACCGCAGGTACATCCGCAGCAGGTCGCCGGCGAACAGCGCCGACTCCTCGCCGCCCTCCCCGGCCTTCACTTCGAGGATGACGTCCTTGCCGTCGTTGGGGTCGCTGGGGACGAGCAGCCGCCTCAGCCGCTCCTCCAGCTCCTCCTTGCGCTTCTGCAGCTCGGTGGCCTCGGCGGCGAACGCCTCGTCCTCGTCGCCCAGCTCGCGCGCGGCGGCCAGGTCGTCCTCGGTCGTGGACAGCTCGCGGTACGTCTCGACGATCGGCCGGAGCTCGGCGTAGCGCTTGCCGAGCCGCCGCGCCAGGTTCTGGTCGGCATGGACGGACGGATCGCTGAGCCGTCCCTCGATGCCCGCGTATTCGCTGATGAGATCGTCGAGATTCACGGTGTGTCCTGACCCGTTCCGGCCCCGGGGAACCCGGGTGCCGACTTCGAACGGCCCGGGGACCTGGAGAGTCCCCGGGCCGTTCCTTGGTCGCTGCGAAGCGCTGGCCTTGCCCTACTTGTCGGCCTTCTTCTTGCCGAAGCGCTGCTCGAAGCGCGCCACCCGGCCACCGGTGTCGAGGATCTTCTGCTTGCCCGTGTAGAACGGGTGGCAGTTCGAGCACACGTCCGCATGGATCACGCCGTTCTCGGCGGTGCTGCGGGTCTCGAAGGTGTTGCCGCACGTACACGTCACGGTCGTGACGACGTAGTTCGGGTGAATGTCAGGCTTCATGGGATCTCCTCGCCTCAAGCGGTCGCCGGGCGCCTCCTCCGCACGGCGGGGCCATGGGAGATGTGGGAGGCGTGAACCGGTACCGCAGCGGTTGCACTCCAAGTGTGCCAGATACGCCAACGTGCCGAGGTCACGGCCCATTCCCGATCTTGCCCCCCGCCGGACGGCTTCCGCCCTCCGGCCTCCCCGGCGGCCTCGGTCAGGTCTCGGTGCGGCCGAGGTAGGCCAGGACCGCCATGACCCGCCGGTGCCCGCCCTGCGCGGGCTGGAGGCGCAGCTTCATGAAGATGTTGGAGATGTGCTTCTCCACGGCGCCCTCGGTGACGACCAGGTCCTGGGCGATGGCGCCGTTCGACCGTCCCTGCGCCATCAGCGCCAGCACCTCGTGCTCGCGCGGGGTCAGCGCCTCCAGCAGGTCGCCGGAGCGGCGCCGTCCGAGGAGCTGGCCGATCACCTCCGGGTCGATCACCGTTCCCCCGGCGGCGATGCGGCGGACCGCGTCGATGAAGTCCGCGATGTCCGACACCCGCTCCTTCAGCAGGTAGCCGACCCCCTCCGCGCCGCCCCCGATGAGGTCGGTCGCGTAGCGCTCCTCCACGTACTGCGACAGGACCAGGATCGGCGTGCCCGGCATGCTCTCCCGGACGGCCAGCGCGGCGCGCAGCCCCTCGTCGGTGAACGAGGGCGGCATCCGCACGTCCACGATCGCCAGGTCCGGGACGTGCTTCTCGACGATGCCGAGCAGCCCGGGACCGTCCCCGACCGTCGCCACGGTCTCGATCCCGGCGTCGCCGAGCAGCCGGACGAGCCCTTCGCGCAACAGCACCGAGTCCTCGGCGATCACTACCCGCATCCCCTCATTATCGGGCCTGCGCCCACCACCCGGGCCGAAAGATCGGTTTCGGGGGAGGTGGGCGGGGCCCCGGTGGCCGGGCCCCGCCCGCCCGGAGCGGGGGCCGCCGCCCCGGGCGGAGCCCGGCTACCAGGTGCAGGGGAGGTCGGCGCGGATGATCGTGGGGCCGCCGGGAGGGCTGTCGACGATGAGCATGCCGTCGATGGTGGCGGCCCGGTCGGCCAGCCCGGACAGCCCGCCGTTGCGGCGCGCGACCGCACCGCCGACCCCGTTGTCGATCACCTCGACGACCACCCACGCGTCCTCGCGGACGACCCGGACCGAGGCGCGGGTCGCGCGGGCGTACTTGGCGATGTTCGCCAGCGACTCAGCGACGATGAAGTACGCGATGCTCTCGACCGCGGCCGGGGGGCGTTCCGGCAGGTCCACGTCCACCTCGACGGGGACGGGGGCGCGGCCGGCCAGCCCGGACAGCGCCGGGTCCAGGCCGCGGTCGGTCAGGATCGCCGGGTAGATCCCGCGGGCCAGGTCGCGCAGCTCGGAGATCGCCTCCTTGGTGCCCGAGTGGGCCTGCTCGATCAGCGCCCGCGCGCCCTCCGGGTCGTCATCGAGCTTGGCGCGCGCGCGTCCGATGTCCATGGCCACGGCCAGCAGGCGCTGCTGCGCCCCGTCGTGCAGGTCCCGCTCGATGCGGCGGCGCTCGAACTCGGCCGCGTCCACCCCGCGGGCCCGGCTGGCCTGAAGGTGCGCGGTCCGCTCGCGCAGCTGGCGGTTCTCGGCCTGTGAGGAGCTCTGGCCGAGCAGCAGCCTGGCGAGCGAGGCGTGCCCGATGGCCATCACACGCGTCGTGTACATCGCCAGGACGAGGAAGACGAGGCCGCCCACCGAGACGGGCAGGGCCGTCACCGGGTTGCCGGCCCAGTAGGAGATGAAGCCGAAGCTGACCTCGACGCCGCCGTCGAACGCCGTGATCACCGGCATGAACAAGAGGGTGCCCGTCGTGCCCCAGACCACCGCCGACACCACGAACTCCACCAGCGCGACCGGGAACAGCAGCCCCAAGTAGAGGAGGTCCTTCCAGGTGGCCGGGTCGGCCGCCATGCTCTTGAGCTTGGCCAGCGGGTTGCGGCCCGGTGCGAGCCGCCGGTACGGGCTGGGGATCGCGACGCCGAACGCCGCCCGGACGAGCCCGCGTTCCAGCATCGCGCCGAACCGCCACGCGATCATCAGCAGGGCCAGGAGAGGGATGCCCACCCAGATGATCGCCGTGGCGATCGAGAGCGCCAGCCCGACCACCAGGACGACGAACCAGCCGAGCCCGAAGGCCAGGCTGACGGCCAGGTATAGGGCCGAACGCCAGGTCAGCGATGACCGGGCCATGTCGATCGGCGTCCAGGCGCCGTCCAGGACGGACGTCCCGCCGCCAGGACCGCCGCGCACCACGGCCTTCCACGCACCGCCCAGCGCCATGGCGCTCCCACCCTTGCCGGAGTCCCTGCTCAACTCGCCCACGTCGTCCCTCCGTGCCCTTTCCCACCGTACGAGTCAAGCCTGCCGAGCACCGACCCCGGCCACCATGATGTCCGCTGCCCCTTCCATGGTGGGGCTAGCCCCAGGGCGTTCACCCAACCCCGGCCCAACGGCTCGCCTCGGCGGGGCTACCGGCTCGCCCTGGCGGGGGCTGCCAGCTCGCCTTGGGCTGTCGGCTCGCCTTGGCGGGGACTGTCAGCTCGCCTTGGCAGGGCTCCAGCTCGCCCTGGCGGGGGCCGTCAGACGGACGCCCCCGGCC
>NZ_SMKU01000797.1 GCF_004349215.1 Actinomadura rubrisoli | reverse complement strand
GAGTGTACCGGCGGCCCGTACCCTAAACCGACTCAGGTGGTCAGGTAGAGAATACCAAGGCGATCGGGTGAACTGTGGTTAAGGAACTCGGCAAATTGCCCCCGTAACTTTGGGAGAAGGGGGGCCTTGCCCGGTGATGGGATTTACTCCTTGAGCTGGGTGGGGTCGCAGAGGCCAGGGGGAAGCGACTGTTTACTAAAAACACAGGTCCGTGCTAAGTCGTAAGACGCTGTATACGGACTGACGCCTGCCCGGTGCCGGAACGTTAAGAGGACCGGTTAGACCTCTTCGGGGGTCGAGGCTGAGAATCTAAGCGCCGGTAAACGGCGGTGGTAACTATAACCATCCTAAGGTAGCGAAATTCCTTGTCGGGTAAGTTCCGACCTGCACGAATGGCGTAACGACTTCCCCGCTGTCT
>NZ_SMKU01000796.1 GCF_004349215.1 Actinomadura rubrisoli | reverse complement strand
GCCCCGCCCCGCCCACCGAACCCGAGATCGCTGCGATCAGCGAATCAGAGCGAATCAGACGGCCCCGACCTCCGCGGCCGCGCGATGCCGCCGGCGGCGGGCGGCGCAAAGAAGGAACCAGGGAGACAGGACGCAGCGGAGCGCGGCTGGCCGAGGCCGCCCGCGCGACGGCGGCGGCGGCGAATACGGCGTCAAGGACGGTCAGGGGCGTCCGGGCGCGTGCGCCTGCGGTGGCTGGTGTCGCAGAACGGGTAGGAGCGGCTGCGCCGGCAAGCGCACAGCGCCACCACGAAACGGTCCGACACCACCGTGGACCCGTCCTCCAGCTCGACCTCCACCGGGCCCTCCACCAGCACCGGGCCGCCCCGCACCACCCTCACCCGGCGCCGCTCACGCGGCCCGCCGGCCTCGCCCACGGC
>NZ_SMKU01000087.1 GCF_004349215.1 Actinomadura rubrisoli | reverse complement strand
GGTGGGGGGCGCGGCCGCGGCGGGGACGGGCGCCGGAACGGCGGCCGGACCCGCTCGGACGATCACGCTCATCACCGGCGACAAGGTGCGGCTCAGGGGTGACCGGGTGAACGTCACCCCTGGCCCCGGGAGGGCGCGGGTCGGGTTCCGGGTGAGCACGGTGGGCGGGCACCAGTACGTGCTTCCCGGCGACGCGGTGCGCCCGGTGAGCGATGGACGAGTCGACGCGCGGCTGTTCGACGTGACCCGGCTGGCCGATTGGCGGTACGACGACGCCCATCGCGCCGACGTTCCGATCATCGTCGAGCACGCGCGCGGAGTCCGCGCCGCGCCGCTCGCCGGGTTCAAGGTCCGCCGGTCGCTGCCGGCTCTCGGCCTGGACACCGCCACGGTGCCCAAGAAGGACGCGTCCGCCGCGTGGCGGGCGGTGGCGGGGCTTCGCGACAGGGGCGCCGCGAAGCTGTGGCTCGACGGCAAGCGCAGGGTGCTGCTGGACAAGAGCGTCCCGCAGATCGGCGCTCCCGCGGCCTGGGGCAAGGGCCTGACCGGCAAGGGGGTCACGGTCGCGGTCCTGGACACCGGCTACGACGCGGGCCATCCCGATCTCAAGGGCGTGGTCGAGCGGTCCCGCGGCTTCACCGAAGCGGGCCCTGAGGACGTTGCCGACAAGGCGGGCCACGGCACGCACGTGGCCTCGACCGTCGCCGGTTCGGGCGCGGCCTCCGGCGGGAGGTACAAGGGCGTCGCCCCCGATGCCCGGCTCGCGGTCGGCAAGGTCCTCGGCGACGACGGCTCCGGGACCGACAGCGGCATCCTGGCCGGAATGGAGTGGGCGGCGACCGAGGCCCGCGCCAAAGTGATCAGCATGAGCCTGGGCGCCTCGGACGACGACGGAATCGACCCGGTGGAGAAGGCGGTCAACGAGCTGAGTGACCGGACGGGCGTGCTGTTCACGGTCGCCGCCGGCAACGGCGGCCCCGATTCGCGGACGGTCGAAAGCCCGGGCTCGGCGGACGCCGCGCTCACGGTGGGCGCCGTGGACGGCCAGAACCGAATGGCCGACTTCTCCAGCCGCGGCCCGCGCCACCTGGACGGCGCGGTCAAACCCGAGATCACCGCTCCCGGCGTGAACATCACCGCGGCCCGCGCCGGCGGCGGCACCGCCGACCCGTACGTCGCGGAGTCCGGCACGTCGATGGCGACCCCGCACGTGGCGGGCGCGGCCGCCATCCTGGCCCAGCGGCACCCGGACTGGCCGGGCGCCCGGCTCAAGGCGGCGCTCATCGGCTCCGCCGCGCCGACCGCGGGCGCCACGGCCCTGGACCAGGGCGCGGGCAGGGTGGACGTGGCCAAGGTCGTGGCCGCCGGTGTCGTCCCGGAGACCGGCAACGTCTCCACCTACCTGCGCTGGTCACCGCACCCCGCCCCGGTCACCCGGCAGGTGGGCTACTTCAACGCCACCGACGAACCGGTCACCCTGAAGCTGGCCCTCCAGGTCGACCAGGAGGCCGGCCGGGGCGCCTTCCGGCTGGCGGCGGAGACTCTCACGGTGCCCGCGGGGAAAACGGCGTCGGCCGATCTGCGGATCACGGGCGAGGGCGTCGCGGCGGGCGCCTACAGCGGTACCGTCACCGCCACCGCGGCGGGCGTCTCCGTCCGCACCGTGGTCGGCGCGCTCGTCGAACCGAAGTCGCATGACCTCGTCGTCAAGCTCACCGACGCCGCCGGGCGGCCCAGCGACGGCGGCATCTGGCTGCAACCGGACGATCTGTCGAGCGAAGCGGAGTTGCTCAACTTCCGCGACGGCGCCGCCACGGTCCGGCGGCCGGACGGCCCGTACAGGCTGCTGGGCTCCCTGGACACCGAGGCCGGGAGCCAGGACGGGCAGATCATGGTGTTCCCCTTGGTCCGGCTCGATGCCGACACCACCGTGACCCTGGACGCGCGCCAGGCCAAGCGGCTGTCCACCACGATCGACGACCGCTCCGCCAAGCTCGGCGAGTACCACGACTCCGCACTTGAATACCGGCGCGACGGCAGAATGACGCGTTTCACATTGTTCGGCCCGGGGGCGCTGGGCAAGTACGGCGTGCTTCCGCTCAAGGCGCCGGGCCTCGGCTACTACAACCACACCTATTGGGACAAGCCGGGCACGGGCGGCGCGCGGACCGCCCGGTTCGAGGCGTACGACTACCGCCGTGGCGAGCTGCCGGCCGATCCCTCCTCCGCCGTCCGGACGGCGGACATGGCCAAGGTGACCCAGGTCGTCAAGGCGCAGGGGCGTCCGACCAGCGGGTACCTGGATGTGATGGCCGACATGCCGGCCGTGAACGCCGGCGGGGGCTTCGCCCGGCCGGTGCAGGTCCCGTCCGTCGAGGAGCTGTACGTCACGTCCAACCCGGATTTCCGGTGGTGGTCCGGGCTGCTGTTCGGCCAGGACGAGACCGGTGACATCAGAGGCCCGGTCCGGACCTGGGTCAGGGGCCGCACGAACACCGAGACGTGGAACGCGGCCGTGATCGCGCCGAGTGTCGCCGGAGTGTTCAACAGGCAGCGGGCGGCGTTCGCCCATCGCGACGGTGACGAGATCACCGTCATGGGCGGATGGCTCTTCGGCGACGGCGCCCTCGGGCACTTCGGCCGGGACGAGCGGGCCGACGGAACGGTCAAGCTGCTGCGCGACGGAAAGGAACTCGCGACGGCGCCACTCCAGGAACTGGAGCTGAATGCCAAGGTGCCGGCCGGGACAGCCGACTACACGGTGACCGCGTCGGGTACCCGCCAGGTGGCCGACAGCCCGTTGTCCACCCGGATCGACGCCGCGTGGCGGTTCCGTTCCGGCAGCACCGGCAAACCGGCGCCGCTGCCGCTGCGTTCGATCCGGTTCGCTCCGCAGGGCCTTGACGACCTCAACCGTGCCCGGGGCGGGACGAGCACGACGCTGCCGATCTCGGTGGACGCCGTGCCGGGCACCGGTCCGGTCAAGGTCGAATCCCTCAAGGTGTGGGCGTCCACCGACGAGCTCGGCACCTGGAAGCCGCTGCCGCTCAAGCGTTCAGGCCGGGGGTGGACGACGCAGGTGCCCAATCCCTCCCAGGGCTCGGTCTCGCTGCGGGCCTCGATGACCGACCAGGCGGGCAACTCGGTGGACGAGACGATCGTCCGGGCCTACCTCGTCGGCTAGGTCGTTGGGCTCGGATCGACGCTGAAGGAGGAGCCGGTCAGATACGGGACGCGAGGCCCGGCCGCGCACGAGCATGCGAGCTCGGCAGGCCGGGCCCCGCGCCTGATGCGCCCGAGCGTTCCCCACTTCCGGATCGGTGTCCACCGGCCTTCGAGGGGCCCTCATCCTGCCGGCCACCCGACCACCCGCTCCGGTCTCTCAGCCGAGGAAGTACCAGCGCAGCGACATGGCGGTGCGGGGAGACCGCGAATCGAGAGAACGGCTGGTCCGTGCGTCACGCCACGCCGAGTGTGCGAGTGCGGCGAAGGAAGTCGCGAACCTGCCGCTCGCCACTGTTCGGCGTGGCCCATGCCGTCGACGGCTCTACGCGGGGAACCTATCCTGACAGCGTAGGCGCCGCCTCCCAGGCTGCGGGGTGCTGCGATGAGCGCTCGGCCCGGTCCACTGGTCCGGTCCGCACGTATCGCCCGCGGCTGGTCTCAGATGGACCTGGCTGCCCGCCTCCACTGCTCGCGTTCCACCATCTCCCGCCTGGAGACCGGATCCCGGCGGCTGGACGACGTGGCCACGCTCCGGCGCCTCGCCGAGATCTTAGAGATCCCCCCAGCGACATTCGGTGTGACCATTACGGTGACAGGCGAGCCACCCGGGGAGGATGATGTGCGGCGCCGCAAGTTGCTGGCCACCCTCGCCGTCACCGCAGGCGCAACCGTCACCGGCCCTGCCGCTCGTTCCGCCGGCCCGGGCCACGCAGAGGCGCGCGACGCCGTCCTGATTGCGCGGGTCCGGGGCGCCCTGCTCGGCACCGACGCCCGCGCCGACCCGGTTCCACCGCCACGGCTGGCGGCCGCACTTGCCGCAACCTGCCGCGACTACGACGCCTGCCGCTACGACCGGCTTGCCGAAGCTCTGCCGCGCCTGCTGGCCGGCGGCCACGCCGCCGCCGGAGAGCCGGGCGGCGCCGCAATGCTCGCCCAGACCTACAACCTGGTCACGCGGCTGATGGTCAAGCTAGACGAACCGCTGGGGTGGCTGGCCGCCGACCGCGCCCGCACCTTCGCCCAGACCAGTGGTGATGTGCTCGCGGCCGCCGAGGCGGCCCGGCAGTTGGCGGTGCTCACCCGCCGCAACGGCTGGCCCGACCAGGCCACCGACATCGCCATGGCGGCGGCCGACGCCGACGAGCTGCGCAGCGACCGGCCCGAGCACACGGCGGCGCGCGGACAGTTGGTGATGTCGGCGGCCTACACCGCGGCGCACGCCGGTGACCGGGCCGGGATGCGTGAGCTGACCGGCCAGGCGATGGCGCTCGCCGCCCAGCTCAGCGGCGGCATCCTGCTGCGCCACAACGGCGGCGGGTTCGGGATCACCGCCGTCCATCTGCATCTGATCTCGGCCGAGTACGCCGCCGGCGACCCGGCCACTGCGGTCCGGGCGGCCAGCGCGGTGCAACCACGGGCGCTGCCCACTGCCGAACGCCGGGCCCGCTACTTCACCGACCTGGCGCGAGCGTACGGGATGTGGGGACGCCGGGACGAGACGCTGCGAGCGCTTCTGGCAGCCGAGCGGACCGCGCCGCAAGAAACCCGGACGCGACCGGCCGTTCGGGAACTGGTGAGCGGGCTGCTGGTCTCCGGTCGGACCTCGCCCGAACTACGCGGGCTGGCCACCCGCTGCCGCCTCCAGTAGACCGGCCCCTCGCCATAAGCAAACCGTCGGCCGCAGCGCCACCTCGCGTGCACAATCCGCACACGGTGTGCATGGCCTGCACGCGTATCTGGGCCGCGCCCGGGCGCGGAGCACATGGTGGAGCCACATCAGCAGCCGCACCAGACCAAAGGGTGCCGCACCGAGCCGCCACCAGGGAGGCGCGCATGTCCACCACCACCATCCAGCCGGCTACCGAGCCCGCCGGCACCGGCCCGAAGCGAGACCCGCGCTCGTTCGTCACCGCGGACGTGTGGGACCGGCAGATCGCTCTCCTCGTCCGCGACCACCCCTTCGACACCGTGATGGCCGAGCGCCTCTTCGGCCAGGCCGTCGCCTACCTCATCACCGCCATCGAGAAGTGGGGCCAGAAGCTGGAGATCGGCTGCGGTCCGCTGGTCGACATCGCCGTCCACGGATTCATCCTCGACACCCGCAACTACCGCGAGTTCTGCGACCAGCAGTTCGGCCGGTTCCTCGACCATGTCCCCGCGATCGCGTTCAAGTACGACGGCTCGGTCGAGCGGACCGCGCACGTCATCGAGGACAACGGGTTCGCGGTCGACTGGCCGCTGTGGAAGGCCGACTTCTCCAAGTGCACCCCGTGCCACCCGGGAAGCAACTGCCACTGACCAGCCGACCGACCGGCTGATCCGCACGAGCAGGGCCGGAGCCGTCGAGCTCTGGTCCTGCTCTGCGTCCACCGGCGAACGGCCAACGCAGGCGCCGGATCGGCGCTACCGTGACGCGGGTCCTGTCACAGTCGAACCTGGGGACCCGCCCATGCCGACGAGCATCAGCGACCGCACCGGTTACTGGGATCGCTACGCCGAGGGACAGGACGACCGGTCCACCCCCGAGAAGGCGTTGAAGGACGCGTTCGGCTGGACGCAGTACCCCGGCCACGGGCCCGGCGATGAACTCCTCGGCGACCCCATGACGACCCTGGAACTCGGCTTCGGCCGCGGCGACGCTGTCGCCGCACTGGCCACCAAGGGAATCACTGCAACCGGCTTGGACCTATCGCCCGTCCAATGTGACCGGGCCCGCGAACACTGGGGCCACCTGCCCGGTGCGCGCTTCGATCACGGCGACGCCATGGACTACCTCGCCCGCACCGACCGGCAGTGGGACGCGGTCTACTCCATCTGGGGCGCGGTCTGGTTCACCGATCCCGACGACCTGCTCCCCCGCGTTCACGACCGCCTCACCCCGGGCGGCAGGCTGGTCTTCTCCCACGCCCCGGCCGTTCCAGGCGCCTACGGCGTTCAAGGGATGTACGGCGACGGTCTCACCGGCCGCCAGGTCTGGATTCACCGATGGGCCTATGAACCTGACACCTGGGCCGACATTCTGACCGGCCACGGCTTCACCGACATCGACGCCGATATCGAGCCCGCCCCAGAACCCGGCCACGTCGGAACCCTCATCGTCCAAAGCCGCAGGCGGTAGCCCCTGTGCCCGCTCAGGGTACGGAACGAGCCGGGAAAGCTACTCGTTAGAACGTGCCACCAAACCACTCCAACAGTCACCGCAGGCTCGGCCCGGAGCCATCTGCCCGGAGCCCTCCTCGTCGCAGCCGGCGGTCCTGCCGTTGAGCGAGGGTGTCGAACTCCGGTTCTTTCCGCTGGAGCAGCTCGGCCCGCGGACCATCCCGCCCTATATCCGCGACGGCATCCACCGTTCGCTTACCGACCAGGCCACCTGACCGCCCAACAGCCTCAGACGAATTCGAGGGAGCGTACGACGTAGTCGGATGGGCAGGTTTCGATTTCGTCGAAGGGGCGTTCGGGGGCGGGTTCGTCCAGGAGGGTGGCGCGGCGGACGCGGTCTATGCGGAAGACGCGGGCCTCGCCGCGTAGGCGGCACCAGCCGAGGAAGTACCAGCGCAGGGACATGGCGGTGAAGGCGACGGGCTCCACGTCGCGTTCGGTCTCGCGGCCGGACGCGTCGACGTAGCCGAGCCGGACGACGCGGCGGGCGGACATCGCCTCCTCCAGGACCGCGGGCACCGAGGCGGGCTCTCCCGCGTCCGGCGGGGTGAGGAAGCGGATCCGCTCGGCCAGTTCGCGGGCCGAGGCGCCGTCGCCCGCCGACATCGCCGCGACGATCTTGTGTAGGGCGGTGCGGGCGGAGCGGGAGAACGGCGAGCCGCCGGCGCGCGCGAGGGTGATCGCGATGGCGACGGCCTCGGCCGGGGTGAAGTTGAGCGGGGGCAGTGTGCGGCTCTTGTCGAGGGTGTAGCCGCCGCGCCGGCCCACGTCCGCGAAGATCGGCACCCCGGCCTGCTGGAGCGCGCCGATGTCGCGCTCGATGGTGCGGACGCTCACCTCGTAGCGCAAGGCCAGCTCCCGCGCGCTGACCCGGCGCGGCGCGCAGGCCCGCAGTTCCTCCACCAAGGCGTACAAGCGGTCGGTCCGGTTCACGCGGTGACCGTACGCGCCGCCTCCGACATTCTCAGAGGGCGCGGAGGAAGCCGATCAGGGCGTCGTTGACCTCCGCCGGGCGCTCCTGCTGCGTCCAGTGACCGCAGCCGGGCAGCCAGACGGTCTCGCGGAGGTTCGGCACGAAGTCGGGCATCCGGTCGACGGCCTCCCGCCCGGGACCGGCGACGACGACGTCGCGGTCGCCGGCGATGTAGAGCGCGGGCGGGACGATCGGGGCGCCGTGCCAGGCGGCGGTGAGGTCCCAGTTGCGGTCGAGGTTACGGTACCAGTTGAGCGGCCCGGTGAAGCCGCTCCCGGCGTACTCCTTGACGAACGCGGCGATGTCGTCCTGGGCCAGCCAGTTGAGCAGTTTGTCTGGCTCTGGGCAGAAGTCCAGGAAGCCGCCGCCGTCCGGGACGATCGGCACCAGCGCCGGGGCGTCGCCGGACGCGGCGAACAGCATCCGGCGGAACGTGGCCGCGCGGTCGCGGTCGAACTCCGCCTCCGGGACGTCCGGCCGCTGGAAGTACACCACGTAGTACCCGTCGCCGATCGCACGGCGCATGGTCTCGATCGGCGGGGTGGAGCCCCGCGGGAGGTGCGGGACGGACAACGCGGCCACGCCGCGCACCTTGTCCGGACGGAGCTGCGCGGTGGCCCAGGCGACGCCCGCTCCCCAGTCGTGCCCGACGACGACGGCCCGCTCCTCGTCCAGTGCGCCGATGAGCCCGACGGCGTCCCCGGCCAGGTGCAGGATCGTGTACTGGCCGATGTCGGCGGGGCCGCCCGTCCGGGCGTAGCCGCGCTGGTCGGGGGCCACAGCGTGGAAGCCGGCCTCGGCGAGCGCGGTGAGCTGGTGGCGCCAGGAGTACCAGCATTCGGGGAAGCCGTGTAGGAGCAGGACGAGCGGCCCCTCGCCCGCCTCGGCGACGTGCATGCGCAGGCCGCTGTGCGAGGTGACGAAACGGTGCGTGATCTCGGTCATGGTCAGGGGTGGGTCCAGGTGAGGAGGTCGTCGGCGGGCAGGGTGTTGACGATCCGGTCGGCGGGGACGCCGCAGCGGGCGGCGCGCTCGCATCCGTGGGGCTGCCAGTCGAGCTGGCCCGGGGCGTGGGCGTCGGAGTCGATCGAGAAGCGGCAGCCCGCCTCGGCGGCGAGGCGGAGCAGGCGCTTGGGCGGGTCCAGGCGCTCGGGACGGGAGTTGATCTCCACGGCGACGTCGTAGGCGGCGCAGGCGTCGAAGACGAGCGCGGCGTCGAACTCCGACTCGGGGCGCAGCCCGCCGCGCTTGCCGCCCGCCTTGACGATCCGTCCGGTGCAGTGGCCGAGGACGTTCACGCGGGGGTTCGCGACGGCCGCGACCATGCGCTTGGTCATCGCGACGCGGTCCATGCGGAGCTGGGAGTGGACGCTGGCGACGACCACGTCGAGCCGGTCGAGCAGGGCGGGGTCCTGGTCGAGGGAGCCGTCCTCCAGGATGTCGACCTCGATCCCGGTGAGGATCCGGAACGGCGCCAGCCTCTCGTTCAGCTCGGCGACCACGTCGAGCTGGCGGCGGAGCCGGTCGGCGGACAGCCCGCCCGCGACCTTGAGGCGCGGTGAGTGGTCGGTGAGCGCCAGGTACTCGTGGCCGAGCGAGCGGGCCGTCTCGGCCATCTCCAGGATGGGCGAGCCGCCGTCCGACCAGTCGCTGTGGGTGTGCAGGTCGCCCTTCAGCGCGGCGCGCAGCGCGGCCGTCGCCTCGTCCACCGGCTCGCCCTCGGTGGCCTCCAGGCGGCGCAGGTAGACGGGGGTCTCGCCGCGCAGCGCCTCCTCGATGACCAGGGCGGTGACCTTGCCGATGCCGGGCAGCGCGGTCAGCGTCCCCGCGCGGGCCCGGTCGGCGAGCTCGCCGGGGGCGGTGCGGTCGGCGAGGTCGGCGGCCGACCGGAAGGCGCGGACGCGGTAGGTCGGCTCGTGCGCGCGCTCCAGCAGGAACGCGATCCGGCGCAGCGCTTCGACGGGTTCCACGCACTGGACGGTACCCAGGTATGAGGGCGCGTCGCACCGGAGGGTCATCCCGGCCGTGCGGCGGCTTCTCTAGCCTGGGTGCATGGCCAGCGAGAAGCCCGACCGTCCCAGCCTGCTGCGTTACGTGCTGTGGGACGGGATCCTGGCCGCCGCCGTGACGGGCAGGGCCGATCCGGTGCCGCTGGTGCGTCCCTGGCCGCTGCTGCTGCGCTGGACGCGGTACCTCGGCATCGGGCGCCTGCCGTACGGGCTCGTGACGAACCTGTTCGGCCTCGGCCTGACCGTCGCGCTGATCGCCGGGACGGTGTCGCTGCTGAACACCGAGACGGCCCGGCGGGGCATCCACCCGTCGGGTTCCACCGTCCTGATGATCGCGGTGGCGGTGACGGCGCCGCTGGCGCTGCGCGACCGGCATCCGCTGGGCGCGTGGCGGGTGAGCTTCGTGGCGATGGCGCTGGTCGACGTGGGCGGCTGGCTGACCGTCCCGTACGTGCCGGCGGGCGTGTTCGCCGCGATCGTGAGCCTGTACACGGTCGCGGTGCGGTGCTCGCGCGAGATCACGATGGGCGTCGGGATCCTGTCGTTCGCCGGTGTGTGGATCAAGGACTCCGAGAGCGCGCCCGGGGCGTCGGTGCTGCTGCTGCTGCCGCTGGCCGTCGGCTTCGCCGTCCGGGTGCGGCAGACGGCGCGCCGCGAGCTGGCCGAGCAGGAGCGGCGGCATCTGGACGCCGAGGCCGTCCTGACCGAGCGGCAGCGGATCGCGCGGGAGCTGCACGACGTCGTCGCGCACCACATGTCCATGATCGCGATCCAGGCGGAGGCGGCGCCCTACAAGGTCGAGTCCGTGCCGGAGGAGACCCGCAGGGACCTCGCCGAGATCCGCGCGACGGCGCTGGACGCGCTGACGGAGATGCGCCGGATCCTCGGCGTCCTGCGGTCGGAGGACGGCGCCGAGACCGCCCCGCAGCCGAGCCTGGAGCGGCTGGACGAACTGATCCAGAACGCGCGGGGCGCCGGGCTCCACGTCGAGACGCGCCTGGACGGCGACCTGGCCGGGCTCCCTCCCGGCGTGGGGCTCACCGCGTTCCGGATCTTGCAGGAGGCCCTCAGCAACGCGATGCGGCACGCGCCCGGGTCGCGGGTGGAGGTCGGGGTGAGCGAGGAGGACGGCATACTGTGGCTCGGCGTCGTCAACGGCCCTCCCGGCGCCGGACACCAGCCGGTCCCGTCCCCGCCGGGCGGGGGCCACGGGCTGGTCGGGATGCGGGAGCGGGCCGTCATGCTGGGCGGGGAGCTGACCGCCCGGCCCACGTCGGAGGGGGGATTCGCGGTGACCGCCACGCTGCCGGTGAAGGCGAGGGACGGGGCGTGACCGTCCGGGTCGTGATCGTCGACGACCAGGGCATGGTGCGCACCGGCTTCGGGGTGCTGCTGAACGCCCAGCCCGACATCGAGGTGGTCGGCGAGGCCGTCAACGGCGAGGAGGGGCTGCGCCGCGTCGCCGAGCTGCGGCCCGACGTCGTCCTGATGGACGTGCGGATGCCGGTGATGGACGGGCTGGAGGCGACCCGGCGGCTGCTGGCCGGCGCCGCGGACCCCGGCGCCGCACCCAAGGTCCTCATGCTCACCACGTTCGACCTGGACGACTACGTCTACGAGGCGCTGCGGGCCGGGGCCAGCGGGTTCCTGCTCAAGGACGCCTCCGCCGCCGAGCTGGCGGACGCGGTGCGGGTCGTGGCGGCGGGCGACGCGCTGCTGTCGCCCTCGATCACCCGGCGGCTGATCTCCGAGTTCTCCCGGCTCGGCGCGCCGAGGGCGCCGTCCCGCAAGCGGCTGGACGAGCTGACCGAGCGGGAGACCGAGGTCCTCGCGCTGGTGGCCCGGGGCCTGTCCAACGGGGAGATCGCCGCGGAGCTCGTCGTCGCCGAGCAGACCGTCAAGACGCACTTCGGGCGGATCCTGATGAAGCTCGGGCTCCGCGACCGGGCGCAGGCGATCGTCTACGCCTACGAGGTGGGGCTGGTCCGTCCGGGCGACTAGGGCGCCCGCTGAGGTAGCGGCCGTAGTACCGGGGGCGTACGGCGGAAGACCGCACCACCGGGTGATCTGCTCTACAGCGCCCGATTTCTACCTTTCTGGTCAGTGCTTCACCTCGCTGGCCAGGAAGGACGCCCGATGTTCAGCCCGCTTCGCCTCCGCAGGGCCGCCGCTGCCGCCGCCGTGCTGACGGCGGTCGGCTCGACCACCGCCGCGACGGGACGCGCCGAGATGTACGCCGCCCCGGCCGCCGCGCCCGAGCTGACGGCGGCCACCCTCGGCGCCCGCTACCAGGCGGCCGGGCGGGAGATCGTCCGCGCCCGGGACACCGCCGAGCGCGTCCACGACGGAGGACGGGCCCGCGCCCTGTCGGCCCTTCTCGCGCCCGGACGGCGGTTCCTGTCGTTCGACGGGCGGGGCCGCGGCCGGGCCGTCGAGGTCATCGGCGACCTGGAGCGCGCCGACCGGGTCGCGGTCGTCGTGCCCGGCGCGGACAGCACCCTGACCACCTACGACTCCGGCAAGTTCGTCGGCGGCGGCTCCTGGGCCCTCTCCCGGCAGGCGCGGGACGCCGCGCCCGGCGCGCGGCTCGCCGTGATCGCCTGGCTCGGATACGACTCGCCCTCGACGCGGAGCCTGGGCGTCCTCACCAGCTCCCGGGCCACCGCCGGGGCGCGGAGCCTCGACCGGCTCCTCACCGGCCTGCACCGGACGAACGGGCGCGCCCGGTTGGCGCTGCTGTGCCACAGCTACGGCTCGGTGGTGTGCGCGAAGGCCGCCCATCGCGTCGCCTCTCTGCCGGTGGACGAGATCGCCCTGTTCGGCAGCCCCGGCACCACGTTCGGAAGCGCCGCCGCCCTGCGGACGCCCGCGCACGTGTGGGCGGGCCGGTCGCACGGCGACTGGACGCGCTATGTGCCGAAGGTCCGCCTGGCCGGGATCGGCTTCGGGAAGGACCCGGTCTCCCCCGGCTTCGGCGCGCTGCGCTTCGACGCCGGGACCGGCCCGCACAGCGCCTATTTCAAGCCGGGCTCCCTCGCGCTCCGCAACCTCGCCCTGATCGCGCTCGGCCGTGACTCGGAGGTCACCCATGCTTGATGTCGGCTCCCGCCTGCGCGGCCCGGCCGCCCCGGCGGCACCGGCCGGACGGGACCGGGCGGTCGACGCGCTGCGGGCGTTCGCGATCCTCGGCGTCGTGCTCGGCCACTGGCTGGTCACCGCGTTCGTCGCGACCGGCGATGGGGACGGCCTGCGCGTCACCAGTCCGCTGGCGGCGATGCCCGCGCTGGCCCCGCTCACCTGGGTGCTGCAGACCCTCGCGGTGTTCTTCCTGGTCGGCGGCTACGCGGCGGGCAAGGGCCTGCGCCCGGACGAGCCGTGGGGCGCCCGGCTGCGGCGGCGGCTGGCGCGGCTGGCCCGCCCGCTGCCCGTCCTGCTGGCCGCCTGGGTCCCGGCGGCCGCCGGGCTCTGGTGGGCGGGGTTCCCGGGCGACAGCGTGTACACGCTGGTCAAGCTGGTGCTCAGCCCCCTGTGGTTCCTGTGCGTGTACGTGGTGCTGACGGCGTTCACCCCGGCCATCGCGGCCGTGTGGAAACGGCTCGGGATCTGGGGCGCCGTCCTGCTCGTCGGCGCGACCGCCGCGATCGACACCGGCCGCTTCGCCCTCGGCGCGCCCGGGTGGACGGGCTGGATCACCGTCCTCACCGGCTGGCTCGTCCCGTTCTACCTCGGCATCGCCTGGGCGGACGGCGCGCTCCGCTCCCGCCGCGCCGGGCTCGTCCTGCTGGCGGGGGGCGCCGCCGCGACCGCCCTGCTGATCCTGTACGCCGGGTACCCGGCGAGCATGGTCGGCGTGCCCGGCGCCGCGACGTCCAACCTCAGCCCGCCGACGCTCGCCGCGGTCGCCTTCGGGCTCGCCCAGACGGGCCTGGCGCTGCTGCTGCACGGCCCGCTGACCCGCTGGACGCGGCGCGCCCGGGCATGGCCGGTGATCGCCGCGGCCAACCGCTCCGCTCTGACGATCTTCCTCTGGCACCAGACGGCGCTGATGGCCGTGACGGTCGGCGCGTTCCTCGCCGCGGATGGCCTGCCGGGGCTGCTCACCCCGCCCGACCGGCCCGGATGGGTCGCGGCGCGGCTCGCATGGCTGCCGGTCTTCGCGCTCGCGCTGGCCGGGATCGGGGCGCTGGCGCACCGGTTCGGACGGTCCCGGCGGCCCGGCGCGGCGGCGGATCCGAACCTCCGCCACCGCCCGGACATCTCACGGAGAACCCCCCGATTCTGGAGGCCACCTGAAAACCGCCGGACGATCTCGGATGGTAGAAAGGCGGACGATGCCGCCACGCAAGACGACCTCGCCGCGCGCCCGACGGCTCCGACGGGGCCTCGCCTGCGCCGCGACCATCTCCGGGATCATGCTGACGACCGCCGGGACGGGGCACGCGGACCCGTATGCGGCACCCGTCCCGGTCCCGTCCATGGGGCCCTCGACGCTGGACGCCCGGTACGCGGCCGAGCGCGGGGCGATCGAGCGGGCGCTCAGGACGGCGCAGCAGGTCGGCGACCGTGACCGGCAGCGCGCGCTCGGCGGGTTCCTCAGGCCGGGCAGGCGGTTCCTCTACTTCGACCCGCGCGGACGCGGGCAGGCCGTCGAGGTCGTCGGCGACCTGGCCACGGCGCGCCGCGTG
Source organism: Actinomadura rubrisoli (assembly GCF_004349215.1). GTDB lineage: Bacteria > Actinomycetota > Actinomycetes > Streptosporangiales > Streptosporangiaceae > Spirillospora > Spirillospora rubrisoli. The sequence goes on along the minus strand of NZ_SMKU01000087.1, from coordinate 14,434 downwards.
GCGGTGGTCGTCCCGGGCGCCGATACGACGCTGACCACGTTCGACGACCGTCCCGGCAAGCCGTGGTCCACTCCGGGCGGGGGCGCGCGGGCCGTCTACGCGCAGGCCGGCTCGGTGTCGCCGCGTCCGGGTCTGGCGGTCGTGGCGTGGCTCGGGTATGCCGCTCCCAAGACGTTCAGCAGCGACGTCCTCACCGACGAGCGAGCCGCACAGGGCGCCGTGGAGCTGCGGAAGTTCCTCAGGGGCGTGCACCGGGCGAACCCGGGCGCCCAGGTCAGCCTCCTTTGCCACAGCTACGGCTCGGTGGTCTGCGGACGCACCGCCCTGGCGGGCGCCAAGCCGGGCGCGAGCGCGGCCTGGCGCGCGGTCACCGACATCGCCCTGTTCGGCAGTCCGGGGACGACGGCCTGGTCGGCCGCACGGCTCGGCGGCTCGGCCCGTGTCTGGGCCGGACGGGGCGCGGCCGACTGGATGGAGGACGTCCCGCACGTCCGGATCTTCGGCCTCGGCCTCGGGCCCGACCCCGTCTCCCGCGGCTTCGGCGCGAGGATCTTCGACGCGGGGGCGGGCGGCCACAGCGACTACCTCGCCCCCGGATCGCCGTCGCTGCGCAATCTCACCAGCATCGCGCTGGGTGAGGCCGCCCAGGTCACGCGCGGCTGACCGTCCGTCATAGGCCGGTCCCAAGGGCCCGCGGCCCCGCCGGGCGGCCCTGTTCCGGGTCGAAAGAACCGTGCCGTGACCGCACTCCGGGACGGGTCACCGCCGGGATGGTGGCACTCTGGGGATGTGGACACCGCGAACGAGGCCGAAATCCGCGAGCAGACCACCCAGCGCCTGGAGAAGGCGATGGGGTCGTTCGGCACCGCGGCCCTCAGCAGCATGGAGGAGCAGCTCCCCTGGTTCCGGCGCATGCCCGCCGACCAGCGCTCCTGGATCGGCCTGGTCGCCCAGGCCGGCATCGCCGCGTTCGTGGAGTGGTTCAAGAGCGACGAGCGGACCCGCCCGGCCATCGCCGGGGAGGTGTTCGGCACCGCGCCCCGCGAGCTGCTGCGCTCCATCAAGCTCCAGCACACCATCGACATGATCCGCGTGATCATCGACGTGGTGGAGACCCGGCTGGACGAGCTGGCCGCGCCCGGCGGCGAGGCCCAGCTCCGCGAGGCCATCCTGCGCTACACGCGGGACGTGGCGTTCGGCGCCGCCCAGGTCTACGCGCGCGCCGCCGAGACCCGCGCCGCCTGGGACGCCCGCCTGGAGGCCCTGGTCGTCAACGCCGTGCTGCGCGACGAGGTCGACGACGGCATGCACTCCTGGGCCGCCGCGCTCGGCTGGACGTCCAAGCCCGTGACGGTCATCGCCGGGTTCACTCCCGAGGACGAGGAGCCCGAGGTCACCATCGACCAGATGCAGCTGGCCGCCCGCCGCGCCCGCGCGGACGTGCTGGCCGGCGTCCAGGGGCGCCGCGTCATCGTCATCGTGGGCGGCGACGCCGACCCCATGGAGGCGGCCCGCCCGATCGCCGCCAAGTGCGGGCCCGGCCCCGTCGTCGTCGGCCCCCAGGTCGGCGACCTGTACGACTCCACCCGCTCCGCGCACGCCGCCGTCGCCGGGCTGCGCGCCGCGGCGGGCTGGCCGGACGCGCCGCGTCCCGTCCAGGCGGCCGAGCTGCTGCCCGAGCGGGCCCTGGACGGCGACGACGAGGCCCGCCGCCATCTGGTGGAGGGTGTCTACAACCCGATGCTCGCCGCCGGCGCCCCGCTGCTGGACACCCTCGCCACCTACCTGGAGCAGGGATCGTCCCTGGAGGCCACCGCCCGGATGCTGTTCGTCCACCCCAACACCGTCCGTTACCGGCTGCGGCGCGTCACCGAGCTGACGGGGCTGTCCCCCACCGATGGGCGCAACGCGTTCACGCTGCGCATCGCCCTCGTCTTGGGCCGTTTCGGCGGCCGGCCAGGCCGCCCCTGACCCGGGACGAGGCCGTCCTCCCGCCCTCGCCGCGCACCGATGGCCCCTGTGACCTCGCGCTTGTAGGTGTCGTACAAACCCCTGTGACCAAAGTTCGTACTGATCCGCATCGGCACAAGGCACCCGTTACGGCAGGCTGGACGCTGTGATCCTCCTCGCATCGCCCGGCCAGGGCGCCCAGACCCCAGGCTTCCTGCAGCCGTGGCTAGAGATACCCGGAGTCGCCGACCGGCTGGCCTGGTGGTCGGCGGTCACCGGGCTCGACCTGGCCCGCTACGGGACGACCGCCGACGCGGAGGAGATCCGGGACACCGCCGTCGCCCAGCCGCTGCTGGTCGCCGCCGCCTTGGCCGCCTACGAGGTGCTCTACGCCGACGGCTCCCGCCCGGACGCCGCCGCCGGGCACAGCGTCGGCGAGCTGGCCGCCGCCGCCATCGCCGGAGTGCTGTCCCCCGAGGCCGCGCTGGTGCTCGTCCGGGAGCGGGGACGCGCGATGGCCGAAGCCGCCGCCGTCACCGAGACCGGCATGACGGCCGTGCTCGGCGGCGACGAGGGCGAGGTCCTCGCCGCGATCGAGCGGCACGGGCTGACCCCCGCCAACGTCAACGGCGCCGGCCAGATCGTGGCCGCCGGGACGGCCGAGCAGCTCGCCGCGTTCGCGGCCGAGCCGCCCGCCAAGGCCCGGCTGCGGTCCCTGTCGGTCGCCGGGGCGTTCCACACCGCGCACATGGCCCCCGCGGTCGACACCCTGCGCCGCCTCGCGCCCGGCGTACCCGTCGCCGATCCGGCCGTGACGCTGCTGCAGAACCGCGACGGCGCCGCCGTCACGTCCGGCAAGGACTTCGTCGGACGGCTGGTCGAGCAGGTCAGCGCCCCCGTCCGCTGGGACTCCTGCATGGAGACCATGCACGGGCTCGGCGTCACCGCGATCATCGAGCTGCCGCCCGCCGGGACCCTGGCGGGCATCGCCCGCCGCGAGCTGAAGGGCGTCGATCTGATCGCCCTGAAGAAGCCCGACGACCTGGACAAGGCCCGCGAGCTGATCAAGGCGCACGCCTCATGACCGTCGCGCTGCGCGTCCCCGAGACCGCCCCCGGCGCCCGCATCCTGGCGTTCGGCGACTACCAGCCCGCCCGGATCGTCACCAACGACGAGCTCGCGAAGACCGTCGACACCAACGACGCGTGGATCCGCAGCCGCGTCGGCATCGCCGAGCGGCGCATCGCGGGCGACGACGAGGGCATCGTCGAGCTGGGCGTGCACGCGGGCGGCAAGGCCCTCGCGGGCAGCGGCCTCGCGCCGGACGACATCGACCTGGTCGTCCTCGCGACCTGCTCGGCGGAGTCGCCGATGCCGGGCCACTCCGCCGCCGTCGCGCACCGCCTCGGCATCAGCGCGCCCGGCGCGTTCGACCTGAACGCCGGCTGCGCCGGCTTCTGCTACGCCCTCGCCGCCGCGAGCGACGCGGTGCGGGCCGGCAGCGCGCGCAACGCGCTGGTCATCGGCTCGGAGAAGATGTCCCAGTGGATCGACTGGACGGACCGCTCCACCTGCATCATCTTCGCGGACGGGGCGGGCGCCGCGGTCGTGGCCGCCAGCGATGCCCCCGGCATCGGCCCGGTGGTGTGGGGCAGCGCCGGGGACGGCTTCGACAAGATCATCATCGATGACCGGCGCTCGTTCATCCGGCAGGAGGGCCAGGCGGTCTTCCGCTGGGCGACCACCGCCATCGCCCCCGTCGCGCTGGAGGCGTGCGAGCGCGCCGGCGTCACCCCGGACGACCTCGCCGCCATCGTCCCGCACCAGGCGAACCTGCGGATCGTGAAGGCGATCGCCCGCACGATGAAGGCGACCAACGCCGTCGTGGCCGACGACATCGTCCACTCCGGCAACACCTCGGGGGCCTCCATCCCGCTGGCCCTGTCCCACATGATCGAGCGCGGCGACGTGCCGTCCGGCGCCCCGGCCCTGCTGGTCGGGTTCGGCGCCGGGCTGGCCTACGCTGCCCAAGTCATCCAGATCCCGTAGTCCGGCGCGCCCGCGCCAGAGCTCTGGACCAACCCACCGAAGGAGAAGGCACAACATGGCAGTCGCCACCCAAGAGGAGATCCTGGCCGGCATCGCCGAGATCATCGATGACATCGTGGGCATCGACAAGGCCGAGGTCACGCCGGAGAAGAACTTCATCGACGACCTCGACATCGACTCCCTGTCGATGGTCGAGATCGCGGTGGCCGCGCAGGACCAGTTCGGCGTCGAGATCCCCGACGACGAGCTGCGCAACCTCAAGACGGTCCAGGACGTCATCGACTTCGTCAAGAAGCTTCAGGTCAACAAGGGCTGAGGCGCGGGGACGGCGCGCCGCACCGGCCGGAACGGTCCCCGTCCCGCGGGGGCCGCCGGTTCGCCAGAGGCGGCGCGCCACACGCACACCCCTCCCGTTCGCAAGGAGCAGGAACTTATGAGCACGAGCAAGACCAAAGTCGTCGTGACCGGTTTCGGGGCCACGACCCCACTCGGCGGAGACCTGCCGTCGACCTGGTCGGCCCTGCTCGCCGGCAAGTCCGGGATCCGCCCGCTGCCCTGGGAGGATGTAGAGAATCTGCCCGTGCGGTTCGCCGCCACGCTGGCGGTCGACCCGTCCGAGTCGATGCCCAAGCAGCAGCTGCGCCGGCTCGACCGCAGCCAGGCGATCGCCCTGATCTCGGCGCGGGAGGCGTGGACCAGCGCCGGGTTCGCCCCGCCCGCGGGCCGCAAGGTCAGGAAGGGCGAGGAGACCACCGCGGGCGTGCCGGGCGGCTTCACCGTGGACGGCGAGCGCCTCGGCGTCGTGGTGTCCAGCGGCATCGGCGGCCTGCACACCGCGCTCGACAGCTACGACGTCTACCGGGAGAAGGGCTGGTCGCGGGTCTCGCCCTTCACCGTCCCGATGCTGATGCCGAACGGCGCGTCCGGGCACGTCGGCATCGAGTTCGGCGCGATGGCCGGCTCGCACGCCCTGGTCAGCGCCTGCGCCTCCAGCGGCGAGGCCGTCGGCTACGCCATCGACATGATCCGCGCGGGCCGCGCCGACGTCATCATCTGCGGCGGCACCGAGTCGTGCATCCACCCGCTCCAGATGGCCTCGTTCGGGGCGATGCGCGCCATGTCGACCCGCAACGAGGAGCCGGAGCGCGCGTCCCGCCCCTACGACAAGAACCGCGACGGGTTCGTCCTCGGCGAGGGCGCCGCCGTGATGATCCTCGAATCGGAGGAGCACGCCCGCGCCCGCGGCGCGCGGATCCACGGCATCGCCGCCGGATGCGGCTACTCCGGTGACGCCTACGACATCGTCCTGCCCGACCCGACCGGCGCCGGCCAGGCCAAGGCCATGCGGCGGGCGCTGGACGACGCGGGGCTGCGCCCGAGCGACATCGTCCACATCAACGCGCACGCCACCTCCACCCCGGCGGGCGACGTGGCGGAGCTCGCCTCGATCAAGGCGGGGCTCGGCGAGGAGGCCGCCTCCAAGGTCGTGATCACCGCCACCAAGTCGATGACCGGGCACCTGCTCGGCGGCGCCGGCGCCCTGGAGTCGATCTTCACGATCCTCGCGCTGCGCGACGGCATCGTCCCGCCCACGGCCAACCTCGAAGACCTCGACGACGACGTCGACCTGGACATCGCGCGGGGCGAGCCGCGCAAGCTCCCGGACGGTCCCGCGGCGGCCCTCAGCAACTCGTTCGGCTTCGGCGGCCACAACGTGTCGGTCGCCTTCCAGCGCGCCCTCTGACAGCGCGCCTCTCACAGCAGGACGACGGCCCGGCGAGCATGGCGCTCGCCGGGCCGTCGCGCGTTCTCCCGCCTCGCGGCGGTCGGCGGCGCGGAGGACGCGCCTCCCCCGCGCACCCGGCCGGGGTGCGCGAGGGGCCGTGTGACCATGCCGGGCGCGCTCGGTGCGGGGACGGGCGCGCTCTCTGCGGGTCGGCGGCGGAGGCGGGTCAGACGGCGGCGTGCAGCCAGCGGACGGGAGCGCCGTCGCCGGCCCGGCGGAACGGCTCCAGCTCGTTGTCCCAGGGCGTGCCGAGGAGACGGTCGAGCTCGTGCTCCAGCGTGCTCTTGCCGACCGCCGCGTTCGCCATGACCGAGCGCAGCCTGTCCTCGGGCACCATGATGTCGCCGTTGGCCCCGATCACGCCCGTGAACACCCCGAGGGACGGGGTGAAGCTGTAACGGACGCCGTCGCAGCCCGGCGTGGGGTCCTCGGTGGCCTCGAAGCGCAGCAGTTTCCAGTTCCGGAGCGCGGAGGTGATGCCCGCGGCGGTTCCCGGCTTGCCCTCCCAATGAAGCTCGGCGCGCAGCGTGCCCGGTGCCGCCGCCTGATCAGCCCAATCAAGGGAAACGGGCACACCGAGAACACCTGCGGCGGCCCACTCGATGTGCGGGCTCAGCGCAGGTGGCGCGGAGTGGACGTAAAAAACGCCACGTGCGGTCACCGGACCTCCTGGATCTGTACCGAGGCTCGTCTTCCCCTACGGCCTCGTACGTCCCAAGACGGCGTCCGCGTCCCTCATTGTGCATCATCGGCACCGGTCGCACCACCGTGGGCCCGCTGTTTGTCGAACGCTTGACCACGGGATGCGAACCGTTCACAGTCCTCGATCGACCAGGGTAGGCCCTCCGGGGCCCGCTGTGCAGCGGAAGCCGAACGGCGGCGAACCCCGCAGGACCGCTCGGCGATCGGTCGTCCCGGACTGCCGGTTGAGCCCCTGGGCAGGCGCGGGATCCGGCAGGATGGGGGGCCGGGGAGCGGTCACTGCGCTGGGAAGGCGAGGGCCGATGTTCGATCAACAAGCGCGGCTGGAGCGGGTGCTGGAGCGGCATCCGGACGCCGTCATGGTGGAGGTGGTGCCGGGACGGCCGGCGCTGGTGCGGCGCGACCAGATCCTGGTCGCCGGGCACGACGCGGGCGCCGCCGAGGATCTGGTGCGGCGCTGGTACGACTCGCGGCACGACGAGCGGGGACTGACGCGGCTGCGGCTTCGGGCCCCGGCCAAGGTGGACGTGTGCGAGCTCGCCGTCCAGCTGTCCGGGAGCGGACGGCATCGGAGGCTGAGCGTGTCGCCGAACCATCTCGTCCAAGGGCAGCCGATGTGGTGGAGCGGCCCCGCCGACCTGCCGCGGCCGGCACCGCCCGTCGCCGCGCCGGTGGCGGAGCCCGGGAGCGCGCGCGAGGACGTCACGGTCGCGATCCTCGACACGGGCCTGTCGCCGCATCCGTGGTACGAGAAGGCCGACTGGTTCCGCGAGCAGAGCGACGAGGTCGCCGAGGTCCTGGACGGCGATCTGGACTTCGAGCTGGACGCGCAGGCCGGGCACGGCACGTTCATCGCCGGCGTGGTGCTGCGGCACGCGCCGGGAGCGCGGCTGCGGGCCCGGCGCGTCATCGGCGGCGACGGGATCGGCGACGAGGCCGACGTGATCCGGGCGCTGGCCTGGCTGGCGGACTGGGGCGGCGCCGACGTCGTCAACATCTCGCTGGGCTGCCACACGTTCGACGACCGTCCGTCGCCGGTGCTGTCGCAGGCGCTGGCCGCGCTGGGCCGCCGGACGGTGGTCGTGGCGTGCGCGGGCAACGCGGCGACCGACCGGCCGTTCTGGCCCGCCGCGCTCAAGCAGGTGATCGGCGTCGCGGCGCTGGACGGCGACGACCGGGCCCCGTTCTCCAACTACGGCTGGTGGGTGGACGCGTGCGCGCCGGGCGTGGACGTGGCCAGCAGCTACGTGCGGTTCGCGGACGCGCGGACGCGCTTCGACGGCTACGCGACGTGGAGCGGCACCTCGTTCGCGGCCCCGGCCGTGGCGGGACGGATCGCGGGGCTGGCCGCGCGGGACGGGCTCGACGCGGTCACCGCGGCCGACCGGGTCCTCGATCCGGCGCACCGCTCTACCCTTCCCGACCTGGGAGTAATCATCAGCTCTTGAGCACGGGACGGCCGCGAAGCGGTAACCGTGCGTACCGGCGCGCACACGATTCCCGCAGGCGTCCTTAGGGTGGACGACCAGCGGGGGCCTCCAAGGGAGTCTTTCGGTGGCCATGCAAGACGGTACGGACGAGCTGCAAGACGGTACGGACGAGCTGATGGTCCGGGCCCGCGACGGTGACGGCGCCGCGTGGGCCCGGCTGGTCGAGCGGTACAGCGGGATGCTCTGGGCGATCGCCCGAGGGCACGGGTTGAACGACGCCGATGCGGGCGACGTGGTGCAGACCACGTGGCTGCGGCTCGTGGAAGGGATGGACGGCCTGCGCGTTCCGGCCGCGGTCGGCGGCTGGCTCGCCACCACCGCCCGGCACGAGAGCGCGAGCGTCGCGTGCCGCCGGGCGCGCGACGTCCCGGCGGAGCCGGCGCCTGCGGCGGCGGCGGACCGCGGCCCGGCCGAGGTGACGATCGCCCGCGAGCACCTCGGCCAGGTCGCCGCCGCCCTCCAGGCGCTCCCCCGCCGCTGCCAGATGCTGCTGCGGCTGGTGGCGCAGGCCGCCTGCTACGCCGAGCTGGCGGCGGCCCTCCAGATCCCCCTCGGCAGCGTCGGCCCGACGCGGGCGCGCTGCCTGGCCACGTTGCGGAGGCTCATCGGATGAACGACGACGATCTGATGGCGGGGGTACGGGCCGCCTTCGACCTCATCGACCCCGTCCCGGAAACGGTCGTGTCGGCGGGACGGTCGGCCATCGGCTGGCGGATGCCGTCCGCACGCCTGGCGGGTCTGGCCGCCGACCAGCCGGAACGCGTCGTCGACGGCGTACGCGGCGGGCCGGACCGCTCTTTGGTGTTCACCCTTCCCGGGCTGTCGGTGGAGATCGAGGTGGCCGGGACCGGGCGGGACCGCGAGGTCACCGGACGGATCGTCCCGTCCTGCCCTGCGGCCGTCCACGTCCGCCATAGGGACCTCGCACCGGACGGGCTGACGACCCGCGCCGACTCCACCGGGCTCTTCTGCCTCCCGCAGGTGCCCGAGGGCCTGGTCAGCCTCGTCCTGCGCTTCGAGGACGCGGCATCGGTCGTCACGAGCTGGGTGCGGCTGTGAGCGGCGAGCACGCACTCCTCCGGCTGGCCGCCACGGACCCGGCGACCGCCTACACGCGCGCCATGGCCCTCCTCGAACAGGGCGCGGCGGGCTCGGCGGAGATCGTCGCACTGCGCGTGGCCGGACTCGCCGCCAAGGAACTGGGACGTCTGGACGAGGGCCTCACCCTCCTCCACCGAGCCTTGGCCGAAGCCGAACCCGAAGCCGAACCCCGCCCCCCGGCCGCCGGCGACAGCGGCGATGACCACGGCCGTCATGGCGAGGGTGTGGGGGCGGATGCGTATGCGGCGGCGCAGGTGCGCATGAACCTGGTCGGGCTGCTCGCCGCCCAGGGCGACCTTCCGTCGGCGCTGAGGCACGCGTCGCTGGCGGAGCCGGTCTTGCGCGGGACGGATGCGGACCGGCTGGCGGCGAACACGGCATGCGCCCTCGCCCGCGCCGGACGTCTCGCCGAGGCGCACGAGACGGCGGCGCGCGCTCTGCCGGGTCTTCGGCGCGGTGACGATCCTGCGGCGCTCAACGGCCTGCTCACCAACCTCGGCTTGGCTCGGGCAATGCGCGGTGAGTTCGACGCCGCCGAAGAGGCTCTCGCGGAGGCGGTCGCGGTGGGCGAGGCCGCAGGGCTGAGCCACCAGACGGCGATGTCGTTGGGCAATCTGGCCTTTGCCGTGTCCCGGCGCGGGGACGTCCCGCGCGCGCTTCGGCTCTTTGCTGAGGCCGAGCCGGGCCTGACCGGTGAGCGTCTGGCGCAGTGCCGGTTCGATCAGGCGGAGACGCTCATCATGGCGGGTCTGCCGGGTGAGGCCCGTCCCGTCCTGAGGCGGGCGCTGGAGGCGGTCACGGTGAACGGGTACCGGTGCGACATCGCGGACGGTCTGCTCCTGCTCGCCCACGCCGAACTCGCCGACGGCGAACCCGAGCGGGCGGCGGGAACGGCCGAGCGGGCTCGTGCCGCCTTCGCCGACCAGGAACGCACCGGGTGGATGCTTCTGGCCGAGCATCTGCTGCTGCGAGCACGGTGGATGTCCGGTGAGCGTTCGACGATCCTGTTCCGTTCGGCCGTGGCCACGGCCGAACGGCTCGAAAGCGGCGGCTGGGCGGACGCCGCGGCCGAGGCCCGTATCGTCGCCGCGCGCGCGGCCCTGGAACTGGGCAGACCGGCCGGGCACCTGCTCGCGTCGGCGGAGAGGACCCGGGGCCCCGCGTCCGCCAGGATCGCGTCTTGGCACGCCACCGCGCTCGAACGGATGACCCGGGCCGACCACAGGGGCGCGGTGGCCGCCGTATGGGCCGGACTACAGGTGACCGAAGACCACGCAGAGACGCTCGGCGCCTTGGACCTGCGGGCACGCGCCGCCGGGTTCGCCAACGAGCTGGCCGATCTCGGCCTCGGCCTGGCGCGTTCGGCGCGAGAACTGCTCGCCATCGAGGAACGGCGCCGCGCGGCCGCACGTCCGGCCGGGGTGCGTCCGCCGAAGGACCCCGAACGCGCCGCCGCGCTGGCCGCGTTGCGGGCGCTCAGCATCGAGCACACGGCCGACACCGCGCGGGGCGGCGGACCGTCCGTCCTCTCCGGGGAGCTGGCGGAGCTGGAGGCCAGGGTCCAGGCGCACACGCGCCGCCGCATGCCAGACGGGCCCTCGCCGCGCTCCGCCGGGACGACCCAGGTCGTCGCCGCGCTGGGCGCGCGGGCCCTCGTCGAGCTGATCGCGGTCGGGGACGCCCTGCACGCCGTGACGGTGACGGGCGGGCGCCTGCGCCGCCACCACCTCGGCCCGCGCGGCGCCGCCGTCCGCGAGATCGGCATGGTCCGGTTCGCGCTGCGCCGCCTCACCGCGAACGAGGACGACCCGCAGGCCGCCGAGGCGCTCGCCCGCTCCAGCGAACGCCTGGACCATCTTCTACTGGCCCCGCTCAGCGCGGATATCGGCGACCGCGAACTCGTCATCGCCCCGACCGGTCCGCTGCACGGCCTTCCCTGGGCGGCCCTTCCGTCCCTGACCGGACGTCCGTTCACCATCGTCCCGTCCGCCGGCGCATGGCTGCGCGCCCGCGCGGTGACGGGCACGACCGGTCACGTCGTCCTCGCGTCCGGTCCCGGCCTGCGGCACACCCAGCGCGAGATCACCGCATTGCGGCGCCTCCACCCGCAGGCCCTCGTCCTGGACGGCCCGAGCGCGCGCGCCGAGTCCGTCCGGGACGCCCTGGACGGCGCGGCGGTCGCCCACATCGCGGCCCACGGCGAGTTCCGGGAGGGCAACGCCCTGTTCTCGCGGCTGCGCCTGGCCGACGGGCCGCTGATGGTCCACGACCTGGACGACCTGGCGGTCCCGCCGCGCCTGATGGTGCTGTCCGCATGCGACATCGGCCGCGCCGACGAGGGCGACGCCGTCCTCGGCATGGCGGGCGTCCTCCTCGCGCTCGGCACCGCCACGGTGATCGCCAGCGTCGCGCCCGTCCGGGACGAGGTGACGCCGGAGTTCATGTCCGCCTTCCACGCGGGCCTCGCCGAGGGGCTCTCCCCGGCGCGCGCGCTGGCGCGCCTTCCCCGCTCCCCCGGCGTGGCCGGCTTCCTCTGCCTCGGCTCCGGATGAACCAAGGGACTCTCAGGCGTCGCCGATCGCCACTGGGTGGGACGGGTCGGCCACCCAGTCGGACCAGGAGCCGACATAGAGCGCGGCCGGGATGCCCGCGAGGTTGAGGGCGAGGATCTCGTGGGCGGCGGTCACGCCGGAGCCGCAGTAGGCGCCGACGTCGAGGGCGTCGGTGGCGCCGAGCTGGGCGAAGCGCTCGCGGAGGAGCCCCGGGGGCAGGAACCGGCCGTCAACCCCGACGTTGCCGGACGTCGGGGCGTTCCGCGCGCCCGGGATGTGCCCGGCGACGGGGTCGACGGGCTCCTGCTCGCCGCGGTAGCGCTCGGCCGCGCGGGCGTCCAGCAGGACACCGGCCCCGGCCAGCGCGGCGGCGCCGTCTGCGTCCAGGACGGGCAGCCGGCCGGGAGCGGCGATGAAGTCGCCCGGCTTGATCTCGGGGTCGGCCGTGGTGACCTGGTGGCCCGCCTCCGTCCAGGCGCGGTATCCGCCGTCCAGCACGCGGACGCGGTCGTGGCCGAAGTAGCGCAGCGACCACCAGACCCGCGCGGCGGCGGTGGAGTCGGCGTCGTCGTAGACCACGACGAGCCGGTCCGCCGAGACCCCGGCGCGGCGCATGGCGGCCTCGAAGTCCCCGGACGCGGGCAGCGGATGCCGCCCGCCCGGTCCGGGCGGGCCGGCGATGTCGCGGTCCAAGTCGACGAAGACCGCGCCGGGCAGATGGCCCTTGCGGTACGACTCGATCCCCGGCGGCCCCGCCAGATGCCATCGCACGTCCAGCAGGACCAGAGGTGTCTGCCGCCGGAGCAGCCGATCCAGCGCGGACACTTCGATGAGAGGATGCACATCGCCAGTTTGACCGGCGCCGCCCGGATTAGGGAGGGGCGAGTTCTGGTTAGTCACAACTCGCACCCTACGCATGACCCCGAAACCCGGATCCCCCATCCGGCCTCGCCCCCGCGTCAGGGGCGGGACGTCGCCAGCAGGGGGACGAGCTGCTCGGCCGATACCAGGGAGCCGTGCATGCCGATCATCCTCGCCAGCCAGGGCTCGCGTTCGGAGGCCACGATCGCGAGGTCGGCGTGCGGGACGGCGATCACATCGCCGAGGCGTTCGAGCATGCCGGGGGCGACCGGGCCGAACCAGCCGCCGTCCACGGCCTCGTCCCGCGCCACCACCCAGGCGCGGTCGCCGAGCAGGGCCGTCCAGGCGGCGAGGACGTCGTCCCGGGCGCCCGGCTCGGTGTAGACGTAGCGGGCCCGGGCGTCGCCGCCGAGGAGCGCCACGCCCTCGCGCAGCTCGGGGACGGTGTCGGCGTCCACCCGCTCGGCCGGGTCGACCATCCCGTGGTCGGCCGTCACGTACAGGGCGGACCCGGCGGGCAGGACGGCCGCGATCTGCTGGGCGAGCGTGTCCACGAACCGCAGATGGTGGCGCCAGTCCGCGGAGCCGACGCCGCACCGGTGCCCGGTCGCGTCGAGGTCGGCGTGGTAGGTGGTCACGAACGACCGGTCGCCGCGGCGCAGCGCGTGCTCCGTCCGCCCGACGAGCTGCCCCAGGCTCTCGGCGGCCACGTAGCGGGCGCCGCGGGCCGTGGCGCGGCTGAGCCCGGAGCCGCGGTAGTGGCCGAGCGCGACGTAGGCGACCTCGACGCCGTCGGCCGCGGCCCGCCCGTAGACGGTCGGCGCCGGCTGGAACGCGACCGGGTCGACGGACTCGTCCCCCCAGCGCAGGCAGTTGAGCAGCCGCCCGGTGCCCGGGATCGCCACCTGGACGCCGAGCAGCCCGTGCCCGCCGGGCGGCAGGCCCGTCCCCAGCGAGGCGAGGCTGGTGACGGTCGTCGCCGGGAACCCCGCCGAGATCGGGCCGCCGTCCATCGCGTTCAGGTAGGGCGCCTCGTCCGGATGGGCGCGGAGCTGCTCCCAGCCGAGCCCGTCGACGAGCAGGACGCAGACGCGGGGCACCGGGGGCAGACCCAGCACGTTCGGCGCGTCCGGAACGCCGAGGGCGGCCAGCACCGACGTCGGGAGATCGGCGAGAGCGTCCGTCCCGTACCGGGGGACGGGCGCCTGCGGGAGGCTCACCGGGCGGTCGCGGCGGACAGCTCCTCGGCGAAGGCCAGCACGTGCCCGACCGCGTCCGCGCCGTCGGCCGCCTCGCTCACCCGCAGGGACAGATCGTCCGCCGTGACGCTGCCGGTGTAGCCGTGGTCGGCTTCGCAGTTCTCGTCGCCGCAGGTCGCGGGCTCCAGGTCGATATGGGCGATGGCGCCCCAACCGATCGTCAGGACGACCTCAGTCGGCGGCACCCCCGGCGCGTACGACGCGGGATCGGGGACGACCCGGGTCACCGCCACCGACTGGACCCGCTCCAGCTTCACGGCCTCGGTGGTCGTGGACGCGTGCGGCTGCGCCATGCCCTCGCCGGGCGGGTGCTCGTCGGTGTGGCACACCAGCAGCCGGCTCGGCGACAGCACGAGCACGGTGACATGCCGCCGCACCTCCATCGCCGGATCGAAGGTCGCCTCGTGGTGGATGACGAACGCGCAGACGCGCTCGTCCCCTATGGCCGACTCGACCGCGTCCGCGACCAGGGCCGGATAATAACCGCTGCGCTCGATGGCCGTGCGCAAACCGTGAGCGGTCGCTCGGGTTTCCCTCATGGCCCCCATCCTGCCCTGTCTGGGGCCGGACGCGCACATGACGGTCCCGAACCATGGTGAGCGGCCCTCCCCGAGGGTACGGGGGGAGCATGGACAGAGAGCCGCTTCCGAGCCCGCCTCCGGTCCCCCCTCCGACGCCCGACCC
>NZ_SMKU01000086.1 GCF_004349215.1 Actinomadura rubrisoli | reverse complement strand
GATATCCGCCAGACCAGCACCCTGGTCATCGACGCGATGGCGGCATCGGTCGCCCGCCGCAAACCATCGTCCAACTCGACGATCTTGCACTCCGACCACGGAGCGCAGTTCACGTCCTGGACGTTCGGTAAACGCCTGCGGGACGCGGGATCGCTCGGCTCGATGGGCACGGTCGGGGACTGCTTCGATAATGCGATGATGGAATCGTTCTGGGGAACCATGCAACTCGAGCTCCTCGACACCAAGAAGTGGTCAACAAGAGCCGAACTCGCCGCCGCAATGTTTGAATGGATCGAGTGCTGGTACAACCCATTCAGAGGGCATTCCAGCATAGGAATGCTGAGCCCGGTCGCCTTCGAGGAGCAACACCGCACCTCACCGCCGACCGGCTGACCCCATCTCACCCCAGGTGGCCGTGCTCCGGGGGGAACCTCAGGGAGGCGTTCAGGAGCGTTGAGGTGTTGGGGGAGCGCTGTGAGTGCTGTGGTGCGGAGGGGCCCTGGATGGGGTGAGGCGCTTAGGCGTGTCGGGGATGGAGGGGAGTGTCGAGGTGTGAGGAGACGCTGGGTGGAGGGCGGCGTTGAACTGCACTGAGCTGTGTTGAGGTGAGGGAAGACGCCGGGCAGTAGAAGGCTCTGCCGCGGCGACGGGGTTCGTTGGCGACTCACAGTGAGCGTTTTTCATCTTCGTCCTGAGCTGGCCAGGTGTAGGCAGAGGGTGGCCTGAAGCAGGCTGGTGACGCGGGTGGGTGAGCAGCGGAGTTTGCGCAGCGGTCGCCAGGACTTGAGGGTGGCGACGGTTTGTTCGGCCAGGGCCCGGGTCTTGGCGTGGGATCGGTTGACCGCCTGCTGACCGGCCGAGAGCCGGTCCCGCCGGCCGCGGTAGGGGACGAGGGCCGTGCCGCCGGCGCCCAGGTAGCCCTTGTCGGCCCAGCGGTCCAGGTCGTTGCCGGTCAGCGCGTCGATGATGCCGTGCTCGCGGGCTGCGCGGACATCGTGAACGGCCCCGGGCAACGCCGGTGAGGCCCACAGCAGCCGTCCGGCCGGATCGGCCAGTACCTGCACGTTCATCCCGTGCTTGCGATGCTTGCCCGAATAGGAGGGGCGGTCGGCGGCGACCCGGTCGATCGGCAGCAGCGTGCCGTCCAGCAGGAGGTAGGCCTTCTGCGATGCGGCTTGGATTGCCTCGGCCAGCGTCGGGGCCGGGGCGGCCAGAAGCTCGACCGCCTCGGTGATGTAGCGGTAGGCGGTGCTGGTGCCGACACCGAAACCGGCGGCGAGCTGGGCATAGGCGGGGCCATTGCGTAGGTGCGCGAGGACGGGCAGGGCTTGGCGGCCTGCGGTCGGGCGCCGCCACCGGGTGCCCAGTGCGCGACGGTGTTCACGCAGCCGGGCCGCCAGGAAACGCAGGGCGGAACTGGACACATCCAGGCCACACGGGTAGACAAGCATGCGAAGCCTCTGGTGGAGACGGTTCTCTTGGTCGAAAACCCATCTACCAGGGGCTTCACTCGTCTGTCAGTCGAACCGGGCGAGCGACCCGGCAGGTTGGAAAAGCCTCAGTGTCAACAGCAGTCCCTCGGCAGGCCCGAGTGGGAATCTTGTGCGGGCAAGGCTGCGGATCGACTCTACCGCCGTGGTGGCGGCCTTCGTTCGGGTGCGGTGGGGTTCCGCTACGCGGTGGGTTCCGCTATACGGCGTGTTCCGCTATACGGTGCGTCCGGGCCGTTGTGTGGCGTCTTGCACGGCGCCGGGGCCATCGACGACCGGTTGATCTCCGAACTGCGCGCCGAAGACTTCCCTCGTGTGGCGCGCCCGTCCAGTCGGTCCCCTTCTCGGACGAGCTGGGCATCCCGTACAGATCACGCCGTCCGAGATGATTTGCCTGCTTGTGTCACCAGCCTGGACGATCCCGGCGGCAGGATGCGGATATACAGATACACATCGCCCCGGGACGGAGACTCTCGCCCAGTCCTCGGCCCCCGGCCCCTGTCCCAGCCTCCTAGCCCGACGGTCGACTCGAACCGGTGGCCCGGGGAACGGGGGGCCGGGCTTTGCGGCGGCTCACCGTGCGTCCGTGGACGGCGTGGGCTCCTTGGGTCCGGGAGTGGTCCAGCTACTCAACAGCCGCAGGGCCTCGGCGGTGGTGGAGCCAGGTTCGGCGTTGTAGACGCACAGGGTCTGGTCGGGGTCGCCGGGAGGCTGGAGGGACTCGTAGGAGAAGTGGAGATCGCCGACCACGGGATGGTGGTAGTGCTTGGTGCCGTGGGTGCGGCGCAGGACGCGGTGGTCGTTCCACCAAGTGGTGAATTCCGGTGATCGCAGGGTTAGCTCGCCCACGAGGTCGGCGAGCCGCCGGTCGTGCGGGTGGCGGCCTGCTTCGAGGCGGAGCATGGCGACGGTTTCGGCGGCGACCTGTGCCCAGTCTCCAACGCGTTCGCGGGCGTCCGGGTCCAGGAGGTAGTAACGGGCGAGATTGCGCTGTGGGACGGGGAGGGCGTCGAAATCGGTCAGAACCGCCCGCGCCAGGCGGTTGGCAGCCAGGACGTCCGTGCGCCGGCCGAGGATGAAGGCGGGGACATGCTCCAAGGTCTGCAACATGAGGTGCAGACCAGGGCGGACCCGCTGCGGAGCGGCCGGGGCACGACGGGCCGGAGCGGGCCGTGCCAGCAGGTCGGTGAGGTGCTCGCGCTCGGCGAGGTCGAGCTGGAGTGCGTGTGCGAGGGACTCGACGACCTGCGGGGAGGGAGTTCCGGCGCGGCCTTGTTCGAGACGGGTGTAGTACTCGGTGCTCACGCCGGCGAGGCGGGCGACCTCGTCCCGGCGCAGTCCGGGTACCCGCCGGGCGCGGCCGTCCTGTTCCAGTCCAGCCTGGTCGGGGGTGATCCGGGCGCGGCGGGAGCGCAGGAAGTCGGCGATCTCGCTACTACGGTCCATGCATCCAGTGTGGGGCAAGCCATGGAAGGCGCACGCCTGGCAAGGTGGCCCCGCCAGTACCTGCCTGCCCGGTACCTTCCTGCTCAGGGCCTGTTCAGGGCCCGAGGACGCAGTTCAAGGGTGGTGTGCTGGATGCATGGCCGACAGTCGGCGGCCACGGTCCAGCTCTTGATCCATCCGCCCTTCGAAAGGTGCCGCATGTCCACGCAATCCCTGACCAAGCCCCTGTCCGGCCGCGTGGCGGTCGTCACCGGCGCCTCCAGCGGCATCGGCGAGTCCTCGGCTGAACACCTGGCCGGCCTGGGCGCGCGCGTTGCCGTCCTGGCCCGGCGCGCGGACCGGCTGGACGAGATCGTCTCCCGGATCCAGAAGAACGGCGGCACCGCCCTGGCGATCGCCGTTGACGTCACCGATGCCGCGTCGGTGCAGGCGGCCGCCGACCGGGTGGTTTCCGAGATGGGCGACGCCGATCTGCTGTTCAACAACGCAGGCGTGATGCTGCCCGCCCCGATCGAGGAACTGGCCGTTGACCAATGGCAGCATCAGATCGACCTCAACATCACCGGACTCATGAACGTCATCGGCGTGTTCACCCCGCAGCTCGTCAAGGCCGCCGGTGAGCGTGGCGTGTCCGATCTGATCAACACCTCGTCGGTCGCGGCGCAGAACATCTTCCCCAACTTCGCCGTCTACTCTGGCACCAAGGCCTACGTCACCCACCTCTCGCGGCATCTGCGCGTCGAGCTGGGTGCGAAGAATGTGCGGGTGTCGGCGCTCGAACCGGGCATTGTCGGCACCGAGCTGCAGAGCCACGTCACCGACGACGGCGTGCGTCAGTGGCTTGAAGGCACCAAGGAGACGATGCAGTGGCTCACGCCACAGGACATCGCCGAAACCGTCGGCTTCATCGCCGCACTGCCGCCGCGCGCGAACCTCCAGCAAGTCACCATCATGCCCACCCGTCAGCCCAGCTGACCCTCCCAACCCTCTGCCGGGCCCGCCCGCGGCACGGGCGGGCCCGATACGCCCAACCCGTCGCGCCGTCGCGCCGTCCCGCATCGTGCAGCGGAAACGCCTCTGGACGATGGCTGCGATGCCGAGGACGGGCGACGGCCTTGATGCGTACATCTGTTCTTATGAAGTGTACGTTTTGTACTTATGTCACGCATCGAGCCGCCGTCGACGGACCCTGTCAATAGCAAACCTGCCAGGGCTGCAACCGGTGATGGGCTCGATCCGGGCGGCAGGCGGCGGGCTCGCCGGTACGACCCCGACCGCAAAACGCGCATCCTGGACGCCGCCCTAGACGTCCTCGCCGAGCACGGGGCGGCCGGGACAACGCATCGGCGCATCGCCGCAAGCGCCGGTGTGCCGCTGGGATCGATCACTTACCATTTCGCCACCTTGATCGATCTGCGGGCGCAAGCGTTCGCCCGCTACGTCGAGCAGCAGTCCGCGGTGTTCGAGGAACTGCTTGAGGTGGTCAGGACACGCGAGGAGTTCGTCGAGATCCTGGTCGATCTTGTGCACGGCGGGCCTGCTCGGTACCGCAGCGCGGTCCTTGGCTTCGAACTCCATCTGGCCGCGCTTCGCAGTCCCGACCTGCGAGTCCTGACGCAGGCGTGGACGAGGGACAGCCGGGCCGCGCTGGCCCGATTCACCGGTCCGGACGTTGCCGCGCGTCTAGACGCCCTGCTCAAGGGCATGATCATGAATGTCCTGCTGGCGACGGACCCGGAACCGCGCGAGGCGACGCGGGCCGCGATCGTCCAGACTCTCGGCCCGGCCGACGGATCACGTCCGTGACCGGCGGCTACAAGGCTGCGTGCGCCGCCATCCCAGCGTCCGGAGGTGCGAGAAGAGGGAGGCGGAGCGAGAACGCCGACCTGCGCGGTCTTCGGTGACTGTGCACTCGCCGAGTTGAAAGATCGAAACTGGCCACCCAGAAGGAGACCAAGCCGGTGTGTCCCTACTCAGCGATCTTGTCACGCGTTCCAACGGGCGACCGCGTCGTCGCGGAGCCCTGGACGGCCAATCTCTTTCAGCTACAAAGACGGCTACATCATGTCAGCCACGCTCAGAGGCCCGGGCAACCCAACCCTACGAATGGCTCAAGCAACCCACACGAAGAGGGGTAGGGCCGTCATGCCCCCTATCACGTCCGTGATCACCGTCCCGGAGGCCGAACTGGACGAGTTGCGGTCGCGACTGCTCCGCACACGGTGGCCGATTCCCTGGCCCGTCGGCGGATGGGAGGCCGGCACCGACGTGGGAGAGCTGCGGCGCCTTGTCGACTACTGGGCCTCTGGCTACGACTGGCGGACCCACGAAGCCGCCATCAACGCCCTCCCGTCTCATCTCGCGGACATCGACGGGACACCGGTCCACTATCTGCGCTATGAGGGCGAACACCCCGGCGCGCTGCCGATCGTCCTGACGAACGGATGGCCCAGCTCCTTCCTGGAGATGATCGGCCTGGCCGACCGGTTGGCCACACCCTCGCGGTACGGGGGCGACGCGGCCGACGCGTTCACCGTGATCGTCCCCTCGCTGCCCGGGTTCGCCTTCTCGCCGCAGCGGCGCTCGCTCACCGCGCCACCGCAGACCCATGAACTCTGGCACCGGCTCATGCACGACGAACTGGGCTTTCAGCGGTACGCCGCCCACGGCAGCGATCTTGGTGCCGGAACCACCTCCCGCCTCGGCGAAGCCCACCCCGAAGCGCTGGCTGGTATCCACCTGCTGTCGGTCGCGGCCCCTGCCGCCTACGACGCCTCTAGTGTCACCCCACAGGAGCAGGCGTACCTCGATTCCGTCGCGGCATGGATCGCGCAGGAGGGCGGGTACCAGCACGAGCAGAGCACGCGCCCTCTCACCCTGAGCTATGGTCTGGCCGACTCACCCGCTGGGCTGCTCGCCTGGATCGTTGAGAAGTACCGCGCATGGAGCGACTGCGGCGGCGACCTATCGTCCCGGTTCAGTGACGACTTCGTCCTGACGCAGGCATCGCTCTACTGGTTCACTCAGACCATTTCAACCTCCTTCCGGCCCTACTACGAGTACGGCACGGGCCTGACACGGCGGGTGGAGCGCGCGGACGTCCCCACTGCCGTCGCCCTGTTCCCCGCCGACCTCACCCACCCGCCCCGCAGTTGGGCCGAGCGCACCTACAACGTCACCAGATACACCCGCATGCCCCGCGGCGGCCACTTCGCCGCCCACGAAGAACCCGAACTCCTCGCCAACGACATCATTGACTTCTTCCGCCCACACCGGTGAACGCAAGGCCGGGCAAAAACTCACCATTATCGCTGCCAGGCACCCAACCGCAGCCCCCAGGGCCTGCGAACACAACGACGAAGAGCCGGAAAGTGACCCGCT
Organism: Actinomadura rubrisoli; assembly: GCF_004349215.1. Lineage (GTDB taxonomy): Bacteria > Actinomycetota > Actinomycetes > Streptosporangiales > Streptosporangiaceae > Spirillospora > Spirillospora rubrisoli. Next base: position 22,171 of record NZ_SMKU01000086.1, on the reverse strand, counting down.
CAGTGCGGAACGAACGCTGCGCGAAGCACATCACCCTCGGCAAGAGTTTCGCAGCATCCTTCACGCCACCCGTGGCCTGATCGGCTTTTGAGTCGGACAATTCCGTGGTCGGTCGGCCAGCGGACGAACGCGCATCGCGCTTGGTCCGAAGGTTCGCCGGCAGCCTCCCATGCCATAGTGGGTGGCCCGGCCTCCGCGCATCGCGCTCGGTCCGAAGGTTCGCCGGCAGCCTCCCACGCCATAGTGGGTAGCCCGGCCTCCAGGTTGGGAAAGCGCGATCGATCGGCCTGCGGACGAACGGACATCGACTGCGGTCAGACGCGCCGGACCTGTTCCCGAGCTCGGCTGCAGCTTGAGTCAGGTCAGCACGTTGAATGGAAGAGGTCGCCGACGAGTTCCGTCTCAGCAGCTTATTGTAGAGCTTGACGGCTGCTGTGGTTCCTCGATGTGCACTTCACTCCCGTTATCCTCCAAGACTTTCACGGTCTCGGGCATGGTCTTCAGACATAATTCCATGCCGTAGCTGAATACGATCCCTGTGCCGCCGCGATCGAGAAGGTTCTGGACGTCGGCGGGCTGGATACCCGACTCATGGCGGGTGCCATGCTCGGACCAGTCCCAGTCCCAGTCCCAGTCCCAGGCGCGGCCGCCGCCGGCGAACAGCGGCCAGAGGCGCCACCGCGCCAGCGCGGCCGTCGCCCCGGACGCGGCGGCGAACACCAGGACCGCGGGGTCGCCGAATACAGCTTGAAAGCCTTCCGGGCGTCAGCCCTTCGACCTCCATGCGGCCCAGCAGACGTCTGTGATTTGGGATGACCTGTCCATCGGGAGACTCCTCCGGGTGCAACTCGCACTGATGAACCGGCATGGTCGAGCCCTCATGAGCCCGCGTGGTCAAGCGGCTGGAACGAGCTGTGAGATATCGGAACGGTGAAGGAACTGCGTGTCCCTAGGGTTAAGGGTGGTGTAGCTGCGGGGTGGGGGACGGACGTGTCGGGGCGAGAGGATGGATTGTCGCCGGCGGAGCCCGAGCGGTGTGTGTCCCAAGGCGCCTGGGCGCCGTGCCCGTGGCGCGTTCGACCAGGGCACGGGCCTGCCCGGGAAGTGGATCTGCCGGGACGTGCGTCTGCCGGGGCTGCTGGTCTGTCTGGGACGTGGGTCTGTCGGAGGGCGGCCTGCCTGGGCGGCTGTTTTGGTCATATGCCCTACCGGCCGCCTGGCGAAGATGCCTCCGGTGAGGATCTCGCCGCGTTGTCGTGGACCGGCATTCACATGATCACCAGCGGATTCGAGCCGATCGTCTCGCGACGGTCGCTCCTCGGAGGCGCCCTTGGTGACCATGGGGTCCGTCTTGGCGGTGGGGACGGGGCCATGGAAGAGGATCCCGAACCTGACCAGCATGGTGAGGGTGTCGAGACGGGCGGGAACACCCAGCGGACTTGGTTCTTGCCGCCTTCGCTGTGATCACGGTCTTCTTGATAGAGGTACGTCCTCCGTTGAGGCCGTGTTGTCGTCTTGCAACCATAGAACCTCCATCGCTTAATGAGCCGGGTGAGAAATGACCGCTGGTCTCGGCTCGTCTGTCATGTGATCCTTCGTTTGTGACTGACGAAGTGCTTGAGCAGGCGGAGACCTCGGCTGGCTCCAAGTCGGTGCGATTGGTCCCGCTGCCGGCTGCGGCGATGAGCGCATTACTGCAGGGTGATCTGCCAGGAGCCAGCGCCGCAGCCGGCGTTGCCCTCACCGAATACCTCATGACCGACGAGTTCCTGCCGGTGTGGCGAATACGCATCAACCAACTCGGCTTCGCTCCCGGCAGCGCACTGTGGAGCGCGCACGTCGCGCTTGCCGAGCCCGATGGTGTCACTGTCGGGCACGCCGGGTTTCATGGGCCGCCCACCGAGGCGGGCATGGTCGAGATCGGCTACTCGGTGGATCCCGGTTACCGGCGCCGGGGCTACGCCAAGGCGATGCTCCGTGAGCTGTTGCAACGCGCCGCTGCTGAGCCCGGTGTTAGGGCCGTGCGGGCGACGATCAGTCCGGGCAACACCGCGTCGCTTGCCACCATCGCCGGGTTCGGGTTCGCTCAGGTCGGGATGCAGTGGGACGAAGAAGACGGTCTTGAGATCATCTTCGAGGTCCGCGTACCCACTGTGCGCCCGGGCTGACGGTCAAGCTCAGCTGGGATGGAGTGAGGCATCGGGTTCGCAGCTGAGCAACTCGTGCAGGACGGGCGGGATCTCATCCCACAGCCATTCGTTCAGGGAGCCGGGGAAGTCGGCCGGCGGCCTGATGCCCAGCTGGTCAGGTGCCACCTCGACCAGCCGTGCCGGTACGGGGCCGTCGTCCCACACCGGCTCGTGACCGCCCCAGAAGGCGGCGAAGTCCTCGCTCGTCAGCAGGACTTCTGAGGGCAGGACGTGCTCGCCCGCGTGCCGTCCGAGAGGGAGCAGCCGCTGTGCGGCCGTGCGCAGGATGTTGAGGGCCGCTAGGTCGTGCGGGCATGCCGCGTCGGTGATCTCCAGTTCGGGCAGACCGAACCGGTGCAGGCCGCGGGTGGTGAGATCAACGCAGGCGCAGCCGTCGATGTCGTCCTCGTCCGCTGTGCATTGGCCCGCGTTCCGGTACGGAGGCAGCGAGGCCCCGAGCCATTCGTCCGCGAGGACGAACTCGCCGATGCGTCCGAACGGGATGACGGTGAGCACCTGGTCGCAAGCGAGATCCACCGGCACACCGCACAGCGATTCGGCGATCGCCTTCGCGGCCGTGCGCGCGATGTGGAGGCCGACAGGCAGATCGCTGACCGGCAGGGTGCAGGTGACGCCGATGTGCCGGGCGGCATGGCGAACCCGTTCGATGTCCTCTACGTCGACGCCGATCACCTGGCTCAGGTCCCACGGCGAGTCCGCGGCCCGGTACCCCGATAGGGCCAGGCGGGGCGTGTTCAGCCGTTCCGCGATCTCCGTCGCGTACCGGCCGGACAGTCTTTGGCGGATCGCGACCGTGACGTCGCCCGGCACCTGGTCGGTGGCGACGACGAAACCGGCAGTGATCTCTTCGGGGACCGTGATGGTGACGGACATGGCTGCCTCCTTGGGCGACGGCGGACCGGCGTGTGCTGTCCAGCTTCGGCGAGGCGCCAGGGAGGGCGAAAGTGGAATGCGATTCTGTGGATAAGTGCTCCCACAACGCTTCCGGTTTGTCGGAAGCAGTATGAGGTTCCTCTTTGGTTGGCATTTGGGGCACCTTTGGCCATGGCAAACGAGCAGGTGCGGTAGCCGTAGCGTTCTGCCGGTCAGAAGGCGCAGGGGAGTGTCTTGATCCCGTTGATGAAACTGGTGCGCTGCCGGGTCGGCGGAGCGGTCGCGTGGAGATCGGGGAGACGGGTGTAGAGCTCGCGGAGCAGCACCGTGATCTCACGTTTGGCGAGGTGGGCGCCGAGGCAGAAATGCGGTCCGGGCGCTCCGAACCCGAAATGCGGGTTCGGAGAACGCGTGATGTCGAACACGTTCGGATCCTTGAACACGCTCTCGTCGCGGTTGGCTGAGTTGTAGTAGAGGACGACTCGTTCGCCGGAACGGTAGACATGACCCAGCAACTCGTAGTCGCGTGCCAGTGTGCGGCGCATCCACGTCACCGGGCTCGCGTAGCGGACGATTTCCTCGACTGCGTCTGGAAGCCGTCTCTCGATGTCCGCGAGGAGGAGGTCTCGCTGGTCGGAGTGTGCGGTGAGCAGTGCGAGTGCGTGTGAGAGTGCGTTACGGGTCGTCTCGTTACCCGCCACGACGAGGAGCGTGAAGAAGCGGGCCAGTTCTAGGTCGGTGAGCGCTTCGCCGTCCACGTTCGCGTGCGTCAGTGCGGTCACGAGGTCGTCGGCGGGCTTCTCGCGACGTAGGCGTCCGAGGTCGGCCATGAGCGAGTGCAGGTAGGAGAATCTCTCGCTGAGCGCGGTCGTGCGGTCCCTGCCGTCGGGGTCGACGTAGTCGGGATCGCCGATCCCCAGGATCACGTTCGTGGCATCGATGACGCTCTCATAGGCGGAGTCGGGGATGCCCATCATGGAGCAGATGATCTCCAAGGGCATCGGCATGGCAACGTGCTCCACGAAATCGCAAGGGCCGCGTTCGACGAGTTCGTCCACGATGCGACGCGCGAGGACCGTCACGTCACCGGTGAAGCGCTGGACAATGCGCGGGGTGAAAGAGCGGGAGACGATCCGGCGGAGCCTGGCATGTCGCGGATCGTCCAAGCTGATCATGGAGCCGGAGAATTCGACGATCTTCGGCGGCGGGTCGATCAGGCTGACGGCGGTGGGCTGCGAGCTGAAGACCTCGGGATGCCGGCTGGCCTCGCTGACCTGTTCGTACCTGGTGAGGGCGTAGAAGCCGGGACTGTCCGGCAGCGGGCAGTACACCGGTCCTTGGGCCGCCCGAAGGGTCGCGAACAATTCGTCGCGCTCGTCCAGCGGATTCGCCCAGAAATCCAGGCTCGACAGCTGTGTCTCGACGATGGAGGCCATTGACCAGGGTCCGCCTTCCGCTGGGGGAGTCGCCGTCCTCAGGCTAACCCGGACCATCCTGGGAGGGCGATCAATGAGGGCTCTCCTTTGGCTCCGCCCAGGTAAGAGTGCGTGTCGAGGGCCTGCCGACCGGCTGGGGTGATGCTCCCGGTACGACGGGAACCGGCCAAGAAGGATGCCGAGATCATCGGAATCCGCTCACCCCCGTCCCTGGGCCACGAGGCGGGTGTCCATGTCGCGGGTGCCTCGTATCCGCCAGAGCGCGCGCGGGCGGGCTCAGTGCCCGCCCGCTGCGCACAAGCCATCGGCCGGATGACGCGATGTTTGCGCCATTCCGGTTGTGCGGTGCACACGGCGGTCGTGCCATGTGCCGGGACGCTGGTCAGCGGGAGGAGGGATCCGCGTAATGGCGCTCACCCGGGCCCACGTACACCTGGCGCGGACGGCCGATCTTCGTGCTGGAGTCGTTCATCATCTCGCGCCACTGGGCGATCCACCCAGGGAGCCGGCCGAGCGCGAACAGGACGGTGAAGGCGTTGGTCGGGAAGCCCATCGCCTTGTAGATGACGCCTGTATAGAAGTCGACGTTCGGGTAGAGCTTGCGCTCCACGAAGTAGTCGTCGCTCAGGGCGACCTCTTCGAGGCGCATCGCCAGGTCCAGCAGCGGGTCAGACTTGCCGAGGGCCTCCAGGACCTTGCCCGTGGCCTTCTTCACCACGGCCGCGCGCGGGTCGTAGTTGCGGTAGACGCGGTGCCCGAAGCCCATCAGCTTGACGCCGGGCTCCTTGTTCTTGACGCGCCGCACGAACGAGTCGATGTCGTCGCCGTTCTTGTGGATGCGCTCCAGCATCTCCAGGACGGCCTGGTTCGCGCCGCCGTGCAAGGGGCCGAACAGGGCGTCGACGCCGGCCGAGACCGACGAGAACAGGTTGGCCTGGCTGGAGCCCACCAGCCGCACGGTCGAGGTGGAGCAGTTCTGCTCGTGGTCGGCATGCAGCACGAACAGCATGTCGAGCACCCGCACGATCTCGGGGTCGATCTCGTACGGCTGCGTGGGCAGCCCGAAGGTCATACGGAGGAAGTTCTCTACGTACCCCAGGGAGTTGTCCGGGTACAGGAGCGGCTGCCCGATGGAGGTCTTGTACGCGTAGGCGGCGATCGTGGGCAGCTTGGCGATGAGCCGGATGCTGGACTGGTCGACCTGCTCCGGGTCGAACGGGTCCAGGCTGTCCTGGTAGAAGGTCGACAGCGCGCTCACGGCGGACGACAGCACCGCCATCGGGTGCGCGCGGCGTGGGAAGGCCGAGAAGAACGCGCGGAACTTCTCGTCCAGCAGCGTGTGGTTGCGGATGTCGTCACTGAAGCCCCGCAGCCGGTCGGCGGTCGGTAGCTCGCCGTAGATCAGCAGGTAGGCGACCTCGAGGAAGGACGACTTCTCCGCCAGCTCCTCGATCGGATAACCCCGATACCGCAAGATGCCCGCATCACCGTCGATATAGGTGATCGACGACGTGGTGGACGCGGTGTTGGTAAAACCCGGGTCGAGGGTGACGTGCCCGGTCTCCTTCAGGAGGCTGCTCATGCCCAGCCCCGAGGGGCCCTCCGTCGCCTCCGTTACCTCGAGGGGCATACGGCCGCTCGCGTGGCTGAGCTCGAAATCCGACATACTCGCTCGCTCCCAACTCCGTCCACACCTGCGTAGACGCTCCGTACTTCATCGTATCCACGTGATCACATGGGCCCATCCGGGCCCATGTCGTTGACGGCAGCCCTCGCCGGGTGCTCCCGTGGGGGCATGACCGACGACACGGCTGCCGAACTCGTCGCCCGGGCCCGCCAGGAGATCGCGGCCAGGGCTCCAGCGAACCGCTTCCTCGAACTGCTTGAAACGGGTGAGTTGCCCCGAGAACGCCTGGTCTGGCTGGCCGGAGAGGAGTATCGCATCGTCGGTAGCGATCGGCGTAGTTTCGCCCTGTTGGCTGCGCGTTTCCCTGACTCACCGGCTGGTGAGCTGTTCCTCGGCCTCGCGCAGGGCGAGGGGCAGGCGCTGATCCTGCTGGACGGCTTCGCTGTGGCCCTCGGTGAAAGTGAGAAGAATCTCAGAGCTTACGAGCCGCGTCCGTTCGCTCAGGCGTACCCGGCCTACCTGGCGCAGCGGGCCGCCTTCGGGACGGCCGGCGAGGTGGCTCTGGCCATGCTTGCGAACCTGGAGGAGTGGGGTGCGTACTGTTCGCGCACGGCCAAGGCGCTCCGCGCTCACTACGGCTTCAGTGAGGAGGCGGTGGGGTTCTTCACCTTCTTCGCCGAGTCACCGCCCGGCTTCGAGGAGCAGGCCCTTGCCGTCGTCGCCGCTGGACTCGCCGCAGGTGACGACCCGGCGGAGATCGCTCGCGCCGCTCGGCTCCTGCACGCGTACGAGTCGGCCTTCTGGCACGCGCTCGTGGAAGACCTGCCCTGACAACTCTCGGCTCAGGCGGTGGTGGGCCTTCGGCCACTCAGCTAGCCGGTTCTGTGGTCGTGCTCGTTGTCGCGCTGCGGAAGTGCCTGGAACGGTGGCTTCACGGGGGAGACCCAGGGTGGCGCCCGGGTCCCGTGTCAAGGACGCTCGTGGACGGTCGGCAGCTCGGCCGGATCTCGACCAGCGTTCGTTCCTGCACGCCGATGAGTTCCCCTACGTCCGCCGGCGGCCATTCCTCGCTGTAGTGCGCGTCCAGAAGCGTTGACAGCGCGGTGAGTACCTGCGCTGGCGAAGGGCGTTCCTCCGGCTCCTTGACGAGGCACCGTGTCACGACCCCGCGCATGGGGTCGGGCAAGCGGCTGAGGTCGGGGGCGCCGTGCACGATGCGTCCGCGCACCTTATGGCCGGTGCCGAAGGGCGCCGAACCAGTGGCCGCGTACACCAGCGTCGCGCCCAGCGAGAACACATCGCTCTGCGGCGTCACGGGCTCTCCGAGAGCCTGCTCAGGCGACATGTAGGCGGGGGTCCCCAGGATCTCCGAACGCGAGAGCGGCAACGCGTCCAGCGGCCGCGCGATTCCGAAGTCGATGACCCTGGGACCGTCCGAGGCGAGCAGGACGTTCGACGGCTTCAAGTCCCGATGGACGATCCCCGCCCGATGGATCGCGATCAGGGCTTCCGCCAGTCCTGCCCCCAACCTGCACGCCGCCTGTTCGGGGAGCGGGCCCTTGTCCAGCACCACGGCGGAAAGGCTCACTCCGCGGATGTACTGCGTCGCGAGCCACGGCTGGTCGGCGTCCGGGTCGGCGTCGACGACGGGTGCCGTGTAGAAGCCGCTCACCGACTGCGCCGATGTCACCTCACGGCGGAAACGGGCCCGCCACCTGGGATCGCCCAGCAGTTCGGGCCTGATGACCTTCACCGCGACCAGCCGCCTGCTCGGTGACGACGCGAGGAAGACTTCGCCCATCCCGCCGGACCCGAGTCGCGCGACCACACGGTAAGGGCCGATCATCTGCGGGGAGTCTGGATGCATTGGCACAGGTCCGATCATGGTGGGCGCGCTTCATCGTGCCATGGACAGGCCCCACATCCCCTATGGGGCGCGGCTCACGTCCAGGGGAGCGCGCTTCGTTCGGCCCAGTACCGTTCTGGGGGCACGCTCAGGCCGGCCAGCACCTCAAGGTCCTCTTCGTTCAGCGACACCTTTGTCGCCTTCAGGTTGGCCTCCAGTTGGGCCGGGCTCACCGCACCGATCAGGATGGTGTCCGCCCAAGGGCGGCTCAGTGCCGCGGCCACAGCAAGCGCGTCCGGCTCTACCCGGTTTTCGAACGCCACAGACCGCGCGGCCATGGGGGGCCTTATGGCGAGCTTTCCGTTCGCTATGACCTCCTTGAGGAGAACGTGCAGCCCCGACTCGTGTGCCTCGCGAAGAGCTCCCTCCGCGGACGTCTCAAGGATGTTCCATGTCGACTGGACGGTGCTGAAAAGCCTCTGCCCGGACACCTCCAGGGCCATCGCCCGGCGGATCGTGTCAGCCTGACCGGGGCCCGAGGTGGAGAAGCCGACTCTCACGCCCTTGGCGGCAACCTCCGCGAGAGCCCCCAGCAATCGAACGTCCTTGAACAGCGGGCTCTCCTCGGTGAGCGAGTGCACCTGATAAACGGACAGGGCCCCGTCGAGCAGATCGCGGGTCTCCTTGTACTGGGCCTGGAACCGGGCGAGGCTGTGCTCTTTGACTTCGTGCACGGTAGCGTGCGTCTTCCACTCGCCGACGTACGTGTACCCCCACTTGCTGGATACGGTCACGTCCTCCGGCTTGCGGTCGGTGAGCCATGAGCCCAGGAAGTCCTCCGCCCTGCCGTACGACCGTGCCGTGTCCACCCAGCGGATGCCCGCCGAGTACGCCACGTCCAGGACGTTCCAGGTGGACTTGCGCAACGCCTTGACAGTGCGGCTGAGCGGTAGTTCTTCCGCCCTTCCCACGTTGATGTACGCCGGGCGCCCCAGTGCCGCCAGCCCGATCCCCAGCCGCTGTATCGCATCCATGCCCCCACCCTGGCATGCCGGCCCCCGCGCTCACGCCCCAAAGGACAGTTACCCAATCTGTCCGAACAATCCGGGAACGAGCCAGAGTGACTGACATTTGGGGTGCCTGTCCGCCCAGAGGTCGCCAAATCCCACATAAACGGATATGGGTGTATTAATCGGGCTGGCCGAGTTGCCCGGTCCGGGTTTCCCGGCGCCGCCGGACGTGCGGTCACCAATTCGCCGCACGGTTATCCACAGAATTGCATTCTACTATTGTTGCCGGGCGGTGTGGGCGAGGCTGTGGAGCGTCGACGTTTCACCGTGACGAAGGAGGCACGACGATGCCCGCACAGATCATCCGCGGCGACTATGGCGTCCACCAGTTCGCCAGCCACCTCGGGCTCTCCCGGTGGCAGATGCGCGTCGGCCGGGAGCATGGTCTCCTCCCCGGCCCCGACATCGACGGGGAACGCTGGTCCGCCGACCTCGCCGATGAGGTCAGAGGGAACGGCGCGCAGGTCATCGCCATGTTCGGGGACGAGCCGCCGATCGGGTCCGCCAGGGCCGCGGCCAGGCTGGCCTCACGCGTCGGGCTCGACGTCGAGCGCCGGGACGTGGAGATGCTCGTCGCACGCGGCGACCTCAACGTCATCAGCAGCTTCCGCGGATATCCCGTCTACCTCAAACGCGACCTGGACCGGCTCGACCCCGACTCGGTGCGTGAGGTCGTCTCCGCAAGGAAGGGCCCTCTGATCGATACCGTCGACGCCAGCGGCGCGGCGATGATCCTCGATTGGCCCAGGAAGACGTTCGATCGGATCTCAGCCGATCGCGGCCTGGTGACGGACCGTCTGGGCCGCTACGCGCTCTCCGACATTCAAGCCCTGGGAGTGGACGAGAACCTCACGCGCCAGGTCCTCGACGAGAAGCGCCGCCTCGCCCTCGCCAAGGCACAAAGATCGGAGACCAAGATCGAGGACGTCGTGCGGGGCTGGCTTCTCCAATGCACCGCCTACGTCGATCGCGCCGTTGCCCAGCCGCCGGATACCGCGGCCCTCGGCCGGGCGATACGCACGCTGGTCATGGCGCGGGCCGAGACCGAACGACAGCAATGCGCCGCGCCCTAACGATGTCCACGGAAGGGCGCGGGGCCGGGAGGGTCGGTGGGGCTTGTAGGCAGCCTTGCAGCCTCTGTTCTCGTTCGGATCTGTTCTTGTTCGGACGGCGAGGAGCGGTCGGAGCGGCGGGCCAACGTCGGGCTGCTGGGTGTGGAATGCCCGTGTGCCCAGGGAGGGGTGGGCACACGGGCGTGTCGAGGGTCAGGCCCGTCTCGAACTGGAGCGGCGGCCTGAGGGGCGCTTCTTGTCCGGCTGCTGGCGTGCGATGGCGGCCCGGAGCCGGTCGCGGGCTTCCGTCCGCGACATGGCGGGCAGGCGATCGGGCAGGCACGCGGCGAGCGACGAGGACGCTTCGACCAGCCCGTCGTCGTCCACCACCGCGCGCTCGCCGGTCCAGGTTCCAAGCAGGATCGCCGAGACGCCTCCGGGGTGACGGGCGAGGAGATCGCCGATCCGGCCGGCCTCGTTCTCGCAGTCGGCCACCAGGAGCAGGCGGCGGGCGTCCGTGATCCCGGTGTTCTGGCGAATGGCGAGCTCCGTTTCCAGGTAGGCCAGCGCGGCGTCGAGGTTGCCCGGGATGAACAGCCCGGCGGCGGTCTCGTCGAGCATCTCGTCCTCTCCCAGCCCGAACAGCATGGTGGCGTCGGGCCGCGGGATCACCACGATGGAGCTGTCACCGTGTTCGTTGAGCGCGGCCAACGCGAGCATGCGTGCGGTGGCGATCGCTCCGGGACCCGACAGCCCCATGGCGGGAGCGGCGAACGGGTCGAGCGCGGGCCGGTAGGTGAAATGAACGGTCTGCGTGTCCGGGACTCCGCCGACGGCGGTCGCGGACAGGAGCGGACTCGCTGCGGCGGCTGCATAGATGCGGTGCCTGAACGGATAGCAGATCGCTGCCGCGGCGGGGAGGAGGAGGCCGAGCAGCAAGATCGGCTGTAGGGAACGTGCCTCTGGCTCGTGGTCTGCGGCCCGTTCGGTGAGGCGTGCGGGTTCCGTGCTCGGGGCGCTTCCGGTAGGGGTAGCCGACGGCGAGCTGTCACGGCGGGGACGCTTGGCCGGTGGGGGGCTCGGCTTGTCCATCGGTTTGGGAGGCGGAGGCCGGTGCTCGGTCTGCGGTGCTTGCTCTGGACGGTCTGCCCATCGAATGGTGTCCGGGCCGCCACGACCGTGGTGCCGTTTCCGAGACTTCCCGTACATCACCCACCACGCCTCCCTGCACATCCGCGTGGTGGGCCAGTCGTTGATGCTCGTCGGGTGACGGCAGATGGCAGGTATCGACGCGCGCGGCTCCGGTTTCGATAGTGCGACTGCACTGGCCGGCGCGGCGGCGCCGAAGGAGATGGCGCCGGCCACCGCCGTACAACCCAGGACTCCGCAGGTGCAGCGGAGGATGTCGCCGAACACGTCGGCAAGTCTGGGATCTGCGAGGAAACGGTTCATCTTCGCCCCGGGGATCGCGTTGGTCACCGTCAGGATGCCGATCGTAGTCACTTCGGCTACGGAGCGTTGAGCATTGGTGACAGTTGATCCAGCCGATTCACTCGCAGCCGACCCCATCGCCGTCCCGGTCGAGATGCCGTGCGTAGCCCGGCTCGCCCGCATGGATCGGAGCCTTGCCGGCGGCCCGCACCGCGGCGCAGTTGCTGTAGTAGACCGGCTCCTGGGCCGGCGGCCGCGGGGCCCGCCGCTTGGAGACGCGTGGTTTGGGTTTGGGCGTCTCTGTTGGGTGCTTGATCCTCCTTCGTGGCTGAACGGAAGCCGTCGGACCGGATGTGGTGTCGAACGTCTCGCTGGGCTCGGTCGATGGAGTCGTTGAAGACGACGGTGTCGGTGAGATCGACCTGGTGGAGGACGTGGTGGTGGAATCTCCGACGCCGAGCAACGCCATGCACCCGCCGAGCAGGAGCAGGCAGAGGGCGAGGCCGCAGCCGCAGCCCGCCAGGTTTCGGCCAGTATTGGACTTTTGCGTACCGGTTGGCTGTGGGCCCGGTGGATACATGCGCGCCTCCTGATATGGGGATAAGGGTGAGACGCACTATTTGACGGAACGGGTTACGCGGATGGGCGTCGATCGTCCGGGATGTGGATCTCCAAGCTGGATGCGTGACTAGTCTCCCGAGTTTGAGTGAGGCCGTTACCGCAGGTCAGCAATATTCTTATCAACGTTCGAGTAAGTAGATCTTGGTGGCTGGTAAGCGGTTGAGTGTCCTGAAGTGGACGAGGGGGGTTGCTCGAACGCTGACCGAAGCGCTCATCGAGCGTTGAGGTCGAGGGTCCATCCAGCTGTTCTGAGCGTATTTTCGCGACCTGAAGCGAATCTACAAAGGAGAAGGACCGGTTGAGCTACCTTGAGGCGAGGTGACGCAATCGGCGTCCGCCGGGTACTGGGTCCCCTTAAAGATCACTGCCATCGAACCGGCCGCGAGGAGTGTTGAACGGAAGGCTGGCCCCTGATCAATAGCTGCCGGTGTCGGCAAGTATCCACCGGCGAGTTCCTCTTTTGGGTGTAGTGACTCCAACCGGGGGAGTGGCTGTGTCCGTTTGCTCACCGGCTTTGCCAATACGGCCTCGGAAGGAATATTTAGGCCTGCGGGCACCGGTTTGTCGCCTCTTGTTGCCACGCCCAGAGGGTGAAGGCCCGGAGTGCAGTGAGCCTTCAGAGTGTGGTGGACGGCTTGGCCTGTTGATCCCGGCCGTCTTCCCGGGGAGTGGAGGTGAAGTTCGAGCGGCCGCCGGGCAGGATGAGCGCGGCGGGGGTAGGGAGCACGTCGGGCCGATGACGGCGAGCAAGCCTCCGGCGGCAGAGCCGGTTGGCTGATGACCAGTATCGAGGAGGCCGAAGATGCTTCCAACCACCGCCACTCCGGCCACCACGCCCACTTGAATCGCGGGAATGACCAAGGCCGACGTAGCACCGGCATGCCCGGTGGCGTCTTGACCAGGACAGTGGTCACGAGGCGCCCGCGGTCATCGACATTCCAGCTCCTGCGATCAGCGGACCAGGAATGAGGTGCCATGAGCGCAGGTCAGTGAGCCTTTCGGCCGCGATGTGAGTGCTGCTGGTCACATGACGGTCGCGGTCGGTGCGGCGGGCCTGGAGCGTCATGAAGCCCTCGATAGGACGGTTGGTCTCTCACAACCCGCCGTCCGACGGCTCCGCATGCTTTGGGTCGTGCTTCGCTGCCGTCGTCGCGCCAGACCCTTGCCTACGCCACCGGAATGGTGCGCCAGCATCGAAAGACGATCGCTAGTGCGTTGACCACATACGTTTGCCGGGTTGGGCGACACACCCGCTGAGGTCGGCGATATTGGGGATCAGCCGCCGTCACGCTTGTCGCGATGTGGGCGCTGTCGAGGGTGAGGTGGTGCCGGTGGCCTGTGCACTCTCATCGGGCAAGCAGACCCTGGTGACCTTGGTGCACCCGCGAAAGGGCGAGACGTGCGCCGAGCTGGGCGCCGGGTTCGCCGTCTCCACCAGCACCGCCTGGCGCCATGTCAACGCGACCATCGACGCGTCGGCTGCCCGCTCACCCAAGCCGGCCACCGCGCTGCGTCGAGCACGCCGGGATATCCCGCCCACCTTCTTCCTTTCCAGCTCACCCCACTGTAGTTGGGTGGCGATCCTCTGGAACCGTGGAGACATCGAGATTGATGGTCATGCCGTTCTCCGCCGCTGTTCGTGGTCGACGGGGCTGAGCCGGTCGGCGGTGGAGTGCCACACGGCACGGCATCGCGCTACTCGGCCGTTCCACCGAAGACGAGCTCGTCAGCCTTGTACGGACTACCGCCGCCCTGAGGGAACTGGGTGCGGAGATCCCCGAGGCACCTCAGATCGACCGACTGGCCGCTGTGGGGGGAGAGATGGGGCGGCGTGGCTTGCCCTGCCCCCGGAGGTGTGGTGGAGCCTCCAGGGGCGCTTGGCATCTGTGGCGTGGGCTCGTTGTGGTGGCCTGCTCGGTGGTGTGTGGGCGGGCCTTCTTTGGTCAGGATTTGATTGAGACGCTACTGCGGTTGCTCGTACGGATGGTGAACATGAGGGCGTCGATGGTTTTGGACGGTCTGTTCGGCGTCGGAAAAGGAGGTGGACTGCGAGAGTCGCAGAGAAGGCGAGAGTTGTGGGTTCTGCTGCGGCGAGGGCGGTTGAGGGCGTCTGCTTTCGGTCGCGACGGGGTTTGGTGGTTGTCGGTATGCGGTGCCGGGTGTTTCGAGGTTGCGTGCTAGGCGGCTTTCGGGAGCGGGATGTCGGCTGGGGAGCTCAGGACGTCGTACAGGCCCAACGGGAGGGTGTCGCCCCAGAGCCAGTCGTTGATCGTGCCCTCGAAGTCGTCGGGCGGGCCGACCTCCAGGAGGCGGGGGGTCACGAGGGTGAGGCGAGCTTCGAACGGAGTGGGGTGGGTGAGGTGTTCGCGGCGGGTGGAGCCCCAGAAGTCGTTGAAGTCGGTCTCCGTGAGGTGGAGGGCCGCGGAGATCGTGCGTGTGCCGTCGGCGGGGCCGGTGGCCAGCCACGACCAGTGGCTGGTGAGGAGGTGACGGGCGGTGGTGCGCAGGACGTTGAGGGCGGCCAGGTCGTGGGGGCACGCGACGTCGGTGATCTGGAGTTCGGGCAGGCCGAAGCGGCGGAGGCCGCGGGTGCGGAGGCAGACGCAGGAACAGCCGTTCACGCCCTCCGGGTCGCGTTCGGGTTCGGGAGCGGTGCAGCGGCCGTTGGCCCTGAACGGGGGAAGGGCGTCGCCGAGCCAGTGGTCGGCCAGGACGAAGCTCGTCCGTTCGCTGGTGGGCGACGCCAGGATGTGGCCGGTGATGAGGTCGGCCGCGACTCCGCCGGTGGCTGCGGCGAGGGCGTACGCGGCGGCGCGGGCGACCTGGACGGCGCGGGGCTGGTCGGTGATCGGCGCGAACGAGTTGACGACCGCGAACTCCTCCGCGTGGTGGAAGGCCCATCCGGCTTGACGCTGATCGGGGTGAACCGCCTTGACGCGCATGGGATCCCAGCGCAGGCAGGCCAGTTCTTCGCGCCTGACCTGCAACTGAGGCGAGCCGAGCCGTCCGGCCATGTGGGCTTCGAAGGCGCCGGCGGGGCTCTGCAGGAGCAGGTCGGTGAGGTTGTGGGGCACGTGTTCGGCGGCCACCGCGAAACGTGAGGTCGTGGTCGAAGGCACCGGGAAAGTGATCATGGACATTGCGCTGTTCCTTCCTTGCCGGGACGGGACGCAGCCAGGATGCGTCGCCGGCCCGACGAGAAGTTGTAGAACGACGTTCTGTGGATAACTCTCAGTTGCCGCGCTGATCCAGGACGATCCAGGTTCCGGGCTTGGCCGCGACCTGATGGGTGCGCAGGCGCAGGAGCGACGGGTGCTCTTCGAGGATTCGGGCTGCGTTGGCGAGGGTCCGGAGCGATGCCGCCTTCGCGCGAGCGCGCTCGACGTCGGCGCGGCCTTGTTCGCGGGCCAGGAGGGCGTCCTGGGCGGCGCGCCGGAGTTCGCCGGGGAGCATGAGGTCGTGTGCGGGCCTCTGCGACGGCGGACGTGGGCCCGGCGATGACCTCCACGAGGTTGGAGAGGCGCGTGTGGTCCGGGAGCAGTTCGCCGAGGGTCACTGCGGCGACGGCGTCCCCGATCCCCTCCTGGACGGCTCCGTACAGGACGGCGTGTCCCGACTCCGCGCCTGTCGTGAAGGCCACGGGGTCGGTGACCGACCAAGTCACGATCACGCTGACGCGGAGGGAAAGTCCGTCCCTGGTGATGGGCTCCTGGCCGGAGACGGCGAGCATCCGCGGCCGAGTCTCGACGGACGGTCGTCAGGCTTGCGCGCTTCGCCCGGTAGCGATGCCGTCCCGGTTCCAGAACGCGGTCGTGCCGGCCGTCGATGAACAGGAGGGCTCGCTGCCACTTATCACGGTCACTGTTGCCATGCCCCCCACCATCCGGGGGGCGGCCCTCGCCCGGCGACGGACGCACGGCGGGGGCGTCCCCGGCTGGAGCCGAGAGCCCGCAGGGCCGGGTCGGCCGCTCCTGCCGGGAGGGCCGCTTCAGAGGAGTCGAACCTTGGTGTCGTCACCACCAAAGGTCGGATGCCGCCGATGCACAGGTTGCCTACCGGCTATGCAGGGGCGCTGCATGCGACTTCCGCGAGATCAACGGTAGGACTGGCGGCAGACGATCGTTGACGGTCTTCCGGCGGTCGGAGGTGCTGAGGCCGCGTCAGGTTGGTCCGCGCGCTCATTGGTGCGCGCGAACCCGGGCAGCCACAGCAAGATTGGTTCTATGGAGATCAAAGGTGGACGGGTTGTCCTGCGTCCGGTGACCGACGATGACGCGGGAGTGTTGCGGGAAATCATCCGGGAACCGGAGGTCGCCGCATGGTGGGAGCAGGTGGAGGACTTCGGCGAGATGCTCGCGATCGTCTTGGGTGAGGGGCAGGTTGTGGGTGCCATCCAGTACGACGAGGAACTCGATGAGGACTACCGTCACGCCAGCATCGACGTCTTCTTGAGTGCTCGTCACCATGGTCGCGGGCTCGGGACGGACGCGGTGCGCTCGCTCGCGGGCTGGCTCGTCCGCGAGCGGGGCCACCATCGCATCACCATCGACCCGGCGGTGGCCAACGGTGCGGCGATCCGCTGTTACGAGAAGGTGGGCTTCAAGCCTGTCGGCGTCATGCGCGAGTACGAGCGCGATCCGCTCACGGGCGAGTGGCGGGACGGGTTGCTCATGGATCTGCTGGCGAGGGAACTGACCCGCTGATCGGCAAGATTCGCCGGGCACGCGATGGCGACTTTGGGTAAATTTCTCGTCACTTGCAGTTAAGGTCATCTGGTACGGGTACTTGGCTGCTGGCGTTTCGGGCGTAGCCGCTCGCGCGGGCGCAGCCGACGATGCCCTGTCCCTCCCGCGCTTCGTGTTGGACGGACACGGGCTGTGAACGATTGAGAGGTGATGGCATTTGCCGCCTGTTTGGCATGGGCTCGGACGGTTCTCGCTGGGCGGTGAGCCCGTCCGCGGCAGGGCGTCCTGGGCCGCGATCGAGAACGCCGACTTCGCATTTCACGCACGGGCCGTGCTGTCCCACAGGTTCGTGTCGCACATCCGTGATGCCTCTGTGGACGGGTTGACCGTGCACAACTGCCATACGTTCGTGATGAACGATCGGCTGTTCGCGCACAACGGCGTCGTCAAGGGATGCGGATGCTCGGCGCACGGCTGACGGACGTGGAGCGTGCCCATGTCGCAGGGGAGATTGATCCGGAACCCCGGTTCGCCTACGTGACCACCGAGGTCGGGCGCAGCGGCGATACCACGACCGGCATCATCGAGGCGGCGGGAGCCACGGGCGGGCCGTGTGGGCCGGTACCGGCCGTTGTCGTCACCAGTGAGTCGATGGACGGTCATTCCGGCTGGCGCGGGCTTGAGCCGGGCGAGTTGCTCGTCGTCGACAGTCTCGAAGAGACTTCGCTGTTCCCGTTCACGCCCCTGGGTCGTCCGCCGCGTCGTTCGGACCTCTCCGTCTGCGAGGCGGCCTCTCAGGCGACCGTCGCCCCGACCGTGGTCGCGCCGCCCAGCTCCGTTGGCGCCGTCTTCCCTGCCACAGCAGACGGTCGGATCTCCGTTGATTCGCTTGGTCCTGCCATTTCGCGGACGTCGGCCCGTCCGCATGGGATCCTGGAGTGTCAGATGAGTGCCGCTGTGCGGAACGGTCGGCGACCCCCGGGCGACCGTCGTCCCACACGGTGCTGGCGAGCTAAAAGGCGCGGCCCCTGCATTGAAGGCTCATCGGAGGGCGTGGCGGTTCCGGTACGCGCCTCGTCCGTGCCGATGCCCCTGCAGGACGTTCAGCCGCCTGCGGTGCAAGGGCCGTCTGTCTAGCCTCGACACGCCGCTCACCATGGAAAAGACCAGCTCTGGCCGATTTCGCGTCGAATCGCGCGGCATCACGGGCGTATTTGGGGGGAATGTGTACGTTGGGTAGATCAACACTGCTGTGAGCTGCGGGGACGGCCCCGCCGCCCAGCTTCGGAACAGGAGGTCTCCGTGACCCGAACGTTGTCGAGAGGCACACGTGTCACCGGTGCCGAACGCACACAGCTCGCCGCGGAGCTCGCCCCGCGATACGCGGCCGGCGAAAGCATCCGTGACCTGGCGGCCGAGACCGGCCGATCGTACGGATTCATCTACAACGTCCTGAAGGAGGCGGGGATCCCGCTGCGCGGCCGGGGTGGCAACACCCGGCGCAAGAAGGACTGACCGCTCCCAGCTCGAAGAGGAACAAGCACAGGAACGGGACGTCCCCCTCGCCCCCCGGGGGGACCCCGAGCGTTAGGAAAGGCGGGAGGCCCCGGTGACCTCGGAGCGCCCGTTCAGGCTGGCAAGGTCGGCTGCTGCCCGTCCGGCCACCCAGCCCTCGTAGTTGGAGACCGAACCGGCCCGGCCTCTGGCCAGGTTGGGAAACATCGTGTCGACGGCCTGTTCGACGGCCCGGTCGCGCGCGGCCAGTACGGGAAGAAGATCCTTCCCGACGGCGCCCGCGGCCGCCTGGTTCGTCGCCTCTCCGGCCGCATCCCGCAGCCGCTCCCCGATACGAGCTGCGTAGGCGTTGAGGAACGCGTGACGGAACGAACGCGTTCGTGACCGTCCCAGAGCGTCCCGCTTGGGCCCCGCGTGCACCATGGCCGCCGTCGCCTGCACCAGCAGCGACGTGAACAGCATCTCCACCGCGGCCAGATCGGCGGGAAAACCCAGGACCGTGGAGAAACCCAGCTCCCGGTGCCAGACGGCACGGCAGCGGTTGGCGTCGGCCACCACCGTCAGTAGGACGGCCTTGGGCGCGTCATACGGGTTGTCCACCGCGACACGCCGTCCGGCCGGCCCACCCCGGTCGCCGGTCTCGGCGGCCAGGAGCGCATGGTCGATGCTGTGCCGCGCAATAAGCTCCTGGGCGCGCGCGCTCAACGCCTCGGCTTCCTCGGGGAATTCCGTCGACTCCGCCTTGGCCAGGAGTGCCCGAACCTTCGCGAGCATCCTCTGATCGACCTCACGGGCACGTTCTCTGGACGGCGCCGGGGCCTCCCTACGAGGCGTCCCTGGGGGAGGCCCGATGCTCGCCAACCGCGGCAGGCCCTCCAGAAGGTGGACGAGTTCAAGTGTGCAGGCGACCAGAGTGGCGCGGTTCACGCCCTCACGCTCACACCAGGCGACCGGCCGCTCGGCGTCGTCCTGCCACCACACCTCCGCACCGAGGTCAGCGAGTTGCTCGCGCCACTGGTCGTCCACGGTGGCGGCGGAGTATGCGCGCATCTCGGCGGCGATCGCGTCGATCACCAGCCGCCCATGTCGCGCTGTGAGACGACGTCCGGTGAACCGGACAACGTCCGCCGGCTGCCAAGCCCGTTCCCACGCCATGGTGACCGCTCGCCGCAGCCGCGTCGCCGCGCACCGATCGGCGGCACGCGTCCAGCCGGGAACGCCGGGACGGTCGTCCAACTCGGCCACGAGGCACCGGAACGCTTCGTCATCGTCCTGCGAGAGGGCTTGCACCGCCTCGGCCATCAGCTTCTCGGCCGCCTCCGCGAGCGGGGGCGGTACGGCGGCCGAAGAGTCCGCCGCCTCACCAGACCGTGGCCGCCACCACGCCTTCCGCACCGGCACTCCCGTTGTTTCGAGGCTCCGTCACTTGGCCAGGACGATCCTGCCACGCACCGCTCCCCCTCCGCGTACGGACATCACCGAGTGGTAGGACTTTCGCCCGCCTGTTCGTCTTCCAGGTGCCCTTGTGCGACTGGATGCGTGCATCCGGCCCACCGCTTGTTCGCTCGCTGCCTGGGCCGGCGGGGTCGTTATCCACAGAATGCCGTTCTGTAGCGGGGGAGAGGTGCGGCGCCTGAGGATGGGAGGCGTGCGAAGCCTTCGTGGCCGATGTGGTGGCGGGCGACGACATCCCTGATGCTTTCGGCGAGGGCGGTGAGGGCGGTGAGGGCGGCTATGACGGTTACGACGGCAGGGTGGTCCTGGTTGCGACTGTCGGGGCTGTGACGGTGACGGCTGCCAGGTTGCCGAAGCGGCAGGGCGGTCACGACGGCTGGGCGATCAGGGAGGTGAGGGCGGCCGTGGCTCAGGTGGCTCGGGATGGCGAGGGCGGTCACGACGGCCAGGAAAGCCACGGACGATGTTGACGCTCGCGACCGGCGAGCACCGCCAGGGCAGCCATGAGGGCCGCAGGGCAGTGAGGAATGGCCAGATCAGGCAGGGCGGGCAGGACGGTCGTGAGGGCCAGGGCAGTCATGTTGAGGGCGATGCGGGCAGTGAGGAATGGCTAGATCGGGCAGGACGGTCGCGACGGTCGGGGCAGTCACGTTGAGGGCGATGTGGGCAGTGAGGGCAGTGAGGCAGTACAGCTGCCTGGGGCGTCATAGGAAGAAGTCACGACGATCACGACGATGGTTAGGGCGGTCGCGACGGCGAGGGGAGCCGGGTCGGGAAGCGAGGTTGAGTAAGTCGATAAGGGCCTGTGTTTGTCCACCAGCGGGCAGCGGCCCCACCTTCGGACTTGGGTTCTAAAGGTGGTCGCAACATCTGACCCGTGGGGTGTTGCCATGATCAAGGCGCGTCGCGCAGCTAAGAAGCGTGGACCCGCGCCGCTGGCGGACAGCGTGACCCATACCTTCGCCTGATGGGGCAGGGGATGAGCAGCTCGGCCGTGTGCCGTGAGGTCGGGGTCAACCGCAGGACCGGCACTCGCTGGAGGTACGGGCGCAAGGAGATCGACCGGACCGGGCGCGAGCGCGTCTATGCACCGATCACCGAGGCGGGTCCACTGCCCGCTGGGAGGTGGGGCGGGAACATGTTCGTAGAGCCAGGCGCGGGATGAGTTCTGAGGTACGACGACGTCTCAGTTGGGGCAAGGTCGGTGGGGGTTTGCTGTGGCGGCGGTGGAGCGTTGGTTTCGGATGAGGTGTGGGTGCTGTCTTAGAGCTCGTAACAGAATCAGCGGACGAGGCGTCGCCAGCAGATGATGGCTGCGGCCAAGGTCATGAACGCCTCGTGGATGTCGTCGCGGACCTCCCAGCGGATGCGTAAGCGGCGGAACCAGTGCAGCAGGCCGATGGTGCGCTCGACGACGTAGCGGTGGACGCCCAGTCCGGACCCGTGGGGGCTGCCGCGGCGGGCGATGACCGGTGTGATGCCCTTGGCCCGGACCAGCCGCCGGTACTTGTCGTGGTCATAGCCGCGGTCGGCCAGCAGCCGCCCGGGTCTTCGGCGAGGCCGGCCGACCCGGCCCCGGACGGGCGGCACCGTCTCCAGCAGCGGCAGCAGCTGGGTGACGTCGTTGCGGTTGCCGCCGGTCAGTGTCAGGGCGAGCGGGGAGCCGTGGCCATCGGTCAGGACATGGTGCTTGGAGCCCGGCCGGCCGCGGTCGACCGGACTCGGCCCGGTTTTGGGCCGCCCTTGAGCGCGCGGACGTGCGAGCTGTCGATCACCGCCCTGGACCAGTCCAGCTGCCCGGCGGCATGCAGTTCCTCCAGCAGCAGCCGGTGCAGCCGCTCCCACACCCCGGCGGCGTGCCATTCGGCCGGCCGCCGCCAGCAGGTCATACCCGATCCGAAACCCAGTTCCTGCGGCAGGAACTCCCACCGGATCCCGGTGTGTAGCACGAACAAGATCCCGCACAGCACCTTGCGGTCATCCAGCGGTTTGCGTCCGGTGTGGCGCTTGCGCCGCTCCACCCTCGGCAGCAGCGGCTCGATCCGCTCCCACAGGCTGTCGGGCACGATCCACGGGGGTTCCTCGCCCTTACGCATCCACCTACAGCACCTCGCCCATCACCAAATGTCGCGCTACATGCACATTTTGTTATGAGCTCTTAGCGGGTGGTGCCGACGTCGTTGACTTGGCCGCAGGGTGGCGGCCAGGGCGGTGCGGGGAGCGGGGGGGTGTCCCTATGGAATTTGTCAAGCGGCTGGAGCCGCTTGAGTTGTGATCTTTCGTGAGGGTTGGTAGGGCTGTTGGTCGCGGAGCATGGCGTAGATGACGTCGCTGCGGCGGCGGGCGAGGC
>NZ_SMKU01000085.1 GCF_004349215.1 Actinomadura rubrisoli | reverse complement strand
CCTGGAGGCCGTGCTCGGCGAGGCCGGCATGTCCCTCGCGAACCTCGTCCGGCTCAACGTCTACACCACCGACGTCGACCGGCTCTTCGAGCACGTTCAGCGCCGACGTCACCGACGAGGACGCGGTGGCCGGGCTGGTGAGCGCGGTCGGCGGACGGCTGGGGCCGGTCGAGGCGCTGGTCATCAACGCCACCGGCCCGCAGCCCGCCATCGCGGTCGAGGACCTGACCTGGGAGTCGCACCTGGATCAGCTGCGGTTCTTCGTCAAGAGCCCGACGCTGCTGGTGCAGGCGGTGCTGCCCGGAATGAAGGCGCGGCGCGGCGGGCGGATCATTCATATCGGGTCCGACATGTTCGAGCGGGCGCTGCCCAGGATGTCCGCCTACGTCGCCGCCAAGGGCGCCCAGATCGGGCTCACCCGGTCCTGGGCGCGTGAGCTCGGGCCGCACGGGATCACCGTGAACCTGGTCGCGCCCGGCTTCATCCCGGTCGAGCGGCACGCCGACGTCGGCGCCGAGGAACGCGGAAGCTACATCGCCGACCTGCCGCTCGGACGGATCGGCACCCCCAAGGACGTCGCGGCCGCCGTCGCCTTCCTGGCGTCGGACGAGGCCGGCTACATCACCGGCGAGCGCGTCACCGTCAACGGCGGCCACACCATCGACTGACCCCGCCGGACGCACGCCCCGCCCTCCCGGCGCGCGTGCGCGGCGACCTCACCGATCACGCGGGCGCGCGCCCTGACCGGGGATGCGAAGCCGGAGGCGAGCATCCCCGGAAAGATCGCGAA
The DNA here is from genome assembly GCF_004349215.1 of Actinomadura rubrisoli. Classification (GTDB taxonomy): domain Bacteria; phylum Actinomycetota; class Actinomycetes; order Streptosporangiales; family Streptosporangiaceae; genus Spirillospora; species Spirillospora rubrisoli. The sequence continues at coordinate 27,782 of NZ_SMKU01000085.1, read as the reverse complement.
GCGATGTCGCGCCCGCCCAAGCACGGTCAGCGGGTGAGCCGCTAGGCGAGCCCGCTGGGCCGGGATTGAGTGGACTCAGCCGGTCGCGATCTCGGCGGGTTGGGGCTGAGGGAAGCCGGTGACCTGGACGTCCATCGAACCGGTCTGCTGCGGGGGAGCGGCGAGCAGGCTCCACAGGATCACCTCGGCGCCCGGCGGGACCGAGCCCGCGTCCTTCGGGGTGAAGTTCTGCCCGAGGTTGCCGATGAAGTCGTAGTAGGTGGGCGCCAGGAAGCGGCAGGGCTCGTAGCGCAGGCGGGTGCCCTGGTCGGACGCCGTCACCCGGCCGGGGGTGGGCGCGTCCTCGGGGGAGTAGTGGTTCTCGAAGTCGAGCGGGAGCGCTCTGGCGGTGGGGTTGCTGACCTTGACCTGCGCCAGGACGTGGCCCGCCAGCCGCTCGACCCGGTCCACCCTCCAGCGCAGGCCCGCGTCCGCCAGGCCGGTGCCGCCGTTCGGGGCCGGTGCCGCCGAGGCCGAGGCCGAGGGCGCGAGGGTCAACTGGAGCTCCACACGCCGGTTCTGTGCGCGTCCGTCGGGATTGTCGCCGCCGCCCGGACGGGCGTTGGGCGCGATCGGACGGGTCTCGCCCGCCCCGTCGGCGCGGTAGGCGACCGCGCCGTCCAGCCTGCCGCGCAGGGCCGCCACCACGGCGGCCGCCCGTTGCTGCGATAGCCGCTGGTTGGACGGCTCGTCCCCGATCGCGTCGGTGTGGCCTTCCACGGCCAGGTTGCCGCCCACCTCCTTGAGCTGCTCGGCGATCCCTTCGAGCGCGGACTGCGCGTCAGGCAGGAGCGTGGCGCTGCCGAACGCGAACAGCACGTCGCTGGACAGCCGGAAGCCCACCGTCGCCTGCGGCCCCGCCTTGCCGGTCTTGCAGACCAGCGGTTCCACCCGGCGCTCGGCGCGGCGGGCGTGCAGGACGGCGTCGTCCTTGAGGCCGTCCGCCCCCTGCGGCTGGACCTTCACCCGCGCGGGCAGCAGGCCGCTGACCGCGACGAGCATCTCGGTGGTCTCCTTCGGCGGGGCTGAGAACACCGCTGTCACCGTCCCGGACCCGCCGGGGCCGATCGCGTCGCCGCTGCCGACGAGCGCGTCCGCGCCGCCCGTCCCGATCGGCGCGTACGCCGTGCCGTGGGACGGGTCGACCAGGCCGAGGAGCTGCTCGCGGGCGTCGATGCCCAGGTCCTCGGGCGCCACCTCGTCCCGCGTGCCGTTGAACAGCTCGAACTGCAGGACCGCCTCCCGCTCGCCCGAGCGGACCAGCCGCATGCCGCGGCCCTCGACATGGAAGGCGGACGAGACGGGCAGGGCGACGACCCCGCCGCCCCGGCCGCCGCCCTGCCCGCCGCCTTGACCGGCGGCGCCGTCCTTCTCGCCGCCGCCGAAGTCCGTGTCGAGCGCGCCGCAGGCCGACGACGCCAGGACGAGCGCCGCGGCGCCGCAGCCGATCCGGAAGATCCCCGGCCTGTGAGCTCTTCCACCGTTCATGTGTTCCCCTAGTCGCGTTCGCATGGCGGACGACGTCCACCCTGCGGGCGGGGCGTTTCACCGGCCTTTCACGGGTGTCTCAGGACGGTTCCGCGGCGAGCGCGTCGGTGACCGTGCGGAGCCGCTCGACGTAGCGGCGCCAGCCGAACCCGCCGGCCTCGTGCGCGGCGGCGGCGGTCTCGGCGACCTCGCGGGCGGCCTCGTGCTCGCCGCGTGCCAGGAACAGGGCGGCGGAGACCGTGCGGGCGGCGAGCCAGGGCGTGCTGTGCTCGGTGGTCTGCGCGTACACCGCCTTGAGGAGTCCGGCGGCCTCGTCGAGCGCGCCGCGCCTCACCAGCACGTCGGCGAGGTCGATGTGCGCCATGCCGGGCCCGTCGCTGGACTCCTCGGCGTGGGCGAGGGCGGCGCGCAGGGACGACTCGGCGGCCGCGAGGTCCCCCCGGATCCGCGCGGCGTTCCCACGGATCAGCTCGTTCAGCGGGAGGATGTGGCGGTCGTCCAGCCTGCGGGCGTACCGGTCGGACTCGGTGGCGCGTTCCACGGCCGCCTCGACGCGGCCGAGGTCGAGCAGTGCCTGCGCCTGATTGCTCAGGCCGCGGGCCAGCCCGTGCTCGTCGCCGAGCGCCCGGTCGGCGGCGAGCCCCGCCCCGTAGCGCTCGTACGCCTCCTCCGGACGGCCCGCGTACAGCTGGAGCGTGCCGAGGGCGTCGGCGAACGCCGCCATGCGCTGCTCGTGGGCGGCCTTGCGCGCCAGTTCCTCACCGGCCAGCAGCGGTGCGAACGCCTCCCGCAGGCGGCCGCGCTCGATCTCCACGATCCCCCGGTGGTAGAGCACCGTCATCGCCAGCCCGTCGTCGTCGATGCGGGCGGCGAGCCCGGCCGCGCGTTCCAGCAGCTCGGCGGCCTCCTCCAGCCGTCCTACCATCGCGCAGGCGAACCCGTGGTCGCTCAGCGCCGCCGCCCGCTCGGCCGGCTCGGCGCCCGGCGCCCCGGCCAGCGCCGCCAGATGCCGCCGGGCCTCGGCGTACCAGCCCCGGACGAGCCACGGGGTGTTCAGTTCCAGCGCCAGCCGCAGGCCCTCGGCGGCGCGGCCGGTGCCGGGCGCGTGCTCCAGCGCGTCGCGCAGGTTCGGCCACTCCTGGAAGACCTGGGCGACCGCCTCCGCCGACGCGAAGTCGTCCTCTTGGCCCGCCGCGCGGACGTGGGCCAGGCACCACGCCAGGTGCCCGGCCCTGACCGCCCCGGTCTCGCCCGCCTCGTCCAGCTTCGCCGAGGCGTGGTCGCGGACGGTCTCCAGCAGCCCGAAGCGGCGCCCGCCGGACCGTCCCTCCACGGTGATCAGGCTGCGGTCGGCCAGCTCGGTGATCGCGGGCGCGACGTCCCTCACGTCCAGCGCCGGTTCCAGGTCGGGCGCCGCCGCCACCCGCTCGGCGGCCTCCAGCGAGAAGCCGCCGCTGAACACCGCGACCCTGCGCAGCAGCACGCGCTCGCGCGCGGGCAGCAGGTCGTGGCTCCAGTCCAGGGCCGCCCGCAGGCTGGCGTGCCGCCCGCCCGCGTCCCGGCGGCCCCCGACCAGCAGCCGCAGCCGGTCGTCCACCCGCTCGGCGAGCTGCCGGACGGTCAGCGTCCGGGTGAGGCCGGCGGCCAGCTCCACGCCCAGCGGCAGGTGGTCCACGGCGGCGCAGATCGCGCCGACGACGGACGGGTCGGACGGGGCGTCGGCGACGCGCCGGTCCTCGAACAGGCGCGCGGCGGCGGACGGGTCCAGCGGCCCCAGCCGGTAGGGCTCCTCACCGGCGATGAGCAGCGGCCGCTGCGAGGTGACCAGGACGGTCAGGCGGCGCGCGCCGTCCAGCAGCCGCCCGGCCGCCTCCGCGACCTGGTCCACGAGATGCTCGGCGTTGTCCAGCACCAACAGGCCCCCGTCGAGCGCGGCGGCGCAGGCGGCGACCGGATCGGCCGCCGCGCCCTCGACGCCCGCTGCCGCCGCCAGCGCCGCCACCGCGGCGTCCTCGCCCCGCAGCGGGGCCAGCTCCACCAGCGTCACGGCCCTCCCGGCCGCCGCCACCTCGCGCGCGACCTCCACCGCCAGCCGCGACTTGCCGCTGCCGGGCTCGCCGACCACCGTCACGAGGCTCGGCCGCGCCAGCCGCTCCAGCAGCGAGGCCCGGTCGGCGTCCCGTCCGACGAAGCTCGTCACCGGACGGGGCAGCCGCACCGGTTCCGCGGCGACGGGCGACAGGGACGGGTCCTGGCGGAGCAGCCGCATCTCCATCTCGACGGTCTGCGGCGCCGGATCCACGCCCAGCACGTCGGCGAGCGCCCGCCGGAGCCCGGCCAGCCGGGCCAGCGCGTCGGCCTGGCGGCCGTCCCGGTAGAGCGCGAGCGCGAGCAGGCACGCCAGCCGCTCGTTCAGCGGATGCTCGGCGCACAGCCGGCCCAACTCGTCGCGGACCTGTGCGGACGAGCCGGTCTCCAGGTCCGCCGCGAGGCGCTCGACCAGCAGGTCCAGGCGCCAGGCGTCCAGCCGCTCGCCCTCGGACGCCCCGAACGGGACGCCCCGCACGTCCGCGAGCGACGGCCCCCGCCACAGCCCGAGCGCCTCGGCGGCGGCCGCGCGCACGGCGGCGTGGTCACCCGTTCGCGCGGCGGCGTGCGCCCGGTCGGCGGCCGACCGGGCGGCCTCCAGATCGGCCGGGCGGGCGTCCAGCGCGTATCCGCCGGGTGTGCGCGCGAGCGTGAACCCGCCTTTGCCGACCGCCGAGTCCAGGGCCGTGCGCAGCCGGGACACCAGCACGCGCAGCCGCCCGGCGGGCCGCGCGAGATCGCCGTCGCCCCACAGGTCGGCGGCGAGCCGCTCGTCCGGCACCGGACGGCCCCGCGCCAGGGCCAGGCGGGCCAGGACCGCGCGCTCCAGCGGCCGGCCGATCCCCACTGCGCCGCCGTCCCCGCGCCGGACGGCGACCGGCCCCAGGATCACGATCTCCAGCGCGGGCGGCGGTCCAATTCCGGGCACAGCGGAAGTATCCCAGGCGAGCCGCCCTAATGCGCGGGGTTATCGACCAGGACGATCACCGAATGGCATGAGTACGGATACTCAGCCGTTTCCCTGCCGGGCCCGCCACCGGCTGAGTACCCGCGCCCATCTCCCGCCCGGTCCGCGTCGCGACAATTAGGCGATTCTTGGATTGGAGGCCCATGAAAAAGACATATCGGCTGATCGCCATCGGTGCGGCCTGCTCGTGCACGCTGGCAGCCGGGGTGGCGGTCGCGGTGTCGGCGGCGACCGGCGAGGCGAAGACCGGGGCCGCGAAAACCGGGGCGGTGAAAGCCGGCGCGGCGAAGACCGTTGCCCAGTGGCGCGTCGTCGCGAGAGCGCCGTCGTTCACCTATGGGGCCTACGGGCCGCGGATCGTCCCGACCGGGCCGCGCGGCGCGTGGGTGTTCGGCGCGAAAGGCGACCGCGCCGCCGTCCAATGGCCGGCCGCGATGCGGTGGGATGGCAACGCCTGGCGGCAGGTGGCGATGCCCGCCGGGCGGGCCGGTGCCGTCGCGGCGGCGGGCGCGTCCTCGTCGGACGACGTCTGGGCCGTGACCGCCGGTGAGGGGACGCCCGCCGTGGCCATGCGCTGGGACGGGCGGTCCTGGGCGGTGACCGGGCGGCTGGCGGGGACCTCCATCACCGACATGGCCGTCGCCGGACGCCAGGACGTGTGGGTCTTCGGCACAAAGGGGATGACGGGCCGTGCCGCCGCCTGGCGCTACACGGGCAAGAAATGGACCAGCGTCCCGGCGCCCTTCGTGGTCTCCCATAGCGCCGTGCGCTCGGCCACCGACATCTGGGCCGTCGGATGGCGGAACGGGTCCGGACCGGCCGTCGGGCACTACGACGGTAAGAAATGGCGGCTGATCCCGGTCGGCGGGGCGCTACCCCGCAAGGTGCGGAACTCGCTGAGCCCGGCGACCTCCTACCTCGCCGTCGCCGCCGCAAAGGACGGCGTCTGGGTCACCGGCGGTGTGGCCGGCCCGAGCGTGACCCGCGACAGTGCTTTCCTGCTGCGCTTCGACGGCCGTGGCTGGCGATACGAGAAGGCGGCGAAGGCCACGGGGCCATGGGCCTACGGAGCCGCGCCGGTACCCGACGACCACGGCGGCGCATGGTTCCTCGGCTCGACCGACGTCAACGGCTTCCAGCCCGCGCTCGTCCACCGTTCGGCCGCGGGGAGATGGCAGCGGACCCCCATCCGGGTGCCCGGGGCCACGGACCTCCAGATGTCCGCGCTCGCCCGCCTCCCCGGCACCTCGCAGCCGCTCGCCGCCGGTATTCCGGACGAGGGAGGAGCCGTGATCCTCACCCACCGCTGATGGCCGCCGTCCCCGCGCTTTCCGTCCGGGGGATTCGCCGCGCGCGCATGGCACAGTACGGATAGGCGCTGCGATCTGACGGGACGGGAAGAATGGGCTACCGACTGCAGATGTCCGAGGAATTCCATGACTGGTTGACCGATCTCCGGACGCACGATCTTCCGGCGGCCCGGCTGGTCGGCGAGGCGGTCATCGCGCTCTTGGACGAGGGGCCCGGTTTAGGGCCTCCCCTCGTCGTCGCGGTCGGGTCGACGCTGGAGGCCCGCGATCCGGCGGCCGCGCTCGACCAGTCCTATCGTCACCAGCTCGAACTGCTCCAGAGAATCCGCCGGGGCGTCGCCGATATCGCGACCTCCCGCAAGCGGCTGGAGCTCCAGATCGATTCGCTGGAGGCCCGGGCGGACAAACTCGCGACGCAAGGCGAAAGGGCGGCGGCGTCCGGCGTGGACGGTCTCGCCGAACAGGTCCGCATGTACGAGGCCGTCGCCCGGGACGAGCTCGCCGACCTGCGCGGGCTCCTCCTCGACCGGCAAGCCGAGGAGGAGAGGGCCACCCTCGCCGCCCAGCGCGTTCAGGCCAAGGTGGAGGCTTTCCGCATCCGCAAGGAGGCCGTCAAGGACACCTACATCGCCGGACGGGCTCAAGCGGACATTGAAGAGGTCCTCACCGAAATCGGGGAGGGCGACGGCTCGGTATCGGACACGGACGAGGTGATCGCCGCCGCCCGGTCGGCCGCCGAGTCGCTTCGGGACGGTGCCAAGGAATTGGAGCGGGAAGCACTGGCGGCGGGCGGCACCCCGCCCGGCCGACCTGAGAATTCCGCTGACCTCCACGAATTGCGGTTGGCCGCGCTGACGGGCCAGGACGTCCGCCTCCTTTTCGTGATCACGCCTCCGAACACCGTCGTACTGCTAGCAGCAGGAGACCGCAGCCAATGGCGCGGCCCGACACCACCGAGTGAAGATGAAGCCCTTTCCGCCGCCTATTCCAAGCAGTCGTTCCTCGACGCGTTCTTTCCCGATGACGCGCCGGAAATGACGGCCGGGGCGGCTCGGCTGATCGCCCGCAACCGGGTGTGGCCCCTGACGAAACTCCGCCGCCGGTCCGGCCTCACGCGGGCGCAGGTGGCCGGGCACATGAACGTCCAGGAAGAACGGGTGGCGGCGGTCGAGCACGCCGAGCCCGGCGCCACCGACATCCCCGCGCTCGCCGCCTACGTGCGGGCGCTCGGCGGCCGCCTGGAGGTCGTCGCCGACTTCGGCACCGAACGGGTCGTCCTCAAACCAGCGGACGAGTACGACAGCCGTAGATCGTGATCACATTGCTGGGCAACGTCTCGGGGATCGAGGTTCTCAGGTCTGGATGAGTCGTTCGGCGTGCTCGGCCTCGTCTTTCCGGACGGGGCTGGGCCGTGCGCTGCGAAACCGCCAGCGCGTGGTGACGCCGTCCGGCCCCTGGGACAAGGCTTCCTCGATCCGGCTGCGGACATCGGCCTCAGATGTGGGATCGGTGGCGAAGAGCACGCGTAGCCTTACCTCCGAGCCGGACCGTTCCGCAGCGGTGTGATGCGGGGCCAGCGGGCACGGCGGCTCGTGTTCCCAGTGCCCGCACAGCGCGACCGTGATGGCTGCGCCGGGTGCTCGCACATCGTCGTCCGCTCCCATGACGAGGACCGCCTCGTGGGCGAATGCTTGGCGCACTGGCCCAGTGTGCACCGGATCGGCGGCGCAGGTCGACCCAGTTGAGCCGGTGGGCCGCGTCCTGGACGCTTCGGATGACGAGCGCGATGAACAGGCGACGTAGCCGGTGCCGCGCTGCTCCAGTGCGGCCCGCAGCTTCGGGCTGCCGCCGTAGACCTCGTCGCCCGTGACCCACGGGATGCGATGGCCGGCGTCCAGGAACTGGGCGATCATGCGGGCGGCGAGTTCCGGCCTGGTCGCGAACGCGGTGTCCTCGCCGAGCTCGGCATCCCGGCAGCGATCGGGGCCGGCCGCCCACGAGCTACCAATCGCTACTGGACGCACTGGAGGTGCAGCGATGACCTCGCCCATCGAGGGCGGTCCGACACCACCCGGGAACTTGGCCAACTACGACGCAGGTCAGGAGTGGCGCCAGACGCGTCCCGGCGGGTCGGCTCGATTCACCCCTCCGAATAGACAACTCACCGGGTCTTGACAATTAGCGTTTCTTTGAGGAGCCGACCCGGCTGAGATACCGGGCGACCCACTCCATACCGATCACTGCCAGCACAAGCGCTATCCAGGAGAACATTCCACTTGTCAGGTCGCCAAGTGCGACGATCGCCACGACCCCTCCTACCACACCGCAGGGCAGCGCCACACCCCAGCGGACGGTCGGCGACGTCCGGCGGGCGATCACAACCGCGACAAGCCCGACCGATACCGTCACCAATGCCACGATCAGCGCGCCGATCGAGCCGCTTCCCCCGAAGAGCTGCTTGTCGGCGGCGTCTGGAACGATGAGCCAGGCGAAAAGTGTCCCGCCGAGACTGACCTCCGCCACGGCCGCCCACATCAGCGCCTCGGTACGCCCAGGGACAAGGTCGATACGTTTCATACCAGCACAGGCTATCCGCACCGGGCGCGCACGAGACCGGATCATTGAGTCGAATAGCGTTGGTTCGTTAGGTAAAGGATGTTGGTGCCGCGAGGGCCAGCCGCGCATGAAGGAGATCGCCAACGCGCTGCGCAGGATGGCCAGCAACTACGAAAACGCCGAGGCCGAGGGCGCGGCCATGTTCAAGGAGATCTTCTAGTCCAAGCAGGAGTTTTGAATGGGATTCTCGATTGCGCAGTACCAAACTCGGCCGTTCTCTGGACGATCCGGCCCTGGGTGAGGGGGACACAGCGTCCTTGATGGCGGTACGACCGGGCGGTGAGGATCGGCCCGTTTCCCGAGGAGGCCGACATGGAAGGACGGCGGGAAGAGGCGCGCCGCCCCGGCCCCGACCGGGATACCTGCTCCTAGGCGGGTTTGCGTGCCCATGCGGAGATGAGGGGCGCGAGCGTGATGTCGAGGCGGCCTGCGGCGATGGCGGCGAGGTGGCGGTCGATCTCCACTTCGGTGGCGTGGCCGCCGGCGATGAGCTCGTGGCGGACCTGCGTGATGGTGGCGGCCTCCAACCGGCCGCAGGCGGGAGAGGTGAGGGGGAAGAAGGCGTCGGCGCGCACGTCGTCCAGCCCGGCCTCCCGGAGCAGGCGGGGAAGCGTGCGGCCATAGGCCAGGTCGGCGCCGCGACCGGCCAGCAGCGTCCGGAATCCGGCGCGGAGCCGGTTGGCCAGCCGCTCCTCGGGGCCGTGCTCGTCGAGGCAGGCCAGCGGTTGCAGCGCCGGGTCGGCGTCCTCGATGAGCAGGACGCCGCCCGGGCGCAGCGCCCCTATCATCGTCCGGAGCGCCTGGTCGCGGTCGGCCAGGTGGACCAGGAGCAGGCGCGCATGGACGAGGTCGAACGTCTCGGCGGGCGCCTCGTCCTCGATGACGTCATGCCGCCGCACTTCCACCACGGCCCCGGCCGCCGGCCGCGCCCAGGAGACGTCGATGTCGGTGGCCAGAACCCGGCCCCGCGCGCCGACCCGCCCGGCCAGCCATCGCGGGATGGACGGCCCGCCGGCGCCGACCTCCCAGCACCGCCACCCCGCCTCGACGCCCAGCTCGTCCATGTGCCGGAACGTCCACGGGTCGAACAGCTCCGCGATGGCCTCGAAGCGGAGGCCCGCCTCGGCCTGCCGGTTGCTCAGAAGGTATTCGCGCTTCATCCGTCCCATGGTGCCCCCTCGGGGGACCGGTCATCCGTGGCGGTGGCGGCGGACGGCGTAGGCGGCCGTCACCGCCGCCAGCAGCGGGCCCCACGCGACCAGGGGCAGGTAGCAGGCGGCGAGGATCACCGCCTTGGCGCCGTGCGGCATCTCCGGATCGTCGCTCGGCTGGAAGCTGAGGATCAGAGGCGTCCAGAGCGCCATCAGCGCGACGGAGCCGAGCGCCGCCGGGACGATCGCGGTCATCGGACGGATCGTCCGGCCGCGCAGGAACGGCACCCACCTCGGCCAGATCTCGCCCCACGGCCGCACGAGGCCCAGGCTGAGGAAGGCCACCGCCTCCGACACGGCGGTCAGGGCGATCACGTAGGGCAGCACGAACCAGTCGTTCTGCGGATCCAGGGAGCCGGTGAAGCCCGCGGGGAGGCCCAGCCCGAACAGGATCCGCCAGATGCCCGACGGGAGCACGCACCACAGCGTGGCCTGCGCGGCCCAGTCGGCCCACCGCGGCACCGGTCCCCGGGTCGTAGCGGCCGCGACCGGTGCGGCCGGTGTACGGACGGCGATCATCGGACGCTCGTGGTGGCGACGGCCTCGGGGGCGCCCGACCCGGTGGCGAGCATCGCGCCGCCGATCAGGGCGGTGAGGACGGCGATCAGCACCAGCTTGACCTTGGCCTTCGTGCTCAGCGGGAACATGGCATCCTTCCTGGAGTGGCAGGTCCACGATCCCGGCGGCCGCGGCCCTGACACCTCCCCCGTGCGGCCTAGCGCCCTCCCTCCGTGGGAGGGTTCAGCGGCTATCGAGTTGAGGCGGGCTGCCTAGCGCCGCGACCTGGCCTACGCCACCCCACAGACAGCACAAAGCCCCGACGACAAGGCGATCGGGGCTTGTGCGGTCGGCCGGTTACGGCATGTCGTGGTCGCCGCGCTTGATGGTGGTTACGAGGTCGCGGAAGCTTGCGGCGGGGAGCGCGACCTTGGGGCCGCCGGGGTCCTTGCTGTCACGCACGCCGACCGCGCGGGTCAGGCGTGCCAGCTCGACACAGTCCGCTTGCCCAGAGTCGGCGCTACGGCTGGACTTCCTCCACTGGATCATTGCTGTGTTCCTCGATCATCTCTCGGAGTCTCTCGCGGGTCGCCGCTGCTGAGAGTGCGTGCCCGCTGGCACGATCAAACGCGACTGTGAGTCTGCGTAGATCGTCGGTTTCGGTCACCAGTCTTCCACGCGCGGGAGTCTCGACAAACCCGACTTCTCTCTCTGGGGTGGTGGCCAGGTAGAAAGCGCCTACGAGTCCGGGGTGGGGGCCCGCGCTGAGCGGGACCAGCCGAAGCGTGACGTTGGGAAGGTCCGCCACTTCGGTTAGGCGGGTGAGTTGCTCCAGACGAGCCGAGGACGGGATCACGAGTAGTGCGTTCTCCGTCAGCACCACAGACACGTATGGCGCGCCGTCGCGAGTGATGACCGCTTGTCGGGCCATCCGCTGAGCTACTTGCCCCTCTACGTCCGGTAGGCCTTCGAGTGTGAAGGCCGTCTCGGCGTAGGCGGGTGTTTGGAGCAGTCCAGGGATGAACGCTACGCCGTTGATCCGCAGGACGGTGGCAAGTGACTCGTACTCCGCGAACGCGAGGAACTGAGCGGGGGCCTGTGTGGTGCTCGCGAAGTGGTGGAGCGCCTCAAAGAGTCCGCCGGTTCCCCATGTTGCATCGAGAGTTCGGAGAGCATCCACGGGAGGATGATTCCGGTTGGCCTCCCAATTCGAGACGGTCTTATGATCGGCTGCGACGAGCCGCCCGACCTCGGCCTGCGACATCCGATGCTGCTTGCGGTGTATCCGCAGCGTACGAGCTAGAAGCGACCACAGGTCAGCCATCGGGTCTATTGACTCTGCGGTTGTGATCATTAATCCTCCGTGACTCTCGTTTGCCTCGCGAGATAAGGAGAACTGTAGTCCGCCTGTGCGAATCTGTGCCACGGAATGCCGACATCGCTCGCGGACAGAATGCCCCGGGAGGTCATTATGGGCAGCAGGTCAGCAACATCCGGAATGCCACACATCAACCAAAAGTCCGATAGTCAGCTCACGGAGCGGCTTTCGTGCGCTCTCGCCGCTCTCGAAGTCGATCTCCTCGCGTGGAGGTGGCGCCGGACGTGCGGTATCTCGTGGCTCTCTCGCGCGGCGCATGCCGCGAGTCCTGCGGCGCGGTGATGCCAGGCATGGGCGCACACGCGAAACGACACTCTCCGGGACCAGAGACGCGGACCGAGCCGCCGCGAGACGATCAGCTCTCGTCCAGGCCAGGAGGTTTGGAGGCGGACATGAGTCGTTCGGTCGCCGCCCTGCTCCATGCGCTCGCCGCGGTTCATTCGGAGCGGCTGGAGGCGCTCAAGGCCGTCCGGGCGTACTTCAGCGTCCTTGGCGCGAAGGACGTGGCGTGCGCGCTGGCGGAGGCGGGCGGGTATCCGGTGCTGGCGGTGTCCCGGGTGGACGGCATCGGGGGGACGCTCACGCTTGGGTGCACCTATGACCGCAGGCACGGGCAGTGGTGGATCACGACGCCCGGGGCGAACGGTCAGACGGGCTGGCTTGCTCTGGCCCAGGACCCGCGGGGCGCGGCGGAACTGGCGATCATGGAAATGCGGCGGCGGCGGGCATGACGCACGACACGGCGGCGGAGTTGCGCCGTCCGGCGGACATGGTGGAGAACGTGGTCGCGGCGTTCGCGGAGGTGTGGCGCTCTCGGGGCATGCCGCCCGCGCTTCTCGGTTCGATCTGTGAGTTCGCGCGGGAGGAGGCCGAGACCCGGCTCAGGGACGCTTCCGCGCGGGACGCGACATCCGCGCTCGTCCTTGCGTGGGGCGTGGCGTGGCTCGTCCTGGAGCGGCACATGGAGCACCACAGGTTCCTCAAATCGACGATCAACGAGGTGATCGGCGCGGCGGGCGAGAAGGTGTCGGAACTCGCCGCCAGTGACGGGGGCCCCTGAGAACGGCCCACGCGGTCGCCGCGATTCCGCGCGCGTTCGTGTGGGCAGGCCGGGACCCGGGGGTGAGGGTGGGCGTTCCTCCCCCTGGGGCCCGTGCCAAATGCTCACACGGTCGGGAATCGTAACCGGCGGCCGTGTGGGTCCCGTCCGTGGATGTCCCCCCGGCGTCCATGGGCGGGAACGCTGTCCGAGCGCGAGACCCCCGAATTCTGTAGCGGAGATCGGGCGCGGTCCGCCGGGCAGCGAGAGCGGCCCCGGAACCTCCTGGGGAGGCAGGTTTCGGGGCCGCTCGTGCGGCATGCCGTGCTCCCATCCTCCGAGACACCCCCTGGCAGCCGAAGAGCGCAGCGGCGGCTCAAGGAGGAGGGCCTCAGCGGGCGGCGGCAAGGTTCGAGCCGTAACTGTCGGTCGGCCGAAACGTTGCGATCGCGTGCGAAGCCAGGTTCGAGCCTGCGAGAACCTGATCGCGCAGCGAGCCGCTAGGCGAGTCGGAGCGATGCAGCGATCGCCGCATTGCCCGCCGAAGGAAGGCGCGCTAGCGCCTGACGCCAAGGGCGGTGCAATAAATACAGCGCCCGTTGAAGGAGGGTGTTCAACGCTTGACGTCGAGGGCACTGCAATAGACATCAGCTAGCGTCGCTTACGTGATCAGAGATGCGGGCGCCAGCAACCGGGTCAATTGGGACGTGTGGGCCGCCGTCCATGGGCAGGACGCGTACTACGACAGCGCGGGACTGGTGGCGGGCGCGGACTCGCTGACCGACGTGGAGCGCGCCGGGCTGGCCGCTGCCGTCGGCGAGGTGGACGGGCTGGACGTCCTGCATGTCCAATGCCACATCGGCTTCGACAGCGTGTCGCTGGCGCGGCGCGGGGCCCGGGTGACGGGTGCCGACTTCTCGACGGTGGCGCTGGAGAAGGCGCGGGATCTGGCGCGCCGCTGCGAGGTGGACGTCCGGTTCGTCGAGGCCGACGCCGCCGCGCTGCCGCCGGTGCTGCGGGACGGCTTCGACCTGGCTTACGCCACCGTCGGGATCCTGTGCTGGATCGCCGACGTCGGCGCGTGGATGCGTTCGGTGGCCTCGACCTTGCGGCCCGGCGGCCGGCTGCTCCTCTTGGACATCCACCCGCTGTGGCAGATGGTGGACACCGTCGACCCGCTGGTCCTCGACTTCCCGTACGCCTTCGACGGCCCGCACGAGTTCGCGGCGTCGGGCTCGTACGCCGCGGAGGCGGAGGCGACCACGACGGTGGAGTTCGGGCACTCCCTCGGCGAGATCGTGACGGCGGCGGTCTCCGCCGGGCTGCGCGTCGTCCGGCTGGACGAGCACCTGGACTCGCCGCTGGACTTCGGCCGGGGCCAGGCCGCGGACGCCGACGGGCGCTACCGGTTCCGGGTGAGCGGGCAGCTCCTGCCGGTGCTCTACACGCTCATCGCCGAACGCCCGCCCTCGGAGTGAGGACGCGCCCGGGCACCTGGCTCGTGCCCGGGCGCGCGCCGCGGGTCAGGGGGCGCTGGACTTCGGTGCCCAGTACAGGACGTCCAGCGCGCCGTTGGAGCCGTAGGAGCCGAGCCCGGAGACCCCCTTCGCGAAGACGTAGTTGTGGATGACCGAGATCGGGACGAACCACGCCTGGTCGACCACGGCCGTGTTGAGCGCGCGGGCCGCGGCCTCCTGGCGGGCGGCGGGGGCCGCGCCGAGGGCGGCGAAGGCCCTGGTGATCTGCGGATCGCTGCTCTTGTAGGGGTTGAGCGGGGACGCGGCGCCGGTGAAGTTGAACAGGGCGCTGGCGAACATCGGTGAGGACAGCCGGAACGTGGTCACCGCGTACTTGTGCGAGGACAGCTCCGCCACGTACTTGTTGAGGTCGTTGCCGACGTTGTGGAGCGAGACCCGGACGCCGACCTTGGCCAGCTGCGCCGCGACGGCCTGCGAGACGACGTTCATTCCGAACATCGACAGGTCCACGAGCTGCACCTCGAAGCCGCCGGGATGGCCGGCGTCGGCGAGCAGCTTCCTGGCCTTGGCCGGGTCGTAGGGGTAGGCGGCCTCCAGCGCGGGGTCGTGGCCGTCGGTGCCGGGCGGGGCGATCTGCCCGGCCGGGGTGTAGCCGGTGCCGAGCGCCTTCGCGATCGCGGCTCGGTCGATCGCGTGGTTCAGCGCCTGGCGGACGCGCCGGTCCCCGAGCGGCGGGGACGTCGCGCCGGCGCGGTCGATCAGGTACAGGGACAGGACGCCGGGATCTCCGGCCAGGACGGTCACGCCATGCCCCCTGGCCTGGGACGACAGGGTGGCGGTGGCGTTCAGGTCGACGTCGATCTGCCCGCTGTTCAGCGCCTGGAGGGCCGAGTTCGGGTCGCCGATCACCTTGACGACGACGCGGTCCCAGCGCTGCTCGGAGGGCTTGTAGTAGCCGCGGTTACGCACCAGTGTGTAGTGGTCCCCGGCGATGGTGGCCGCCGGGTCCAGTGTGTAGGGCCCGGCGCCGAATGTCTTGGTGGTGAGCTGCGCCGGGTTCCTCAGCCCGGCGGGGCTGATGACGTCCCCCCAGTTGACGAGCTGGCTGAACACGTAGGGCAGCATCGGGTTCGGGGACGACAGGTCGACCCGGACGGTGGTGCCGCCGGTGGCCGAGGCGCCGCGGATCCCGGTGAGGAACGGGCTCATCGAGCCGGGGTTCTTGAGGTAGTAGGACAGGGTCGCGGCCACGGCGGCGGGGTCGACCGGCGTGCCGTCGGCGAACTTCACGCCGTCCCGGATCGTCATCTCGAACCGCTTGTTGCCCGTCCCGACGTACTTCCAGGACGTGGCGAGCCCGGGGCTGAACGTGCCATTGGAGTTGGCGCGGATCAGCGGCTCGTAGGTCAGCCAGTGGATGATGCCCTGGCCGCCGGAGCCGTTCTGTCCCGGGTTGAGGCTCTCGGGCGGCGCAGGGAGCGCGATGGTCAGCGTGGTGTCGCCGGACGCGGCGCCGGTCGAGGACGAGCAGGCCGTCAGCGCCAGCGCGGCGCAGCTCAGCACGGCGATGGCGGGCGGCCGGATCCTGCGGGTCGGGTTCATGGCATGGCCCTTTCGGCGTGGGTCTCGGGGGTGGGTGCCGGGGCGCCGCCGGCCCGGAGCCTCCGGCGGATCTCCCTGCGGCGGGCCTGCTCGGCCGGGTCGGCGACCGGCGCGGCGGCCAGCAGCGCCTGCGTGTAGGGGTGCCGCGGGGCCTCGCAGACCTGGGCGGCGGTGCCCGACTCGACGACGCGGCCCTGGCGCAGCACGACGACGCGGTCGGCGATGTGCCGGACGACCGCGAGGTCGTGGGTGATGAACAGGTATGCCAGGCCGTGGCGTTCCCGCAGGTCGGCGAGCAGGTTCAGGACCTGCGCCTGGACCGACAGGTCCAGCGCGCTGACCGCCTCGTCGCAGATCAGCAGCCGCGGCGCGGGCATGAGCGCGCGGGCGATGGCGATCCGCTGGAGCTGCCCGCCGGAGAACTGGGCCGGGTAGCGGGCGGCCGCCGTCCCGTCCAGCCCGACGGCCTCCAGCATCTCGGCGACCCGGGCGCGGACCTGCGGCGCCTTCATGCCGCGGAGCACCGTGACGGTCTCGGCGACGGTCTGCCCGATCGTCCGTCCGGGGTTGAACGACAGGTACGGGTTCTGGAAGACGACCTGGATCAGGCGGCTCAGCTCGCGGCGCTTCCGGCCGGACGCGGCGGTGATGTCGCGGCCGTCCAGCCGGATGGAGCCCTGGCCGACCGGGACGAGCCCGAGGACGGCCTTGCCCAGCGTGGTCTTGCCGGACCCGGACTCGCCGACGAGCCCGACCGTCTCGCCCGGCAGGACGTCCAGCGACACCTCCGACAGGGCGGGCGTCGAGCGCAGGCGCCGCCGTCCCGGGTAGCGGACGCTCACGTCCGACAGGTCGAGCAAAGGGGTCTCGGGCATCGTCAGCCTCCGGCCGTCGTGGTGTGGCGCGGGTGGAGGCACCGGTGGGCGGTGCCGTCGCCGTCCGCCGCGAGTTTCACCGGCGCCGCCGTGCAGTCGCCCGCGGCGAACCCGCAGCGCGGCGCGAAGCGGCAGCCGTCCGGCCACCGGCCCGCCGCCGGTACCGACCCGGCGAGGACGGGCAGGCGGCGTCCCGGCGTCCCGGCGCTCGGGTCGGCGGCGAGCAGCGCCTCGGTGTAGGGGTGCCGGGGGGCGGTGAAGACGCGGTCGACGCCGGTCTGCTCGACGACCTGCCCGGCGTACATCACCACGGCCCGGTCGCAGGCGTCGGCGACGACACCCCAGTCGTGGGTGACCAGCACGAGCCCCATTCCGGTGCGTTCGCGCAGCTCGCGGAGCAGGTCGAGGATCTCGGCCTGGACGGTGACGTCCAGGGCCGTCGTCGGCTCGTCCGCGATGAGCAGGGCCGGTTCGCCCGCCAGCGCCCGCGCGATCGACACCCGCTGCGCCATCCCGCCCGACAGCTCGTGCGGATACCGGGTCATGACCGTCGCCGGACGCGGCAGCCGCACCATCTCCAGTAGTTCGGCCGCGCGGGCCCGGGCGGCCCGCCGGTCCAGCCCGGTGTGGTGCCGGACGGCCTCGGCGACCTGCGCCCCGACGGTGAACAGCGGATCGAGCCCGGCGACGGGCTCCTGCGCGATGTAGGCGATGCTGCGGCCCCGGATCCGGGCGATCTCCCGCTCGCTCATCGCGAGCAGGTCCCGGCCGTCGAACCGCAGTGCGGCGGCCGACACCGTCCCGCCCGCGGGCAGCAGCCGCAGCAGCGCGGAGACCGCCATGGTCTTCCCGCAGCCCGACTCGCCGACCAGGCCGACCGCTTCGCCGCGCCGCACGTGGAAGCTCACCTCGTCGACGATCCGCGTCGGCCCGCCGGGGCCCTCCAGCCGGACGGACAGGTCGCGCACCGACAGCAGCACGTCGTCGCCGTCTTCTTCGTCAACGCCCTTCTCCTGGTCGGGGGCGGTGACGCGGGTGCGCATCCGCCGCCACGACAGCGCCCCGGCGGTGGTGCGGTCGGACGCGGCGTCCCGGACGACGTCGCCGAGCACGCCCAGTGCCAGCGCCGTCAGGACGATCACGCCGCCCGTCGGGACGAGCATCCACGTCTGCCGGAAGATCGCCTGGGACGCCTCGGCGATGAGCCCGCCCCAGCTCGGCCGCGGCGGCTGCACGCCGAGGCCGAGGTAGCCCAGGGACGTCTCCACCAGCAGCGCCGACCCGGCGACCAGCGAGGTCAGCGAGATCACGGGCCCGGCGATCCGCGGCAGGACGTGCCTGCGCAGGATCTGCGGCGTGGTCAGCCCGGCCGCGCGCGCCGCCGTCACGAACGGCTCGTCCCGCACGTCGCGCGCCCCGGCCCGCACCACGCGGACGAGGCCGCCCGAGGCCAGGAACCCGAGCGTCAGCATCGCCGCCGACTCGTTGTGGCTGAAGATCGCCAGGACGGCCAGCAGGATGACGACCGCCGGCACCGACAGCAGCAGGTCGCAGACCCGCAGGATCATCCGGTCGGCGAGGCCCGGCCGGTACCCGGCCGCGAGGCCGAACAGCACGCCGAGGACGACGTAGACGGCCAGGGCCTCGGCGACGACGGGCAGGCTGACCTGGCCGCCGTGCAGGATGCGGCTGAGGATGTCGCGTCCGAGCTGGTCGGTGCCCAGCCAGTGCCGTCCGGTGGGGCCGCTGTAGACGGCGCCCAGGTCCTGCTCCTGCGGGTCGTAGGGGGCGACCCAGTCCGCCAGGGCGCACGCCAGGACGATCAGCGCGAGCCATCCGGCGCACAGCAGCCCGGCGGGGCGGCGCGTCATCGGGCCACCCCCTTCGGGGTGAGCCAGCCGGAGACGAGGTCGACGAGCAGGTTCACCGCGACGACCAGGACCGTGAAGTACAGGACCACGCCTTGCAGGACGGGCAGGTCGTGCTGCGCCGTCGCCGTCACCGCGAGCTGGCCGAGGCCGGGCAGCGCGAACAGCTGCTCGACCACGATCGAGCCGCCGAGCATGCCGATCAGCACGACGCCGAACACGTTCACGACGGGCAGCGCCGCGTTCTTCGCCGCGTGCCGGAAGATGATGGACCGGGCCGGGATCCCGTTGGCCCGCAGCGCGCGGACGTACTGCCGTCCCAGCACGTCCACCATGGCGCCCCGCACCTGCTTGGCGATCATCGCGATGCCGCCGACCGCCAGGCACGCCGCGGGCAGGACGAGCGACCGCGCCCACTCGGGCGGTGACTGCGCGAACGGCACATAGCCGGTGACGGGGAACAGCCCCGCCCGGACCGCCAGCACGACGACCAGCACCAGCCCGAGCCACGGCGCCGGGATGCTCATCCCGACGACGGCCGCGCCGTCCAGGACCCGCGCGGCCGCGCCGCCGCGCAGCGCGCCCGCCAGGCCCACCGCGACGCCCACCACGGCGATCACCACGGCGGCGCCCGCGAGCAGGCACAGGCTGACGGCCAACCGCGAGTTCAGCATCGCCGACACCGGCTCGCCGGTGAACAGCGAGCGGCCGAGGTCGCCGCGGGCCGCGTCCGCCAGCCACGCCCAGTACTGCGCCGACAGCGGCTCGTCGAGCCCGAGCTGCGACCTGACCTGCTGGTACGCGGCGGGGTCGGTGTTGGTCCCCAGGATGACGCGGGCGGCGTCGCCGGGCGTCAGCCACGCCAGGACGAACGTCAGCGCCGACAGCACGAGCAGCAGCGGGACCGACCAGATCAGCCTCTCGCCGACCATGCGCAGCACGGGGTCACGCGCCCTGGGCGGAGGCCGCGCCCTGCACAGAGGTCGCGCCTTGGCCGGCGGCCGCGCTGTGGGTGGTGGCCGCGCCTTGGGCGGGGGCCGCGCCCTGCACAGAGGTCGCGCCTTGGGCGGAGGCCGCGCTGTGGGTGGTGGCCGCGCTGGAGGTGGGGGCCGTGCTTTGGGCGGAGGGCGCGCCTTGGGAGGCGGTGAGTTCGTTGGGCGTGGTCCGGCCCGGCAGCAGGACTGTCGTGCCGGGGAGCAGCGTGGCCTGGGCGGGTGCCGCCGACTCGTCTGCGCGGGCGAGGGTGAGGCCGACGCGGAGCCGCTCGCCCGCATCGAGGCGGACGTGCACCGGATAGATCTCCACGTGCAGCGTTACCGGCGTCCTGGACGGCACCGGCTCGCCCGTGGCGTGCGCGTGCCACGGGACGACGATCTCCCCGTCCGGGCCGAGGAGGCTCCGGACGGTGTCCACGGCCCGGTGGGAGGCGCGGAGGCGGCCTTCGGTGAGCGGATGCGCCTGGCCGTCCCGCCGGACGACCGACACCCGGGCGTGCAGGTCGAAGTCGGAGCAGCCCTCGGCCTCCAGCACGGCCGTCAGCCCGACCGGCCCCAGGAACCGCGCGGGCCGCTCGGCCGGTGGCAGGTCGAAGGCCGCGGTCTCGCCCCACAGCCGCATCCCCGAGTCGGTGATCAAGTCGACCATGAGGTCGACGTTGGAGGGCGGCGGCGGGGGAGTGCAGGTCAGGGCGGGGACGATCGGGATCGTCCGGGCGTCCTCGACGGGCCGCCAGCGGATCCAGGCGATGTCGCCGGTCGCGGGCCAGTCGCCGCGGGTCTCCCAATCGTCCGTCCCGACGCAGGACAGTGACACATTGGCGCCAGGCGTCGTCGGGTCGGGGCCCTCGCCGCGCAGCCAGTGGTTCAGCCAGGCGGCCAGCTCGCGGCGCTGCTCGTCCGACAGGAAGGGCTCGTGGCTCCACGGGCCGACGACCAGCCGCTTCGGGCAGGTCGCCGCCTGGAACCCGCGGACCGTGCCGCGCAGGAAGTAGTCGTACCAGCCGCCGAGGAACAGCGCCGGAACCTCGATCGCCGACAGGTCGGGCGTGCTGCGGTGGAACAGCTCGGTGTCGAACCGCTCCCCGACGATCTCGCCGTAGAAGTGCCGCAGCCCCTGACGCTGCGTCTCCTCGCGCTGGCACGACAGGAACACGCGGGCTCCCCAGGCGGTGTGCGAGGGGATGCCGCCGCGCTTCCACATGTCACGGTAGAAGTCGGTGGGCGCGATCCAGGGCGCGATACAGCGCAGCCCGCGCGGCCTCCGGGCGCCGATCAGCAGCTGGTTCAGCCCCGAGTACGAGCCGCCGATCATGGCCGTCCGGCCGTCGCAGAAGTCCTGCCCCGCGGCCCATTCGAGCAGCTCGACGCCGTCGTCGACCTCGCGCGGCGACAGCACGCCGTCGTACGGGCCGGACGAGCCGCCGATGCCGCGCACGTCGGCGATGAGCACCTCGTAGCCCTCGCGGACGGGGACCTGGAGCAGCTCCATGTGCATGGGGGACTCCTTGCGGTACGGCGTGATGACGACGACCGCCGGGGCAGGCCGTCCCGACGCCGGATACCGCAGGACCGACAGGACGGCCCCGTCGCTCATCGGCACCTCCAGGAGTTCTGGGGTGGGGACCGGGAAGGGGATCGAGGGCATGGCGAACTCCTCAGATGGCCATCGCAGGGCCGAGGGGGTGAAGCGAGCAGCGGGACCGTGCTCGAAAAGGGGGACTGCGCTCAGGGGGCCGCGCAGGGCAGGGCCGGGCTTAGCAGGACTGTGCTCAGAAGAACCAGGCGAGGGGCTCGTGGCCCCGGCCGGTGAAGTCGCCGAACCGGCCGCCCAGGAAGGCCAGCGGCAGGCCGTCCCGGTCGCAGGTGCGGCGCACGGCGCCGAAGACGACGTCGTGGTCGCCGGCGGTGACGCGGCGGTCCACGGCGCATTCGAGGTGGGCGAGTGCGTCCGGGACGACCGGGACGTCGTGCTCGCCGTAGGTGAGGGGCAGCCCGGCGAAGTGGTCCTCGCCGCGCCCGGCGAACCGCCGGGCGATGGGCTCCTGGCGGGCGGCCAGGATCGAGACGGCGAACCTGCCGGACGCGGCGACCGCGCGGGCCGTCCGCGCCCGGCCGCCGAAGCAGACCAGGATCAGCGGCGGGTCCAGCGACACCGAGGTGAGCGAGTTGACGGTCATGCCGTGCGGGGCGCCGTCCGCGTCCAGCGTGGTGATGACGGCGACGCCGGTGGCGAAGCGCCCCATCACGCGGCGCATGGCGGCCGGGTCCGGTTCGATCGCGGACGGGGCGCCTTCCGGACGGTCTACGGCAGGGCCCGAGGGCGGTGCGGGCGGGGACATGGCGTGGCCTTTCCTCTCATGGGCGGTAGCGGACCTCGAAGGTGAGGCAGCCCTCCTCGCTGAGCCAGGGCCCGTGCTCCATGCCGGGCGGGCGGCAGGCGTACATCCCGGCGGTGAAGGTCTCGCCCAGCCGCAGGTCGGTGATCGACCCTTCGAGGATGTAGACCTCCTCCCAGAAGTCGTGCGCCTGCACGCCGTTGGGCGTGGTGTCGGTCCCCGGCTCGAAGCGCAGCATCCGGGTGGCGACGCCCGACGCGTCGTCGGCGGCCAGGATCCGCTCGGTCAGCTGCGGGACGTCCCCCGCGCAGGGCGTGAAGCCCACCTTCTCGGCGGCGAAGAACTCGTGTTCGGGCTTGGCCATCGGTGTCGTGTCCGTTCAGGCGGTGCTGCGGGCGTCGGTGTCGGTGTAGCCGGCGAGGAAGGCGTCGACGTCGGCGATGGCCTCGTCGTAGCCGAAGTTGCGGTAGGCGTAGCCCTTCGCGACGAACGGCGCCCCGGCGTAGAACATCTCGTACTGGTGGTGGCGGCCCGCGAACTCCGACCCGACCGCGTCCCAGACGAGCTTGAACAGCTTCACCCGCTCCACGGCCTCCACCCCCGGTGAGTGGACGTACCGGTCGATGTCGGCCCGGATCGCGGGATTGTGCAGGTCGGCGACGCTGGCGGGAAGCTGGAGGACGCCGCCGCCCGCGAGGTCCCGCAGGATCGCCAGGACGCGCGGGTACAGCTCGGCCTGCAGTCCCATCGCCCCGTAGACGGCCCGCGCGTCCGGCCGCCACATCCCGTTCCCGTCCGGCGCGGCCTTGTACTCGGCGGCGAGGACGGCGGACTCGACCAGCGACGCGAGACCCGCCAGCTCTCCCAGCTTCTCCTGGACGCCGGGGATCCGGCCGACGCCGTTGACGGCGGCGACCTTGCCCGCGAGGCCCGCGAGGAAGCGGAGCTTCACCACGAACCGGATCTGCGCCTGCCAGTTGCCGAGGACGTGGGCGCCCGTGCCGAAGAACTGCCGGCGCAGCCCGTCCACGTCCCGGTTCACGAACACGCGCTCCCAAGGCACGAACACGTCGTCCAGCACCACCAGGGCGTCGGTCTCGTCGTAGCGGGTGGACAGCGGGTAGTCGTAGCCGCTGCCGGCCGTCGCGTACGCGCGGCGGCAGTACAGCTTCAGCCCGTCCGCCGAGACCGGGACGGTGAAGCCGACGGCGAAGTCCCGGTCGTCCGGGGTGAGCGGCTTGATGCAGGAGATGAAGATCTCGTCCGCGACGGCGGCGCCGGTGGCGAGCATCTGCGCGCCGCGCACCACGATCCCGTCCGCGCGCTCCTCGGCGACGCCGGCCTGGATGAACTCCCCGTCCCACGCGTGCGCGGTCGCCGCCCGCGACACCTGCGGCGGGATGATCGCGTACGACACGTACAGGCTCTCCTCCAGCACCCGCCGGTGGTACCCGGTCACGCTGGACGACAGGTCCCGCTCCTCGGTGACGAACGACTCCGGCGACGAGGCGAACGACGCGATGAACGACCCGACATGGTCGGGGCTGCGGCCCACCCAGCCGTGCGTGTGCCGCGCCCACGTCTCGATCGCCCGCCTGCGCGCCGCCAGGTCCTCGCGGCTGCGCGGGATGGAGAACACCAGGTTCGCCTCGCCGCCGGTCTCGGGGGAGCGGTAGGCCATCCTGGTGGACGGGTCGGCGGCGAGGTCGAACAGCTCCGCCATCGTCCGCGCGATCGGCGCGAACGCGGGGTGGTGCACGACGTCCTGCACGCGCTCGCCGTCGAGGTAGATCTCGCGGGAGTCCTTCAGCGTCGCCAGGTACTCGTCTCCGGTCCGCATCACGACGCCCTCCTCTTCGTTTCGTAGTGGCAGGTCAGGGTGGTGGTGTCGACGGTGAGGGCCAGCCGCCAGCGGCTGCCGGGGACGAACGCGCCGTCCAGCAGCGGCAGCGTCCCGGCGAACACGACGAGGTCGCCGTCCAGGTCGCCGAGGGCCCCCGCGAGCCGTCCGAGCAGGTCGGCGGGGGTGCGCAGGGCCGACAGGCGGCCGGACTGGTAGCGCCGCCCGTCCACGCTGGACTCCACGCGGATCGCGTCCCACGACGTGTCGTCGGGCAGCGCGACGACCCGGTCGCCGAGGGGCTTGGGGCAGGCGGCCTTCGCGGCGCCGACGTCCGCGCGCTCGATGTCGCGGTCGGTGTGGTCGGAGCCCACGCCGAGGTAGTGGCGGCCCCGATGGCGGATCAGGACGGGCTCGACCTCGCCGGAGGTGTTCCCGCCGTCCACGGCGATTGCGGGTTCCGTGGTCAGCAGCGCGGGGTCGAGCCGGTAGAACGCGGGCACGGTCGGCGGCTCCGGCACCCCGATCGCCGCCAGCTCCTCGATGTGCGCGCGCGTCGCCCTCTCGTCCCGTCCGGTGTAGCCCGCGACGATCAGGTGCCGGGGCGCGCAGTCCAGGACGTCGCCGTTCAGATGCAGCCTCATGGGCGCCGGTCCCTCAGCACGGGGAACTCCTCGCGTGTCTTCGCCACGACGGCCGGATCGGCGTCGCACCAGACGATCTCCTCGCCGGTGCCGCCCTCGGCCAGGACGGTCCCCCAGGGGTCGACCACCCGGCTCGCGCCCGCCAGCTCCGTGCCGTCCTGCGTCCCGGCGGCGTTGCAGGCGGCGACCAGCACCTGCTCCTCGACCGCCCGCGCGGTGGTGAACAGCCGCCAGTGCCCGCGCCGTGCCGCGGGCCACGCGGCGGGCACCGCCACGGCCTCGGCCCCGGCGTCCAGGAGGTCCCGCCAGAGCTCGGGGAAGCGCAGGTCGTAGCAGGTGGTGGCGCCCATGGCCCCCAGCGGCGAGGTGGCCACGCCGACGTCCGCGCCCGGCGTGAGCAGCTGCGCCTCCCGCGACCGGTAGCCGAACACGTGGATCTTCCGGTACGTGTGGACGACGGTCCCCCGCGGGTCGATGAGCACCGCGGTGTTGTGCAGGCGGCCCTCGGGCGTCCGCTCGACGATGCTGCCCAGGTGCACGAAGCAGTTCAGGTTCGCGGCCCACTCCCGTCCGGCGGCCACGGTGTCGCCGTCCAGGGGCTCGGCCAGCTCGGCGTACCGGTCGAACGCGAAGTACCCGGGAAGCCAGAGCTCCGGCAGCATCACCAGGTCGGCGCCGGCGGCGTCCGCCACCATCCGCCCGACCCGCTCCAGACGCGCCGCGGGCGGCTCCGTCCCGGGGCTCGCGACCTGGACGAGGGCGACGCGCGTCACCGGTCGTCCCAGTTCGCCACCGCGGGCAGCCGCAGCACCGCCAGCGTCCCGCCGAGGTGCGCCGCCAGCGCCCGCGCCGACCGCAGCGGGTCGCCCGACCGGAGCGCGTCGACGATCGCGGTGTGCTCGGCCAGCACCACCCGGGCGCGGTCCTCCTCCGCCGCGATGGCCCGCAGGCCCATCCGGACCTGGCGGTCGCGCAGCGTCTCGTAGAACTCGGCCAGGACCGCGTTGCCCGCCGTCCGGACGATCGCCCGGTGGAACGCGCGGTCGCACTCGATGAACGCGACCGGGTCCTCCAGGAGCCCGCCCTGCTCGCGCACCAGCTCGTCCAGCTCCGGCGCCAGGCCCTCCGCCAGCGGCGCCGCCCGCCGCACGCACCAGTCCTCGACCAGCTCGCGGGCCTGCATGACCGCCTCGATCTCCGCGTCCGACACCGGCGGCACGAACGCGCCCTTCTTCGGCATGATCTTCAGGAAGCCCTCGGTCTCCAGCCGGAGCAGCGCCTCCCGCACGGGCGTCCGCGACGTCCCGGTCGCCTCGCACACCTCCGCCTCGGTCAGGAACGTCCCCTCGTGCCTGGGCAACGACCCGATGTGCCGCTTCAACCAGCGGTACGTGGTGTCCTGGGCACTCTCTCGCGCACCTTGTGGGCTCCTCATAGGCGTAATGTATACAACAGGTCGACAACGCACAAGGCGGCCGGTTCGGACGCACAAGGCGGCCGGTTCGGGGGCTCCCGCGACCCGCCGGCGGGATTTCGGTCGGCGATCTTCCGGATCGTCCCGCGCCGGATCCCATCGCGCGCCGCGGACAGGGCAGAATCGGGCCCTGCGGATCCGGGCCCGTCCCGTGGGGCCCGGCGATGAGGGAGGCGGGCCGATGACCGGATGCACCGTGACATGCCGGGCCTT
Source organism: Actinomadura rubrisoli (assembly GCF_004349215.1). Classification (GTDB taxonomy): domain Bacteria; phylum Actinomycetota; class Actinomycetes; order Streptosporangiales; family Streptosporangiaceae; genus Spirillospora; species Spirillospora rubrisoli. The sequence goes on along the minus strand of NZ_SMKU01000085.1, from coordinate 1,820 downwards.
GGGCCGGTACACCGTCGTGGCACTGGACGGGGATCTCGATCTACCCACCGTCCAGCAGGCCGAGCGCGAGGTCCGCGAGGGGCGCCGCGAACATGGCGAGCACCTGGTGTTCGACCTCGCGCGGCTCGCGTTCCTCGACTCCAGCGGGCTCAGCCTGCTGCTGAAGTTCTACCTGGCCGCCGAGGGCCGCGGAGGCAGCGCGGCGCTGGCCGGCCCCGTGTCCGACCGGGTCGCCCGCGTGCTCCAGGTGACCAACCTCGACCAGCGCCTGGCCATCCACCCGTCACTGGAGGCCGCGGTGAGCGACCCGCCCGCCGAAAGACGCTCCGGGGCCCGCACGGCCGACCCGCACTGAAAGATCAGGAGCGCAGCACCAGGCCGCGGACGAAGGCCGCCTGGCCGCCGTGCTGGAGCCCGTCGGAGATCACGCTGATCAGGCGCACGGCCAGCGTGACCGGCGGATCCCACGCCTCGTCGACGACGCGGCCGAGATCGCCGCCGGTCAGCGTCCCCACGTACTCGACCGTCCGGTCGTGGACGGCGTCGTGGTAGCCGGTCAGCAGGTCCGCCGACGCGACCCGCACCGCCGCCACCTCGTCGCTCGAATGCCCATAGCCCGTTTCGGACGCCTCGAACGGCAGACCGAATCTCGGCTCCCAGCCGTCCGCCGTCCACACCTGGGAGGTGCCGGCGGCGTCCGCGATGTGATCGTCCTGGACGCGGCTCAGATGCCACACGAGCCACGCGATGGAGTTGGCGTCGCCGTCGGCCCGGAAGGCGAGCTGTTCCGCCGTGAGCCCGCCGGCGGCCCCGTGGACCACCTCCCGGACACGGCCGAAGGCATCGGTGAGCAGATCAACACTCGTCACCCAGCCGACGCTACCCCCGAACCACCCGCCTCACGCCTCCCGGCACGGCCCGATCACACCGTCCTCCGTCCCGCGATTGTGGCCGTCCCGGCAGAATGGGCTGCCATGAGCACCGAACGCCTCCGGGACGCGATCGAACTGCCCGACGGATCCTGGGTCCGCGGCCGCGGCCTGCGGCGCCCCGCCCCGGCGGGCGCGCCGCCCGAGCACGCCCTCTACCTCGGCTCGAACCGGATGCGCCGCCGCTACGACCCCGCCCTGACCTGGCCCCACGACTGGATCGAGTGGCCCGACTTCCTCCTGCCCCGCGACTCCGAACGGGCCGCCGCCCTCATCACCGCCCTCCACGAACGCGCCCGCACGGGCCGGCGGGTCGAGGTCGCCTGCGGCGGCGGCGTCGGCCGCACCGGCACCGTCATCGCCTGCCTGGCGATCCTCTCCGGCCTGCCGCGCGCCGACGCCGTCACCTGGACGCGAAAGAACTATCACCACAAGGCGGTCGAAACGCCCTGGCAGCGGCGATGGGTGCACCGTTTCCCCGCTAACCCCGCGCGGCGAGTGGGTACCTGATGAGGCATGACCACACCCGACCCCGCATCGCCCGACCCCGCATCGCCCGATCCACCGGCCGACGACCGGCAAGCCAAATCACCCCCCGGCAAGCCGACCCACCCCGAACCACCAAGCGCTGAACCGCCCAGCCCCGGGGCGCCAAGCGCCGAACCGCCGCGCCCCGGGCAGCCCGGCGCCGAACCACCCCGTCCCGGGCTGCCAGGCGCTGAATCATCCCGCCCCGGGCCGCCAAGCGGCGAATCATCCCGCCCCGGGCCGCCAAGCGCCGAACCACCGCGGTCCGGGCCGCCCGGCGCTGAACCACCGCGCCCCGGGCCGTCAAGTGCTGAATCATCCCGCCCGGGGGCGCCCGGCGCTGGGGCGGCGGCCGCGGGGGCG
>NZ_SMKU01000795.1 GCF_004349215.1 Actinomadura rubrisoli | reverse complement strand
CCCCCGGCCGCCGCCCGCAACGCCATATAATCCGCCGCCGCCGGAAGGGGCGAGGCCCGCGAGACCAAGCCCGCAAGACCAGGCCCGAGGGTGCGCCAGGGTCAGACCGGGCCGCCGTCGCCCGGCGACGGCGACACCGGAATCGACGGGCTCACCGGCGGCGGCTCCGGGGTCGACGGCGCCGGGCTCGATGGCGTCCGCGACGGCGACGGCACCGCGGGCGTCGGTTCCGGCGGAGGAGGCGGCGGCTCCTTCACCCGCGGCTGGCACGCGAACAGCATCCCCATCAGCAGCGCCAGAACCAGCAGCGCCGCCGCCAGCGTCATCACCGCCGCCACCATGCTGCGCTCCGGCGCGCGCTCCACCACCAAAGGCGCACCCGGCGCCGGCGCCGGCATCGGACGCTCCAACGCCGGCTCACCCGACCCCAGCCAGTACG
>NZ_SMKU01000084.1 GCF_004349215.1 Actinomadura rubrisoli | reverse complement strand
CCCCGGTGACCTGCTCTTCTTCGCCACCACCCCCACTCACCCCGCGTCCATCCACCACGTCGGCATCTACCTCGGCCACGGCCGCATGATCCACGCCCCACAAACCGGCGACGTCGTCCGCATCTCCCCATTCACCGGCAACCCCCACCGCGAACACCAATACGCCGGCGCAACCCGTCCCGCTGTCCGAGCCGAGCTCAGCTGATCGGAGGCCCGTACTTGCACGCAGACCGCCATCCACCACCGGCCTGCCCGACGCAGGAACCGAGGCGCCCCCGCCGTCAGAAGCAACCCCACTCCGGGGCGCGACCCAAAGCCAGAAAGTCTTCACCCTTCTGCGGACCCATCCGCGCCTTCAGCTTCGGCGGCGGCTGGCAATCCACGGCCGCCCTCGTCTTAGCCGCCCAAGGCGAACTCGACTACCGCACCTTCCTGTTCGCCAACGTCGGCGACGACTCCGAACACCCCGCCACCCTGCGCTACATCCGCGACCACGCCGCCCCCTACGCAGCCGCCCACGGCATCGAACTCCGCCAGCTCTCCCGCACCCGCCGCGACGGAACCACCGAAACCCTCTACGGCCGCCTCATGCGCGAAGGCTCCCGCTCCATCCCCATCCCCGTCCGCATGAGCAACGGCGTCCCTGGCACCCGCTCCTGCACCGCCGACTTCAAGATCCGTGTCATCGGCCGCTGGCTCAAAGCCCACGGAGCCGGCCCCGCCAACCCCGCCACCATCGGCATCGGAATCAGCGTCGACGAGATCCACCGCGCCAACAACCGCCGCAGCGAACCCTACGAACACATCGTCTACCCGCTCCTGGACCTCGGCATCCGCCGCACCGACTGCCCCCGCATCATCCGCTCCGCCGATCTGCCCGTCCCACCCAAATCCGCCTGCTGGTTCTGCCCCTTCCACCGCCTCACCGCCTGGCAGGACATGCGCCACGACCAACCCGACCTGTTCACCCGGGCCTGCCACCTGGAACACACCATCAACACCCGCCGAGCCGCCCTCGGCAAAGACCCCGTCTACCTCACCCGCTACAACGCACCCCTCGCCGACGTCACCCCCGACATCGACCCGCTCCCCTTCGACGAAACCGACGGCACCTGCGACAGCGGCTGGTGCTTCACCTGAACACCCACACCCAGCTGGCCCACAACCCCGAGCACACCTCGAACCCGCGGAGACCCACGCATGCAAACCCTCAGATACACAGATCTCACCGAACTACCATGCGTCGTCGACATCATGACCGCCGCCCGCGTACTCGGCCTATCCCGCACCTACGCCTACCAACTCGCCAAGCGCGAGGAGTTCCCCTGCAGAGTGATACGCATCGGGAACTGCTATCGCGTACCAACAGCAGCCCTCCTCGCTCTACTGGGCGCAGACCAGGCCAGCTGACTGGTTAAATCGCAGCAGAGCAACATCTGAATCCTCAGGGGTCGGAGGACAGGTCGGCCCCTGAACCTCCGGTGCGGGTGATGTGGAAGTGAGTAGCGTGTCTCTTCTCCGACTGGCCAGCCGGGCATCTCCGGGCCCGAACGCTCGCGTTACCATCAACTTTCCGCGCGTGTCTGATATGTCCGAGTCTCCACAAGTGCTCAAAACTGGCATGTCCGGCCGATAGCGCTGCAGGTCAGCGAGGGTGCTCCCCGCGCACGCGGGGATGGTCCCTGCTGTGGAGGTCCCGGCGCGCCAGACGCGCCGTGCTCCCCGCGCACGCGGGGATGGTCCCGCGATTCGGACGCCGAGCGCGACCAGCAGGCCGTGCTCCCCGCGCACGCGGGGATGGTCCCGCGCGATGGCGGAGAGCCTGCAGACCCCGGACGTGCTCCCCGCGCACGCGGGGATGGTCCCGTGAGCAAGCTCGCCTGCGACCACCTGCACAGGTGCTCCCCGCGCACGCGGGGATGGTCCCTCCTCGGCCATGTCCATCGTCAGGACGGTGTCGTGCTCCCCGCGCACGCGGGGATGGTCCCGAGTACCAGCAGGTTCGGACTTGGCAGAACGCGTGCTCCCCGCGCACGCGGGGATGGTCCCGGTCCCGGCCCCGGCCGGATGCTGTTCGCGTCGTGCTCCCCGCGCACGCGGGGATGGTCCCAGCGCAGCCGCCACCGCCGCCACCGCCACCAGGTGCTCCCCGCGCACGCGGGGATGGTCCCCGCTGGGCCGTGCGGGCCAGCGGGTGGGTGTCGTGCTCCCCGCGCACGCGGGGATGGTCCCTACGCCGAGCCGGTCGCCCATGCCTATCTCAGGTGCTCCCCGCGCACGCGGGGATGGTCCCTTCCATTCCACGATCAGGTAGTCACCTGGATAGTGCTCCCCGCGCACGCGGGGATGGTCCCTCATCGAACGCTCCGGCGGACTGCTGGTAGGTGTGCTCCCCGCGCACGCGGGGATGGTCCCGGCTCCACGATCTACGACGGGGACCGGATCGGGTGCTCCCCGCGCACGCGGGGATGGTCCTCCACGCCCTCGTTTTCCAGCTCCTCACGCGCGGTGCTCCCCGCGCACGCGGGGATGGTCCCGTGACGAGCTGGTTGGGGATGTCCTCGGGGCCGTGCTCCCCGCGCACGCGGGGATGGTCCCTCGCGCGAGGACGGTTCCCCCGAGCTGCGGGCGTGCTCCCCGCGCACGCGGGGATGGTCCCCGCAGCACGTCACCATCGGGGTCCTTGGAGTCGTGCTCCCCGCGCACGCGGGGATGGTCCCGCGGGGCGCCCCACGGTCCGCGTCACGGCCGTGTGCTCCCCGCGCACGCGGGGATGGTCCCGGTCCAACCCGAAGAAGGACAAGTCCGCCCGGGTGCTCCCCGCGCACGCGGGGATGGTCCCGACCGCCATCGGCCGACTTCTTGCAAGTTGCGTGTGCTCCCCGCGCACGCGGGGATGGTCCCTGGGGCGGGTCGCGCCCATACTGTGGATCGCGGTGCTCCCCGCGCACGTACGCGGGGAGCACCCTTCCTTCTTCGGCCGGCGGCGAGGCTGGGCGTTGGACCATCCCCGGGTGCGCGGGGAGCACAGAGCGCTGGTTTTGCACGCCAGATGTCTGGGGGACTATCCCCGCGCGAGGATGGTCCCTCGTAGTAGCCATAGGCGGGTGGGCCCGCTACGTGCTCCCGGCCACGCGGGGATCGTCCCGACTACACCTTCAGATCCGACGCCGAGAAGCGGTGCTCCCTGTGCGCGGGGGTAGGGCGCTGACGGGCTTTGCTGTGTGCCTGCTGCAGGCACAGCGATGGGCCTTCTTGTCCGGCGGCTCGCCGGTTCGACGGGTGACGTGACTGGGTCATCGGGCTGGAGCCGGTGTCCAACTGGTGGGATGGACGAGGGGTTCACGGTGCCGGGGGAGCGGCAAGGATCCGCCATGATCGCGCACGGTTACAGTGATAGAACCAGTGATAGAAGATCTTGGTCGGGACCCATGATCTTGGCGAGTGGGGGTCTGACCTGCGGGAACTCGGGAGCGGGCGACGGGAATCGAACCCGCGTAGCCAGTTTGGAAGACTGGGGCTCTGCCATTGAGCTACGCCCGCGAGCGGAGCGAGGGGTGGGCCCTCGGTCGCCATCCCGTAGGGTACAGGGTTTCTCGGGTGGGCGTGGTCGCGGGGCGTTGGGCGACCGGAATGCCGGGTTGAGCGGAGCGGGCGGGGCTGATCCCCACTAGACTTCAGGTGTCACCGCGTTCGGCGGTGGGCGGGCTGTAGCGCAGTTTGGTAGCGCACCGGCTTTGGGTGCCGGGGGTCGTGGGTTCAAATCCCGCCAGCCCGACCAGGATGACCGCCGCCCGGTACGTTCCCGGGTGGAGCGGGACGTAGCCGGGCGGCGGCCGGTTAGACTCCCGGGCCTTCGCGGCGGCCGGTGGTGTGGCTTTCGGCGACGCCCACCTTGGGGCGGCGGGACCTCATGCCCATGGCGCCGAGCAGGCCGAGGAGTCCGAGCAGGCCCCACAGGCCCTTCTTGTTGCTTCCGCCGCCGCTGTCGTCGTCCGGCGCCTTCTGCTGCTGGACGTTCTGGACGGCGGGCGGTTTCGGCGGCTCGGCCGTCGCCGGCGCGGCGGACCCGAACATGAGCAGGGCGGCCATGCTCGCCGCCCCCAGGAACCTTCGCATGCTTTCCCCATTTCCCCGTGTATCGCGTGGTTCGGATCCAGTCGTTCGGAGGCACTTCCCTCAGGCGGTGCCGCGTACCGTGTGATCGCCGAACCTCCCCTGTTTGTTGACCTTCTCCTGACGGTCGGCGCGGCAGGGCGGAGGAAGCTGCCCGGGGGAAAAGGTGAAAGGGAGAGTGCGGGCGGGACGGTCAGCCGCTTGTCGGGGAGGTGGCCAGGGCGCCTTCGCGGACCCTGGTGAGGACGGTGGTGACCGTGCCGACGATCTCGGGGGTCGCCTCGCGGAGGGCCTCGGCCGACGGACGGTGGGGGGCCGGGTCCACTTCGGCGGCCTCCAGCAGGGGCAGGACGTCGAGAAGGTGTTGTTCGAGCCAGCCCATCGGGTCGGCGGTCAGGGCGGGGAGGAAGACGCGCCGTCCGGGCTCGTTGTCGGCCATGCCGGGGTGGTGGTGCATCCGGTCCTTGGTGCCCGGGCCGCCGGCGACCGACTCCAGGAAGTCGGCGCGCCAGACGGCCCGGTCCGCGATGACCGGCTGGGACGCGTTGGGGCTGCCGCGCCAGGGGCGCGGGTCGAGCAGGCGCAGCTCGACGCGGACGCCGCGTTCGTGGCCGCCGCGGTCGGGGTCGGGATCGATCAGGTAGAGGTCCTCGACCGTGATCCCGAGGCTGCCGAGACAGAAGACGCGCAGCATCGCAAGGCTCCCCTCGCCGTCCAGATTCAGCCTATGCGCCGGCGAGCCTCGTCCGCCGCGAGGCGCACCGCCTTTTCCAGGTTCTCGGGACGGCGCCCGCCCGCGCTCGCGACGGGGCCCTTGCCGCCCGCGCCGCCGCCGACCTCCCGCGCCGCCCCGGCCAGCAGGTCGCGCGCCTGGACGCCGCCGTCCGCGACCGCCGCGACCAGGGCCGCCTTGCCGCCGGTCACCGTGCCGAGGACGACCGTCCCGTTGCCGCCGCGGCGTGCGAGGACGCCGGCCGCGAGGGAGCGCAGGTCGGGGACGTCCACGATCTGCGCGACCAGCCAGCCGCCGGGCAGCGGCTCCGCGGTCGACGCCAGCCGCGCCGCGTGCGCGTCGAGTTCGGCTCGGCGCAGCGACTCCAGCTCCCGCTGTGTCTCCGCGAGCGTTCCGAGCCGCTGCCGCAGGCGGTCCGGCGCCTGGTCGGGGCGGACGTTCAGCAGGCTCGCCAGCTCGGCCAGCAGGTCCCGCTGGTGGTCGTAGTGGCGCAGGGCGTCCGCGCCGGTGAGCGCCTCGACGCGGCGCAGGCCGGTGCCGATGGACGACTCGCCGACGATGTGGACGGGGCCCGCCTGGGAGCCGTGCCCGACGTGGGTGCCGCCGCAGAGTTCGCGGGACGCGTCGCCGATGTCGACGATGCGGACGTCGGTGCCGTACTTCTCGCCGAACAGCGCGACCGCGCCCGCCGCCTCCGCCTCGGCGCGGCTCGCCTCCCAGACGCGGACGTCCGGATCGTCCAGAAGGTAGTCGTTTACAAGGGTTTGGACGGTGCCCAGCTCGGCGGGGTCCATCGCGGAGAAGTGCGCGAAGTCGAAGCGCAGCCGTCCGGGCTCGACACGGGATCCGCGCTGCGCCGCGTGCTCGCCGAGGACGCGCCGCAGCATCGCATGCAGGACGTGTGTGGCGCTGTGGGAGCGCGCGGTCGCCGCCCGCCGGTCCGCGTCCACGACCGCCTCCGCCTCGTCGCCCGGACGGACCTCGCCCTCCAAGACCTGGACGGTGTGGACGTGCAGGCCGTCCAGGCCGGGGCGCGTGTCCAGGACGCGCAGAACTCCGCCGGAGGTGCGCAGTGTGCCGGTATCGCCGACCTGGCCGCCCGCCTCCGCATAGAACGGGCTACGGGTGAGAACCACCTCGACTTCGTCGCCTTCGCGCGCGCTCTGGACGGTGTCGGTGTCGTCCAGTAGCGCGACCAGGCGGGTCTCGGCGTTCGTCGTGTCGTACCCGACGAAGTCGGTGAGGCCGTGTTCCGCGCTGATCCGCCGGTACAGGTCTTGGCGTGCGACCGCGTCGCCCTTGCGGCCCTGTGCCGCCCGGTGCGCCTGGCGCCGCTGCTCTTCCAGCAGTTCGGCGAACGCCTCTTCGTCGACCGTGAGCCCCGCCGAGCGTGCCGCGTCCACGGTCAGGTCGATGGGGAAGCCGTAGGTGTCGTGGAGCTCGAACGCGGTCTGTCCCGAGATGGTGGATCCCGCGCGGCCGATCGCGGACTCCAGCAGCCGCGACCCCTGGCGGAGCGTCCGCTCGAACCCCTCCTCCTCCGCCGTGACGACCTGCTGGATCAGCTCCGACTGCCGCTCCAGCTCCGGCCACGCGCCGCCCAGGTTGCCGATGACGCTGCCGGTCAGCGCGGGCAGCACCGGCTCGCCGACGCCCAGTTGGCGCGCGTGCCGGATCGCGCGGCGCATGAGGCGGCGCAGGACGTAGCCGCGGCCGTCGCGCGCCGGGAGCACGCCGTCGGCGATGAGGAACGCGATGGAGCGCGCGTGCTCGGTCACGACGCGGAACGACGTCGACGCCTCGCTCCCGTCCCGCCCGGGGTACGCGCGGCCCGCCAGTTCCTGGACGAGCCGGAACGTCGGCGCGAGCAGATCGGTCTCGCACACCGTCTCGGCGTCCTGGAGGATCGCCGCGAGCCGGTCCAGGCCGAGCCCGGTGTCGATGTTCCGCGCGGGCAGCCCGCCGAGGATCGGGTAGTCGCCCTTACCAGAGCCCTCTCCGCGGAGGTTCTGCATGAAGACGAGGTTCCACAGCTCCTGGTAGCGCTCGCCGTCGACCGCCGGACCGCCTTCGGACCCGTACGCGGGGCCCCGGTCGTAATGCAGTTCGGACGACGGGCCGCACGGGCCGGGTATGCCCATCGACCAGTAGTTGTCCTCCATGCCGAGCCGCTGGATCCGTTCCGGGGGAACGCCTACGCGCCGCCAGAGCCGCTCTGCCTCGTCATCGTCGAGGTACACGGTGACCCATAGACGTTCTGGGTCGAGGTTGTAGTGCCGGGTGAAAAGCTCCCAGGCCCAGGAGATCGCCTCGGGTTTGAAGTAGTCGCCGAAGGAGAAGTTGCCGAGCATTTCGAAGAACGTCGCGTGGCGGGTCGTCCGCCCGACGTTCTCGATGTCGCTCGTACGCGCGCACTTCTGCACGGACATCGCCCGGGGGTGGTCCGGGATGGTCTCTCCGAGGAAGTACGGCTTGAACTGGTTCATGCCCGCGTTCGCCAGCAGCAGCGTGGGATCGGACGGGATCAGCGGGCTGGACGGGACGACGCGGTGGTCGCGTTCCTGGAAGAAGCCCAGGAACGTCGAACGGATGTCAGAAGAGCGCATGGAATGGCCTCACGAGGTCGATGGGATGACGGCGCACACCGCCGAGCCGGGCCGAGAACGACTGCTCGTTCCCCAGCTCGGCGCGGCTAGCTCGCCGTCCCACCTCGTGAAAGGCCATCGGATTCCTGTGGTTCCTCGGTCGTCGGGTCTGTCAGACCACGCTACCTCGCCGATCTCCGGACGGGCACGCCCATTTCCGTGCGCGGACCCTCACATCGACTTGAGGGCGTCGGTCTCGGCGGCGCGGACGTCGTACTCGGCGCGGGCCTCGTCGATCTCGTCCAGGTGGGTCTCGGCCCAGCGGACGAGGCTGCTCGCCGCGTCCATGAGCGTCCGGCCCAGCGGGGTGAGCGCGTAGTCCACGCGGGGCGGCATCACCGGGTACACGGTGCGCGACACGATGCCGTCGCGCTCCAGGCCGCGCAGCGTGACGGTGAGCATGCGCTGGCTGATGCCGTCGATCTCGCGCTTCAGCTCGGTGAACCGCTTGGTGCGCTCGCCGAGCAGGGCGATCACTTGCAGGGACCACTTGTCGCCGACGCGGTCGAGGATCTCCCTCGCGCGGCACATCGAGGGAGTGTGCTCGTTGCATGCGCCGGACGAGGGCGTGCTGGGCTCCATGGTTCTCTCCAGGTGACCGAGGCAGAAAAAAGTGCCTTCTTGTGCGGGCTCCGCGGGTGTCAGCACCATGAAGACGGTTCCGAAAGGGAACTGCCTTACTTCTCAGAACCCAAGGAGACACCATGACCACCGAGCTTGTCGAGATCCCCGGCTACGTCGCGGGCACCTGGGACATCGACCCCGTCCACTCGGGCGTCGGCTTCACGATCCGGCACCTGATGGTCAGCAAGGTCCGCGGACGCTTCGGGACGTTCGAGGGGACGATCGTCACGGGCGAGGACGTCCTGGGCTCGTCGGTGACCGCCACCATCGACCTCGCCTCGATCGACACCGGCAACCCCCAGCGCGACGAGCACGTCCGGTCCGCCGACTTCCTGGACGTCGAGAAGCACCCGAGCATGTCCTACCGCTCGACCGGCGTGCGCGCCGAGCGGGACGGGTTCGTCCTCGACGGCGAGCTGACGCTGCGCGGCGTGACCAGGCAGGTCCCGCTCCGGCTGGAGGTCGAGGGCTTCGGCCCCGACCCGTTCCGCCAGGACGACCCGTTCAAGGGCGCCCGCGCCGGGTTCACGGCCACCGGCGAGATCAGCCGCCTGGACTTCGGCGTCGGCGACACCGGCACGATCCCCGGCGGCAACCTCGGGCTCAGCGAGAAGGTGCAGATCGTCCTGGAGATCCAGGCCGCCTTGCAGACCGATTGAGGAGGTCTGCCGTTCAGTCTCCGTTCGCCCGTCGTTCATCCGTCCCGCGCGAGGATGGCGTGATCGTTACGAGAGGGGTTGGAACGGCCTCCGGATCCGGCGATCGTAGGGGTCCTGGGACGAGGGCCGAGGGCGGAGGACGCGGATGCCGAACGGGACGTCCGGCTCCGGGACGCGACCGGCCGGCGACGCCGGAGGGAGCGGCGAGAGGGAGGACACGTGGCGCGGCGGCCGGGGGCGGCTGGCGGCGCCCTGGATCATCGGCGTCCTCGCCACGGTCATCACGGGCGTGACGAGCTCGATGGAGGCGCTCGACCTCCCGGCCCCCGCGCAGCTCGCGGTCACCGGCGGCGTCGCCGTCCTGGCGGGGGTCGCGGCGTGGGCCTCCACACAGCCGTCGGGCGGCGAGCAGCCGGGGGAGCAGGCCGAGATCGCCGGGGTGACGCCGGCGCAGCTCCCGCCCGTCATCGCGCACTTCACGGGGCGCGACGAGTCGCTGGCCGAGCTGCGCCGCGCGGTCGCGGACGGGAGCGGATCCCCGGCGTCGCCGCTGGTGGTGTCGCTGCACGGCCCGGCCGGGGTGGGCAAGTCGGCGCTCTCGGCCCGGTTCGCGCACGAGATCGCCGACGGCTATCCCGACGGCCGCCTCTACTTCGACCTTCGCGGGGCGGGCGACACCCACGTCCGCCCGGAGGAGGTGCTGATCGGCTTCCTCCAGGCACTGGGCGTCCGGCTGGCGACCGACCCCGGCGGCCTGCCGGAGCTGCAGAAGCTGTGGTGGACGTGGACGCGCGGGCGCCGGCTGCTGGTCCTGCTGGACAACGCCCGGGACACCGACCAGGTGCGGGCGCTGCTGCCTCCGGTGGGCGGCTGCGCGGTCCTGGTGACCTCGCGGCAGCCGCTGCATCTGCGCAACACCTTCGACCGACGCCTGCGCGAGTTCACCGCGGCGCACGCCGTGGAGCTGCTCGGCCGCCTCGCCGGGCAGGAGCGGATCGACCGCGAGCCGGGCACGGCGGCCGAGATCGCCGAGCTGTGCGGGCACCTGCCGCTGGCCGTAGGGATCTGCGGCGGGCGTCTGGCGGCCCGCGAGTCCTGGACGCTGCGCGCGATGGCCGACCGGCTGCGCGACGAGCGGCGCCGCCGGCTGGACGAGTTGGAGACCGCCCGCGACATCGACACCAGCGTGCGGGCGAGCCTGGCGCTGAGCTACGACGACTGCAGCCGCACCCAGCGCCGCCTGCTGCGCACGCTCGGCCTGCTGGCGGCGGTGGACGTGCAGGGCTGGGCGGCGGGGGCGCTGCTGGGTGTGTCCGATGTGGAGGGTGACGACCAGCTGGAGGCCCTGGTGGACGCCCAGCTCGTCGAATGCTCGGGGACCGACGCCACCGACCGGATGCGGTACCGCCTGCACGATCTGGTCCGGCTGTACGCGCGGGAGCGGGCCGAGCGCGAGGATTCGGCGGACGAGCGGGACGCGGCCATCGAGCGCGTCCTGGACGGCTACCGCGAGCGCGCCGAGCAGGTCGCGGCGCGCCGGTGGCCGCAGGACTGGCACCGCGGCTCCGGGCAGGTGCCCCGCCCGGAGTACTCGGCGGTGGACTGGCTGAGCAGCGAGCGCCTCGCCGTCCTCGCCCTGCTCGACCAGGGCGCGCAACGCCAGATGTGGGGCCTGGTGTGGTGCCTGGGCCGCGCGTCGTGCTCGCTGTTTCATTCCCTGCGCGTCTTCTGGCCCGAGTGGCGGACGGCCGCCGAGCTGACCCACACCGCGGCCGTGCACCTGGGCGATGACCGTTCACTGGGCATCGCCTTGCTGGAACGCTCGTCGGTCGAAGGCAACCAGGGCCGCATGGACCGCGCGCACACCGACGCCTCCGAAGCCCTGCGCCTGTTCACCAGCGGTCGCGAGACGTGGTGGCGGGCGCGCGCGCTGAGGGCCGTCGGCATGAGCCTGCGCGACGCCGGGAACCTGGACCAGGGCCAGCGCTATCTCATCGAGTCCATCGAGGCATTCCAGGACGAGGGCGACGCGTGGTGGCGCGCGCGCACGCAACGCAACCTGGCCGAGCTCCGGCTCGCCCAGCGGCGCTACGAGGAGGCCCGCGGCCTTCTAGAACATGCGCTGGAGGTCTTCCAGCGCAACGGCAACCGGTACTCCGAGGCCCAGACGCTGCGCGCGCTCGGCGAGGTGCTGGCCGCCGAAGCCCGCAACCTGCGCGCCTCCGGCGACACCGCGGCCGCCGACGTCAAGTACAGCCTGGCCGCCCCGGCGCTGGAGCGGGCCGCCGAGGCGTTCCGGCTGCGCGGCGAGCAATGGGAGGAGGCCCGCTGCCAGCGCGCCGCGGGCGAGGTCGGCGACCCGCGCAACGGCCTGCGCGAGCTGATGTTCGTCAAACACGCCGAGGAGACCCTGGAGGCACTCGGCGACACCTGGGGCCTGGCCCGCACCCGCATCTCCGAAGGCCGAGCCTTGGGCCGCCTGGCCCGCCACGCCGAGGCCGCCGGCGCCCTCCGCCAAGCGGTCGCCGCCTTCGACGAACTCGGCGACCGCTGGTGGCAGGCCCGCAGCCGCCGCACCCTGGCCGAGGTCCTGCTGGACGGAGGCAACCGCGAGGAGGCCGTCGCCCCCGCCCGCGAAGCCCTGGAGCTCTACCGCCGCCTAGGCAACGCCGCCGGCGTAACCCGAGCCCAAGCCGTCCTAGACCGCACCGCCGAACCCCCACCCGACCCCCAGGACTAGGCTGTGTTTCAGAGTCCCGGCCCACGGCACTCGCCTGGCGGCTCGCGCCTAACCGGGCCTTGCGGACGCTGCATCGCTTCGCGATCTGCCCGGTGAGGCTCGCCTCCGGCCTCACCTCACCGGCCAGTTAACGCGTCCGCGCGGTGGCCGAGACCGCTTTGAAACAGACGCTAGGCCAGGCTCGTCTAGGGAACGTGAGCCGTCACGCAAGAGCACCCAAGGCGCCCTCCGCAGGTCGCGCGAACGCGTGCCTACAGGACGAGGCCAGGGGCAGCGTTAAAGGGACGCAAGGTGGAATCCGAGTGCGCAGGGTGCCCCGAACGATCGGGCGAGCGTGCAGGGTGACCACAGCGGTCACGCGAGCGCGTGCCCTGCGGGCCGAGGTCGGGGGTGGCGTTAGGGCCGCGAAGGGGATCCGAGCGTGCACGGCGACCTCAGCGGTCACGCGAGCGCGCCCCCTGACCGGTGGGGCGAAGCCGAAGGCGAGCCCCACCGGGAAGATCGCGAAGCGATTCGCGCTCGCACCAAGCACGGTCAAGATGCGAGCCGCTAGGCGAGCATCTTGGGCCGGGATTGAATAAAAAGGGCCCCTGACCGGCGTCCGGATGGTCAGGGGCCCGATGTCTCGGCTGCCTAAGGGGGCTGGGAGGGGCCCCCTATCTGCGAACGGCTCAGCCGAGACCGCTCTTGATCGCGGTGATCAGCTCACCGCCTGTCGTGTCTCCGCTGAGCTCCCAGAAGAAGGCGCCTCCGAGGCCCTCCTTCTTGGCGTAGCCCATCTTGCCGTTGATGGTGGAGGGGGTGTCGTAGCTCCACCAGTCGCTGCCGCACTTGGCGTAGGCGGTACCGGCGACGGTGCTGGTCGCGGGACACTTGTTCTTCAGGACCTTGTAGTCCTCGATGCCGGCCTCGTAGGTGCCTCCGGCGGGGCCGGTCGCTGTGCCGCCCGGTTCGGCCTGCGTGACGCCCGTCCAGCCGCGGCCGTAGAAGCCGATGCCGATGAGCATCTTGTTCGCGGGCACGCCCTTGGCCCTGAGCTTCGCGATCGTCTCGGTGGTGTTGAAGCCCTCGTGAGGGATGCCCGGGTAGGCCGTGAGGGGCGAGTGGGGCGCCGTCGGGCCCTTGGCGTCCCAGCCGCCGAAGTAGTCGTAGGTCATCGGGTTGTACCAGTCGAGGTACTGGGCGGCGCCTCCGTAGTCGGTCGCGTCCATCTTCCCGCCTGCGCTGGCGTCGGCGGTGATCGCGGCCGTCACGAGGTTGCCGGAGCCGAACTTGGAGCGGACGGCCGACAGCAGGTTCTTGAACGCGTCGGGCCCGCTGGTGTCGCAGCTGAGGCCGCAGGCGTTCGGGTACTCCCAGTCGATGTCGATGCCGTCGAACACGTCCGCCCAGCGCGGGTCCTCGACCAGCTTGTAGCAGGAGTCGGCGAACGCGGCGGGGTTCTTGGCGGCCTGGCCGAAGCCGCCCGACCAGGTCCAGCCGCCGAAGGAGAAAAGGACCTTCAGGTGCGGGTGCTTCTTCTTCAGCTTGCGGAGCTGGTTGAAGCTGCCGCGCAGGGGCTGGTCCCAGGTGTCGGCGACGCCGTCCACGCTCTCGCCGGCCTGGTAGGCCTTCTCGTAGTCGGCATAGCTGTCGCCGATGGTGCACTTGCCGCCCTGCACGTTGCCGAACGCGTAGTTGATGTGGGTGAGCTTGGCGGCCGACCCGCTCGTGTCGATGTTCTTGACGTGGTAGCCGCGCCCGTAGACGCCCCACTGGGCGAAGTAGCCGATGACCTTCGAGCCGCCGGGGTCGGGGTTGCCGCCGCCCTCGTCGGTGGTGACCGACACGGAGCCGGAGGCGGGGGAGGTGTTGCCGGCGGCGTCGCGCGCCTTGATCGTGAAGGTGTAGGCGGTCTTGGCGGACAGCCCGGCGATGGTGGCGGTGGTGCCGGTCACAGTGTCGATCTTGGTGGTGCCGTTGTAGATCTCGTACCCGGTGACGCCGACGTTGTCCGTTGACGCGTTCCAGGCCAGCGACACGGTCGTGGCGGTCTTGCCCGTCGAACGCAGGTTGCCGGGAGCGGCGGGAGCCTGGGTGTCGTCCTCGGGTTCGCCGGAGCCGTCGCAGGCGGCCCCGTTGATCTTGCAACCGGTGAACCAGCCGGGCCCGGTGCCGCCGAACCCGAAGCTGGCCGTCGCGCCGGCGGACAGCGTGCCGTTCCAGCCGACGTTGGTAAAGGTGTAGTGGTCGCCGGAGGCGCTCTTGGAGGCGTCCCACACCGAGCTGATGGAGGTCCCCGAGGGAAGGTCGGCCTCGACCTTCCAGGAGCCGATCCCGGCGCTCGTCCCGTTGGTGATCGTGCATTTGCCCTGGAAGCCGCTGCCCCAGTCGGAGGTTTTGGAACAGGATGCGGTGACCGCCGCCGCCGATGAGGCCGGTGGCGCCGCGAGCAAGGTCGAGGCCACCGCGAGGGTCGCCGCGCCGGCGAGCGCGAGTGCTCGCCGTCCGCCCGATCTTGACATGACTCTCCGTTCAGTCCGCCCCCGAACCAACACAGGAATCTCGGCCTTCTCTTAGGAAACTTTCCTAAGAAATTGCGCTGATGGTAACCGCCTTGGACGGGCTCGTTCAAGGGCCCCGGCGCGCTCGCGGCGCGCCGCGGCCGGGTGGTCTAAGTGACTGCCTGCGGACATACGGTTGCCGGACGGAAAAGAAATCGGCGCCCGTCAGGTTCCTCCGAACCATCCCGGGATGTCCAGCCGCCACAGGTTCGCGGGCGTGACCTCGCGCAGATCCTCCTCCAGCGCCCGCATCCGGTCGGCGCCGAGCCGCTCCGTCCAGCCGTCCCGGATCCGGTCGAAGATCTCCGCGGACCGGACGAGGGAGTCGGTGCCGCGCGCGGTGAGCCGGACGAGCTTGCGCCGCGCGTCGGCGGGGTCGGCGGCCCGCTCCACGTAGCCCGCGCGCTCCAGCGAGTCGATCATCTTGCCCGCGGCCTGCTTGGTCACGCCCAGCCGCCGGCCGAGCTCGACGGCGGTGGTGCCTCCGGGGCCGATCGCCTGGAAGACGAACCCGTGCATCGGCCGCAGGCCGGGATGGCCCTGCCTCGCCAGCTCGGCGTGCAGGTCGTCGATGATCACGCGGAACGCCAGGAACAGCCGCAGCGGCAGCTCGAAGCCCGGGGGACCGGCCGGGTCGTTTGACATAAAAGACAACCTCGTTGACTATATAGACAACCGCTTTGTCTAACTTAGGGGATCGGAACCCGTGACGCTCATCCGCGACACCGACAGCCGCCGTACGGACACCCCGAACGGCACCATGACCACGCTCGCCACCCCCACGCAGGGCGGCACGTCCGGCATCGCCGTCTGGCGCGTCGACATGGCGGCCGGGAAGACCGGCCCCCGGCACGCGTTCGACACCGAGCAGGTGTGGACGTTCCTGGAGGGCTCGGCGACCGTCGACCTGGACGGCCGCGAGCTGGAGATCGGGCCGGGCGACACCGTCGTCCTGCCCGCCGGGGCGGCCCGCCAGATGACCTCCGACCCGGGCACCGGCTTCGCCGCCGTCGTCGCGGCGCCCGCCGGCTGCCTCGTCTACGACCCGGACGGCGCCGTCGACGACGGCAGGTGCGCGATCGCCCCGCAGGGCGACCAGCGGCTCGTCCCGCCGTGGGCGGTATAGGCCGCGTAGGCCGCGGCCGTGTAGGCCGCGTTCGGCGATCGGGCCACGAGCCGTCCGATGAGCGCCTCGCGCAGCCCCCACCCGTCCCGGTCAGCCGCCGAGGTAGGCCAGGACCGCCAGCACCCGGCGGTTGTCGTCCTCGGACTGGGGCAGCCCGAGCTTGCCGAAGATGCTGTTGGTGTGCTTGCTGATCGCCTTCTCCGTGACGAACAGCTGCCCGGCGATCGCGGCGTTCGAGCGGCCCTCGGCCATCAGCCCGAGCACCTCGCGCTCGCGGGGGGTCAGCGCCTGGAGCGGCTCCTCCCGCGCGTGCCGGGTCAGCAGCTGGGCCACCACGTCCGGATCGAGGGCGGTGCCGCCGTCGGCGACGCGGCGCACCGCCTCCACGAACTGCTGCACGTTCGACACGCGGTCCTTGAGCAGGTAGCCGATGCCGCCCGAGCTGTCCGACAGCAGCTCACGCGCGTACAGCTGCTCGACGTGCTGGGACAGCACCAGCACCGGCAGGCCCGGGATCTCCTTGCGGGCCTCCAGCGCGGCCTTGAGGCCCTCGTCGGTGAACGTCGGCGGGAGCCGCACGTCCACGACCGCCACGTCCGGACGGTGCGTGGTGAGGGCCCGCAGCAGGGACGGGCCGTTGTCCACCGCCTCGACCACCTCGAAGCCGAACGCCTCCAGCAGGCGGATCAGGCCGTCCCGGAGGAGGGCAAGGTCTTCGGCGATGACAACGCGCACGGCAGCTCCATGGTCACGACGGTCGGTCCTCCCGGAGGACTCGTCACGGCCATCGTCCCATCGAAGGCGGCCAGCCTGCGCTCGATCCCGCGCATCCCGCTCCCGGCCGCAGGGTCGGCGCCGCCCACCCCGTCGTCTCCCACGATCATCAGCAGCCGGCCGCCGGTGTGCTCGATCTGGATCCAGGCGCGCCGGGCGGCGGAGTGCTTGACGACGTTGGCCAGGATCTCCGCGACCGCGAAGTAGCCCGCCGACTCCACCGGCGCGTCCGCCCGTCCGGGCAGATCGATGTGGACGTCGACCGGCAGCGGCAGGGTCAGCGCGAGGGCCCGCACCGCCCCGTCGAGGCCGCGCTCGGCGAGCACCGGCGGGTGGATGCCCCGGACCAGGTCGCGCAGCTCGGTGAGCGCCGTCCCGCTGGCGTCGCGCGCCTCGGCGAGCAGCCGCTGCGCGGTCTCGGGGTCGTGCTTCATCATCTCCTCGGCCAGCCCGATGTTCATGCTCAGCGCGACCAGCCGCGCCTGCGCGCCGTCGTGCAGGTCCCGCTCGATCCGGCGCAGCTCGGCGGCCGAGGCGTCCACGGTCTCGGACCGGGTCTCGGAGAGCCGCTGCACCCGCTCGGCCAGCGCGTTGCGCGTCGGCGCCAGCAACGACTGCGTGAACAGCGCGTGCGCCTTCAGGGCCGCCGCGCCCACCGGGACCGACACCGCCAAGAGCGCACCGCCCAGCACGAACGGGCCGATCACGCCGAGCAGCCCGTAGTCGCTCTGCGGCCAGAACGGGCCCCAGCCGTAGTCGGCGACCTGCGCGAGGAACGGTGCCACGAACACGCCCTCCACCCCGTACAGCGCGAGGCCGCCCGCCAGGATCCCGAAGAACAGCCCGAGCGGGACGTTCAGGATCGTCCACAGCAGGTCCCGCCACGTGGCCGGATCGATGAGCAGCCACTTCAGCGTTCGGAAAGGCCCGGCCTTGCCGTTCGGGCCGATCGGCTCCGGCCGGTAGGGGACGGGGATCGGCACCCCCGACCACTCGGCGGCCCAGGCGCGCTGCTGGTTCGCGACGCCGCGGATGGCGAGCAGCGCCACCGGCGCCAGCACCACCCCGGCGCCCAGCGGGATGAAAACGATCGACAGCACCGCGAGGATGAACAGCGGCAGGTTCGCCACGAACGCCATGACGATCTGGATCAGGCCGCGGACGAAGTTGACGAAGGCGCGCCGCGCATGCCCTCCAAGGCGATCGACGAAGCGTTCGCTCACCGGTTCCTCCTCGGGGGTTCCCCTGCCTGCGTGTGTTCCTTCCCCCATTGTGGTCGGTGCGGAAGCGGGCCACGGTAGAGCTAGGCCCCCCTTTCGCGGGGCCCGCAGGGGAGTTAGCCCCACCCCGGGGCCCGGCCGTCATCGGGGAGTGACGAGACAAGCGGCCCGGTTCCCTGGACAATGCTCTGGCGATATCCAGGGGAGAAAGAGAATCGACGTTGTGACAGCGACCACCAGCCAGACCGCGACCGACCAGCCCGCGGGCACGCCACCGATCACCCAGCGCATCGCCGAGGAGATCGGCGTCCGCGAGGGGCAGGTGCGTGTCGCGGTCGACCTGCTCGACGGCGGGGCGACCGTCCCGTTCATCGCCCGCTACCGCAAGGAGGCGACCGGCGCCCTCGACGACGCGCAGCTGCGCGCGCTGGAGGAGCGCCTGCGCTACATGCGCGAGCTGGACGAGCGGCGCGCCGCGATCCTGGAGTCGATCGAGTCGCAGGGCAAGCTCACCGGCGAGCTCAGGACCCAGATCATGGCGGCCGACGCCAAGGCGCGGCTGGAGGACATCTACCTCCCGTACAAGCCCAAGCGGCGCACCAAGGCGCAGATCGCCCGAGAGGCCGGTCTCGAACCGCTCGCCGAGCTGCTGCTGGACGACCCGTCCCACGACCCGCAGGCCGTCGCGGCGGGCTACGTGGACGAGGAGAAGGGCGTCGCCGACACGGCCGCCGCGCTGGAGGGCGCCCGCGCCATCCTCGTCGAGCGGTTCGCCGAGGACGCCGACCTCATCGGCGCCCTGCGCGAGCGCATGTGGAGCCAGGGCCGGATGGTGTCGCGCGTCCGGGAGGGCAAGGAGGAGGCGGGCGCCAAGTTCGCCGACTACTTCGCGTTCAGCGAGCCGTTCGCGAAGCTGCCCTCGCACCGGATCCTCGCGCTGTTCCGCGGCGAGAAGGAGGAGATCCTCGACCTCGACCTGGAGCCCGAGGAGCCGGGCGACGACCCGGCCGCCCGCAGCTCCTACGAGGTGGCGGTCGCCCGCCGGTTCCAGATCTCCGACCAGGGCCGTCCGGGCGACCGGTGGCTGGCGGAGGCCGTCCGGTGGGCCTGGCGCACCCGGATCCTCGTCCACCTCGGCATCGACCTGCGCACCCGGCTCCGCCAGGAGGCCGAGGACGAGGCGGTGCGCGTGTTCGCCGCGAACCTGCGCGACCTGCTGCTGGCCGCGCCCGCCGGCACCCGCGCGACGATGGGCCTGGACCCGGGCCTGCGCACCGGCGTCAAGGTCGCCGTCGTGGACGCCACCGGCAAGGTCGTCGCGACCGGCACGATCTTCCCGCACGAGCCGCGCCGCAAGTGGGACGAGTCGATCGAGACCCTCGCCCGCCTCGCCCGCGAGCACCGGGTGGACCTCGTCTCCATCGGCAACGGCACCGCGTCCCGGGAGACCGACAAGCTCGCCGCCGACCTGATGGCCCGGCACCCCGACCTCGGGCTCACCAAGATCATGGTGTCGGAGGCCGGGGCGTCGGTGTACTCGGCGTCCGAGTACGCCGGACGCGAGTTGCCCGGCATGGACGTCTCGCTGCGCGGCGCCGTCTCGATCGCCCGGCGCCTCCAGGACCCGCTGGCCGAGCTCGTCAAGATCGACCCGAAGTCGATCGGCGTCGGCCAGTACCAGCACGACATCTCCGAGGTGAAGCTGTCGCGCTCCCTCGACGCGGTCGTGGAGGACTGCGTGAACGCGGTCGGCGTGGACGTCAACACCGCCTCCGCGCCGCTGCTGACCCGCGTGTCGGGCATCGGCGAGGGCCTCGCGGAGAACATCGTCGCCCACCGCGACGCCAACGGCCCGTTCCGCAGCCGCACCGGGCTGAAAGGCGTGCCCCGGCTCGGCCCGAAGGCGTTCGAGCAGTGCGCGGGGTTCCTGCGCATCCCCGGCGGGGACGACCCGCTGGACGCCTCCAGCGTGCACCCGGAGTCGTACCCGGTCGTCCACCGCATCCTCAAGGCCGCGGGCAGCGACATCAAGGGGCTGGTCGGCAACACGGCCGCGCTCCGCTCCCTCAGGCCGGCCGACTTCGTCGACGACGATTTCGGGCTGCCGACCGTCACCGACATCCTGACCGAGCTGGAGAAGCCGGGCCGCGACCCGCGCCCGGCGTTCAAGACCGCCACGTTCAAGGAGGGCGTCGACAAGCTCTCCGACCTCGAACCCGGGATGATCCTGGAGGGTGTCGTCACCAACGTCGCCGCGTTCGGCGCGTTCGTGGACGTCGGCGTCCACCAGGACGGGCTCGTCCACATCTCCGCGATGTCCGACAAGTTCGTCTCGGACCCGCGCGAGGTCGTCAAGCCCGGCGACATCGTCCGCGTCAAGGTCCTGGACGTCGACCTGCCGCGCAAGCGCATCTCCCTGACGCTTCGCCTGGACGACGAGCCGGGCGCCGACCAGGCGGGACCCCGCGGCGACCGCGACCAGCGCGCGGGCGGCGGCGGTCAGGGCGGCGGCGGAGGTCGTGGCGGTCAAGGCGGCGGACGAGGCGGCCGAGGCCAGCGCGGCCAGGGGCAGGGCGGTCAGGCCCAGCGCGGTCAAGGGCGGGGCGGTCAAGGGCAGAGCGGTCCGGGGCAGGGCGGACAGCCCGCCGGTGCCCAAGGCGGTGGCCGCGCCGGTGGCCGGGGCGGCGGTCAGGGCGGCGGCGGCCGAAGCGGCCAGAGCGGGCGGAACGACCAGGGCAGCGGCGCGATGGCCGACGCGCTCCGCCGCGCGGGCCTGGACAAGGGCCTCCCGCGCAAGGACCGCAAGGACCGCTGACCCCTCACGTCGACCCGCGGCGAGTCGTTGTTCTGGGCGCGCTCATGACAACGGCTCGCCGCGGGGGAGCGGCGTGAGGGGTCAGCGGGGAGAGCCGGGGCCCGGGCGGCGCTGCTGGTGGCCGATCTCGCCGGACGTGCCGGGGCCGGACGACTCGGGCGGCGCCATGCCGGGACGGTCGTAGGGGCCCTGGCCCAGCGGTTCGCGCGCGTAGGGGCGGCGCTGCTGCGGCACCGGCGGCCGCGGAGGCTGCTGGTGGAGCGGGCCCTGCTGCTGGAAATGCCCGAGCGCCGGGCCGCCGAGCGCCGGACCGCCGAGCGCCGGACCGCCCAGGGCGGGCCCGCCGAACGGATCCTGCGCGGGGGGCACCTCTTCGTACGAGCCGTCCCGGTGATCCTGGACGGGCCTGTGCCGGGGGAACTGCAGGACGGCGACCGCGCCCAGCGCCAGCGCGCCGAACCGCATCGCCGAGTGCGCGGCGTCCTGCGGCCACGGTTCCCCGTACATGAACGTGCCCATGGTCAGCAGGTACGACTTGGCGCTCACCGTCATCACGATCGCCACGATCGACACCCGGCACCGCTGGAACGCCGTGACCATGATCCCGAAGCCGACGGCCGCCGCGACGACGGTCAGGTACGGGTAGGGCGTCGTAAGGATCCGCAGACTTGTGGCGTGCGCGTCGTCGCTCCAGCCCTTGATCGCGAGTTCGGCGGTGCCGACGGGGAAGCCGGAGCCCAGCCCGTAGGCGATGCCGGTGACCGGGCGGGCGTGCCGGCCGTCGGGCCGGTGGTCGCCGAGGACGAGGATCAGCAGCGGCACCACGACCGCCGGGCCCACCACGACGGCGATCTTCCACAGCGGCACGTCCGCCGAGCTGATCGGGTCGTCCCCGCTGATCGAGGCGGTGAGCAGCAGGATCGCCGCGCCGATCAGCACCAGGCTCAGCCACTCGCGCGCCGTCAGCCGCTCGCCGAAGAACGCCATGGCGATCAGCAGCAGCGGGACGACCCCGGACATGAAGACCGGCACGGCCGTGGACAGCGGCAGCTCGCCCAGCGCGACGATCTGCAGGCTCAGCCCCCCGAGCACCAGCCCGAGCGCGATCAGGAAGACCCAGTTTCCGAGGATCGTCCAGATCATGTGCGGGATCCGGTTGCCCCGCAAAGGGGCCATACGGTCGGCCGCCACCTTGAAGACGGCGAACCCGAGGTAGTAGAGACCGGTCGCGCTGAAGGCTGCGGCTATCCCGTTCATCCCGGACGAGTATGAGGGGTCGGAGTGCGGTATGTCACTGCCTGTGCGGGATTGTTGACGCGGATTCGTCACTTCTGGGCGCCGTGTCCCGGCCCCTCGAAGCTCCGTCCCGGCCCGTCGCGGATCGGCGGCCCCCGTCGCGCGGTACGGTGGCCCGGTCGCGTGTTTCTCGGGCGTCGTGGCCTCCGATGTCCGCGGAGACCACCACTACCCCATAGACTTGGCGCGCGAGGGCGCGGAGCCGTATTTCGGCGTGCCCGCGCCGCCTGAGAGACTGACTGGCTGAGCACGCGTCGAACGCCGCGGCCGAGACAGCGCCCGATCAAGGAGACCTACCCCAGTGAAGACCGATGTCGAGGAGCTGACCCCCACGCGGGTCAAGCTCACCGTCGAGGTTCCGTTCGACGAGCTCAAGCCGAACCTCGACAAGGCGTACAAGGAGATCTCGCAGCAGGTGCGGATCAAGGGCTTCCGGCCCGGCAAGGTCCCCGCCCCGCTGATCGACAAGTACGTCGGCCGGGGTGCGGTCCTTCAGGAGGCGGTCAACGACGCGCTTCCGGAGCTGTACGGGCGGGCCGTGGAGGAGACCGAGATCTTCGTCCTCGGCCAGCCGGACGTCGAGGTCACCGAGCTCGACGACGGCAAGCAGTTCGCCTTCACCGCCGAGGTGGACATCCGTCCGAAGTTCGAGGTGCCCGACTACGACGGCCTGGAGGTCGTCGTCGACGACGCCGAGGTGACCGACGAGCAGGTCGAGGAGACCATCGGCAACCTGCGCGAGCGGTTCGCCTCGCTGACCGCCGCCGAGCGGGCCGTCGAGGAGGGCGACTTCGCCACCATCGACCTGGTCGCCAAGATCGACGGCGAGGAGATCGAGGACGCCTCCACGTCCGGCTTCTCCTACGAGGTCGGCAGCGAATCGGCGATCGACGGCCTGGACGAGGCGCTCGTCGGGCTGAGCGCCGGCGAGGACAAGACGTTCACCGCCGCCCTGGCGGGCGGCGAGCGCGCCGGCGAGGAGGCCGAGATCACGGCCACCGTGCAGAGCGTCAAGGTCAAGAACCTGCCCGAGCTGGACGACGAGTTCGCCCAGCTGGCCAGCGAGTTCGACACCATCGACGAGCTCCGCGAGGACGTGCGCACCCGGCTCGCCCGGCAGGTGCGGCTGCAGCAGCTGTCCGACGCCCGCGACAAGGCGCTGGAGGCCCTGCTGGAGAAGGTCGACATCCCGCTCCCCGACAAGGTCGTGGACGAGGAGATCGGCCGCCGCAACCAGCAGCTGGAGCAGCAGCTGCAGATGGCGGGCATGACCAAGGAGGACTACCTCAAGGACGAGGAGAAGTCCGAGGAGGAGTTCGACACCGAGGTCGCCGACGCGGCGCGCCTGGCGGTCAAGGGCGGCTTCGTCCTGGACCAGCTCGCCGTCCAGGAGGAGCTGGGCGTCGAGAACGAGGAGCTCAGCGAGTACGTGGTCACGCAGGCCATGCAGATGGGCGTGCAGCCGCAGCAGCTCGCCGAGTACCTCACCCAGAACAACCAGCTCCCGGCGATCGTCTCGGAGGTGCTGCGCAGCAAGGCGCTGAACCTCGTGGTCGAGCACGTCACCGTGAAGGACGAGTCCGGCAACGAGATCGACGTCGAGGCCGTCCAGCGCGAGTTGAACGGCGGCGACGGCGAGACCGTCGAGGCCGAGGCCACCGACACCGCCGAGGCCGACGAGACCGAGGCCACCGGCACAGCCGAGGCCGAGACCGCCGAGGCCGCGGACACGGAAGCCGCGGACACGGAAGCCGCGGACACGGAAGCCGCGGACACGGAAGCCGCGGAGACGGAAGCCGCCGACACGGAAGCGTCGGACGCGGCCGCCGAGCCGGCCGAGCCCGAGGCCGCCGAGGAGACCCCGGCGCCGGCGGCTGAGGCCGCCGCTGAGGAGGCCCCGGCCGCCGAGGCGCAGGGCGGGGAGAAGAAGGACGCCTAGGGCGTTCCACGGCGACCTGCGTCGCCTACCGCGTACGCGACACGCCCCGCACCCGGAGCACCGGGTGCGGGGCGTGTCGCGTTCGTGAAGATCGTCACGGGTCAGGCGCCGCCCGGATACGCCCCTGGCGAAAAGGCGGCCCCCCGGGCTTAAGCGGGTCCCGGAGCGCGTTAATGTCCAATCATCCGAACCGATTAAAAGGACCGGAGGAACACCCGGTGAGCATGCCTCCGACTTTCGACGAGTCGTCGCGGATCCAGGCGCGGGTCGCCGAGGCGCCCCTGTTGCCTCTGGGCGACCAGCTGTTCCAGCGGCTGCTGCGCGAACGCATCGTCTTCCTCGGCCAGCAGGTCGACGACGACATCGCCAACCGCATCTGCGCCGAGCTCCTGCTGCTGTCGGCCGAGGACGGCCGCCGCGACATCACGATCTACATCAACTCGCCAGGTGGCTCCGTCACCGCCGGCATGGCGATCTACGACATCATGCAGTACGTCCCGAACGACATCGTCACGGTCGGCATGGGCCTGGCCGCCTCGATGGGCCAGTTCCTGCTCTGCGCCGGGACGACGGGAAAGCGCTACGCCCTGCCGCACGCGCGGATCATGATGCACCAGCCGTCCGGCGGCATCGGCGGCACGGCCTCCGACATCAAGATCCAGGCCGAGCAGATGCTGTACGTCAAGAAGACGCTCGCCGAGAAGATCGCCGAACACACCGGCCAGCCGCTCGACCAGATCGAGCGCGACTCCGACCGCGACCGCTGGTTCACCGCCGAGGAGGCCAAGGACTACGGGTTCGTGGACCATGTGGTGCTCAGCGCCACCCAGGTGCCCTCCGAGGGCACGGTCTCCTGACGACCTGAATCTTCTATCGGAGGCACACAGTGAGCGACCTGACCCGACCCGGCTTCAACGACCTCGTCCGTCCCGGCATCCAGGCCGGCGGGTCCCCCATGCCCGTGGACGACCGCTACATCATCCCGTCCTTCGTCGAGCGCACCACGTACGGGGTCAAGGAGATGAACCCGTACAACAAGCTCTTCGAGGAGCGGATCATCTTCCTCGGCGTGCAGATCGACGACGCGTCCGCCAACGACGTGATGGCCCAGCTGATCACGCTGGAGTCGATCGACCCCGACCGCGACATCAGCATCTACATCAACTCGCCCGGCGGCTCGTTCACCGCCATGACGGCGATCTACGACACGATGCAGTTCGTCAAGCCCGAGGTCCAGACGGTGTGCATCGGCCAGGCCGCCTCCGCGGCCGCCGTGCTGCTCGCGGCCGGGACGAAGGGCAAGCGGGCGGCGCTGCCGAACTCGCGCATCCTGATCCACCAGCCCGCCACCGAGGGCACCTACGGCCAGTCCAGCGACATCGAGATCCAGGCGCGCGAGATCATGCGGATCCGCGATCTGCTGGAGGAGATCCTGGCCCGGCACAGCGGCAAGAGCATCGACGAGGTCCGCCACGATATCGAACGCGACAAGATCCTCACGGCGGAGGAGGCGAAGACCTACGGCCTCATCGACGATGTCTTCGCCAGCAGGAAGCGCAAGCCCGAGGTAGTGTCGTCCTGAGACGACACGAGGACGAGGGAGTCCCCCAGCCCGGTCGTCATTGTTCCGGGCGAGGGGCTTACCTAGTCCGCTGGAGGCGGTAACGTCGAGTCCAACGTCGAGAGCCTTCGGGACGCAACCGAGCTGCGCCGCAACCTCTCAGGCGGGCGGCCCCACGAAAAGGAGACAGTTGGGTGGCACGCATCGGCGACGGTGGTGACCTGCTCAAGTGCTCGTTCTGCGGGAAGAGCCAGAAGCAGGTCAAGAAGCTCATCGCGGGTCCGGGCGTGTACATCTGCGACGAGTGCATCGATCTCTGCAACGAGATCATCGAGGAGGAGCTCTCCGAGACCTCCGACCTCAAGTGGGACAACCTGCCCAAACCGCGGGAGATCTACGAATTCCTGGACTCCTACGTCATCGGGCAGGACACGGCGAAGAAGGCATTGTCCGTCGCCGTCTACAACCACTACAAGCGGATCCAGTCGGGTGATTCCGGCAGGGACGACCCGGTCGAGCTGGGCAAGTCCAACATTCTGCTGCTGGGCCCCACGGGATCGGGCAAGACGCTGCTCGCGCAGACGCTCGCCAAACTCCTCAACGTCCCGTTCGCCATCGCGGACGCAACGGCGCTGACGGAGGCCGGATACGTGGGCGAGGATGTCGAGAACATCCTCCTCAAACTGATCCAGGCGGCCGACTACGACGTCAAGAAGGCCGAGACCGGGATCATCTACATCGACGAGGTCGACAAGATCGCTCGCAAGAGCGAGAACCCGTCGATCACGCGGGACGTGTCGGGGGAGGGCGTCCAGCAGGCCCTGCTGAAGATCCTGGAGGGCACCACCGCGAGCGTCCCGCCGCAGGGCGGCCGCAAGCACCCCCACCAGGAGTTCATCCAGATCGACACCACGAACGTGCTGTTCATCTGCGGTGGCGCCTTCGCCGGCCTGGAGAAGATCGTCGAGTCGCGGGTGGGCAAGCAGGGGATGGGCTTCGGCGCCCAGATCCGCTCCAAGTCCGACTTCGAGGACGCCTCGGCCGTGCTGGGCGACGTGATGCCCGAGGACCTGCTGAAGTTCGGGATGATCCCCGAGTTCATCGGCCGGCTCCCCTCGATCACCTCCGTCCACAACCTGGACCGCGAGGCCCTGATCAACATCCTCACCGAGCCGAAGAACGCGCTGGTGCGCCAGTACCACCGCCTCTTCGAGCTGGACGGGGTCGACCTGGAGTTCACCTCCGACGCCCTGGAGGCGATCGCCGACCAGGCGATCCTGCGCGGCACGGGCGCCCGCGGCCTGCGCGCGATCATGGAGGAGGTGCTCCTGTCGGTGATGTACGAGGTTCCGAGCCGCCACGACGTGGCGCGCGTCGTGATCACGCGCGAGGCCGTCCTGGAGCACGTCAACCCGACGCTCGTCCCGCGCGAGCGCACCAAGCGCGAACCCCGCGAGAAGTCGGCCTGACACAGGCGGAGACGGCGAAGCGCCCCCGGCCCGGCCGGGGGCGCTTCGCCGTCTCCGGCGATCGTTCTAGCGGGGGCTGGACTCGCCGAGGCCGGCCTCGCGGGCCAGGACGATGGCCTGGGCGCGGTCGGCGACGTGCAGCTTCATGAAGATGTTCGAGACGTGGTTGCGGACGGTCTTCTGGCTGAGGAACAGCGTCGCGGCGATCTCGGCGTTGCTGCGACCCTGCGCGATCAGCTCCAGCACCTCCCGCTCCCGCTCGGTGAGCTGCGGGAACGCGGCCTGCCTCGGGTCGGGCATGTCCGTGAAGTAGGTCAGCACGCGGCGCGCGATCTCGGGCCCGTAGATGGCCTCGCCCGCCGCGACCGCCCGCACCGCCCGCGCGATCTCCTCCGCCCCGGACTCCTTCAGCAGGTAGCCGCGGGCGCCCGCGCGCATCGCCGCGAACACCGAGTCGTCGTCGCGGAACATCGTCAGTACCAGCACGCCGATGCGCGGGCTCGTCCGGGTGATCGTGCGGGTGGCCTCGATGCCGTTGCCGCCCGGCATGTGCAGGTCCATGACGACCACGTCCGGTTGCAGCTCCGCCGCCAGCCGCACCGCGTCCGGGCCGCTCTCGGCCTCGCCGACGACCTCCACGCCGAGCGCCTGCAGCAGCCCCTTCAGCCCCTGCCGGAACACGGGATGGTCATCGGTGATGAGCACCCGGATGGTGTCTCTGCTCACGGTGCCCATTACCCCGCCTCCCTTCGGCCTCGCCGGTCACGTGCGGCCGATTCTTCCGATCGCTCGTCCCGTCCGTCCGGTCGAAGGCCGATGGTACCGGGCGGCGGCCTGGACGCCGGCGAGCGGCAGCCGGGCCGTGACGACGGTGCCGCCGCCGGTCCGGGACGTGATCGCGCAGCTGCCGCCGAGCTCGGCGGCCCACTCCTTCATCGCCGCCAGGCCGCGGCGGGGCCGCGGCTGGGCGCCGTTGCGCCAGGCGTCGGGCAGGCCGGGCCCGGTGTCGGCCACCATCAGGTGCAGGTCGCTGTCGCGGCTCAGCAGGACGAGCGCGGTGCCGTCCGGGGCGTGCAGCCGGACGTTCGTCAGGGCCTCTTGGACGATCCGGTACGCGGCGACCTCCACCGCGGCGGGCAGCCCTGCCGGGTCGCCGTCGAACCGGACGTCCACCCGCTCGCAGCAGCCCTCGGCGAACGACTCGATGGCCGCGACGAGGCCCAGGTCGTCCAGCGCGGGCGGGCGCAGGCCGTGCGCCAGCTCGCGGATCTCCCCGACGGCGACGGCGAGCCGGTCCCGCACGTCGGCGAGCAGCGGGTCCATCCGCTCGGGCTCGCACGCCAGCGTGATGCGGGCGGCGTCCAGCGACATGGCGAGGCTCGCCAGGGTCGGGCCCAGCTCGTCGTGCAGGTCGTGCCGCAGCCGCCGACGCTCCTCCTCGCTGCTGGCGAGGATCCGCTCCCGGGATCGCTGCAGGTCGGCGGTGAGGCGCAGCAGGTGCGGGATGGTCGCGGCATGCGCCGTCGCGGCGCCGGCCGCGAACGCGCCGGCCAGCACGGCGGCGCGTGCCAGTACCGCTCGCATCCCGTCCCATCTCCTCTCGCCCCGGAAGCCACGGGCGTTCACCGTTCAGCTTTGCGGGCGAGGCGACCCGGTGTCAGGTGACCTGTGTCCCGACCGCGGCGGGAAACGCCCCCTGGTCCCGGCGCCGTCCGGGCGCAGGTGCGGAGCGGGGCGCCGCGTCAGTCCTCCACGTCCCCGCGGATCTTGCGCATCTGCGCGGCGACGCCCGTGAAGCTGTACTCCGGACGGGTGCCCGTCAGCGACGTCGTGGCGGCGAGCGGCGTGATCGTGGCGAAGGAGGTCCTGGTCGCCCACGCGCAGAGGGTGCTGCCGGCGAACGGGGTCGTCCCCGGGCGGGTCATGAGCGAGGTGCACACCGCCTTGCCGTCGCGGCCCTTGTCGAAGACCTCGGTGGTGGAGGCGATGAGCTTGCCCTGGACCTCGGTGTTGACGCTGGAGTCGAACTGGACGCGCAGCTTCTTCGCGTCGAACTTCCCCGTGCCGCCGACGAACAGGTACTTCAGCTCGCCGCTCGCGTACACCGCGCTCACGAAGTCCGAGATCTTGAACTCGCTGGCCCGCTGGATGATCCCGCGCTGCGTCTCGACCTGCTTGACGGCGCGGGCCTCGGTGACGGTGTCGCGGCTCATCCCTCCGGCCGAGGGCGGCGTGGACAGCTTGTGGTCGGTGTTCACCATGTACACCGCGAACACCACGACGGCGATCACGACGACGAGGACGACGCCCCCGGCCAGCAGGCCGATCAGCAGGCCGGCGCTCGATTTGCGGTGCGGCGGCGGGCCGTACATCGGCGGCATGGGCGGGCCAGGGG